>JAZKHF010000120.1:0-8322 GCA_040385545.1 Pseudomonadota bacterium
CATGCCAATGGGTTACAAAACACTAATTCAATTCAGTATAGGCGAAAAATGAAATTCCGAACCCCATTTTCTCAAGTGAGACTGACTTCGCTGTGCGTCGCGGCTTTGCTTCTCATTTCCTGTGGGAATCGGTTCGAACTCAAGCGAGCCAATGATGACTATCAGCAGGCACTAGCGGCTAATGACGTCATCGGACAGCGCCTCGCCCTGTTGGCGCTGACCAGGGCCGATGACGGGGTCAGCGAATATTGGATCGCCTTGGCCCAGATCGAATTGCAGCTCGGCCTCTATGGTGACGCCTATGCGCATTTCTCTCGCGCGCATGAGCTTGACCGGACCGCGATCGGGCCGTTGTCGATGATGACCGAGCTGGCGGTTATCAATGGCCGGGTCGATCTGGCCGAGGATCATCTCGAAAAATTGACCGTGATCGCGCCGAACGATCGCGCGGTCTCCGTTGCCCGGGGATTCACCGCCTTGCGCCAGGGCAATTTCGCCAAGGCGCAGGAGAATGTCGACGTTCTCCTGAAAAACGGTCCGCGTGATACCGTCGCCAACATATTGCAGGCCAGGCTATTCACTGCCCAAAGGAAATTCCCGGAAGCGATTGCTTTTCTCAATGGCAAACTGGGCCAAGGCGGCGATGATGGCGCGCTTCTTCGGTCGATTAGTGCAATTCAGCGCTATCTGGGCAATTGGACCGAGGCCGCGCAGGCCGACGCCAGGCTTTGGCAGGCAAGTCCGGCCAGCGCGCCACTGGCGACGCGGACGGTCGGCGATGCGTTGCAGGCGAACAACATCGTGTTGGCCAACGAGGTCACACAACGCTTTCTGAAGGAAGCAAAGAGCATGGAGGATGCGAATAGCGTCCTGTCGGCTTGGGTTGATCTTGCCCCAACCAAAAAAGAGGCTTCTGTTCCGGGAGCAGCGTCGCTGCCCGAGCATAGCAAGATCGCGCTTGCCAATTACTATAATCGGATCGGGCGCCCCGATCAGGCCCTCTCGTTGTTGGGGAAAGCGCCGCGTCCGGTCAACGACCGTGCAAATACCAACTTCAACGCGGTGTTTGCGGAAGCCTTGATGATGAAGGGTCAGATACCAGCCGCTCGCCAGCTGCTCGACCGCATCCTCACGTCGGAGCCCGATCATATCGTGGCGCTTTCCGCCCGGGCACGCCTGCTTTCGAAGCTCGGCGACCACCGCGCTGCCACGGCGGACGCCCAGCGCCTAGTCACAAGCTACAACACCGTGGCCGATCATCGGATATTGCTCGCTCAAATTTACAGGGCTAACCGGGATGGCCGATGGGCAGAGCGCACGTTGTGGAATGGCTATCGTGACCTTCCCGGAAATGAAACATTATACAGGCAGTTGCAGCAAGTTCTCGCCGAGCGGGGAGACCGTGACGGGATGGCCCGTCTCAAGCGAAGCCATGATGATGAGCGTTATTCGCGTCTTATGAAGGAATTGGCGTAGTGAACATGGTGCGCAACGAGAGCGGCGTGACCCATGGTCCGGCAAGCCCGTCCGGCGTGCCGGGCAGCGGGAAATCGAGCGGCATACGTTTTTCGTCAAACATCGCCGGACCGATCCTGCTCGCCGGCGATCTGCTGTGCCTGGTCATAAGCGCGCCCATCGCGGTCGGAATCTACAAGCTAGTGCGCGGGGCCGATGTCTCGTCCTCGGTCCATTTGTTCGCATTTTGCGCGGCGGCCTCCTCCTTCATCCTGTTGCGTATGTCCCGCCGATCCTACCGTCAGTCGCTGGTCAGCCTGTCCGACCCGGGCGATCCGATCATCGACGCCATCGCCAGCGTGCTCATCGCCTCGGCGGTCGTCTGGCAATTCGGCCTGATCGAAAATTTTTCTCGCGGCGTGACTCTGGCCTACGCCGGGTCGCTGGTTGCAACTCTGGTAGTGGCTCGTCCGCTTATCCACGCGGCGCTGCGTGGACTGTCCCGGCGCGGGCGGATCGAGCAGCGCGTCGCATTCTACGGCGCCGACCCGGAATCGCTCCAGCTCATTCGCCAGACACTCAACAATCTTGACCTTCCGCATGTCCGTTTTCTCGGCGTGGCCGACGACCGGCTGCGCGGCGAAGGTCCAAAAGATATGGAGTTCATCGGCGGGATCGACGCGCTGGTAGCGAAAGCCCGTGCCGGTGAGGTAGACCAGGTTTTGTTATGCACGCCAGGACTAAACGCCGAGCGGGTCGCTGAAATCGTCGAGCAACTGAGCGACGTATCGGTCGACATTGCCGTTATCCCGCCTTTGGCGGTCAAGCTGGCACCTGCCTACGAAGTGCATTTGCTTGGCAAGATCCCGGTCCTGATGCTGTGGCAACGGCCTTTCCGGGATATCAATGGCGTGCTCAAGCGGGCCGAGGATCTTACGATCTCGATCATCGCCACGATCCTGTTGTCCCCCATCCTGATCGTTTCCGCTTTGCTGGTTCGCCTGTCAGGCCCGGGACCTATCCTGTTTGTCCAGCCGCGGATCGGCTTCAACAACGAAGTCATCGAAGTTTATAAATTCAGGACAATGCATGCCGATCAGACCGATCTCGGCGCGCATTCGACGACCACGAAGGACGATCCGCGTGTAACGGGCGTCGGACGCTGGCTCCGCCGCCTGAGCATCGATGAACTGCCGCAACTGTTCAACGTGCTGCTGGGCGACATGTCGCTGGTCGGTCCGCGGCCGCACGCCATCCACATGAAGGTCGGCGACCGCTATTACCATGATGCTGTTCGAGGCTATGCGAGCCGTCACCGGGTGAAGCCGGGGATCACCGGCCTGGCCCAGGTCAGTGGGCTACGCGGCGAAATTCGCACCGTCGAACGGGCCGAGAAGCGGGTGATGTACGACAAGCGATACATCGAAAACTGGTCGCTAGGTTTCGATCTCAAGATTCTTGTACTCACCGCCCGCGCCATTTTCTGGGACAGCGATGCATATTGATCGCACCGAATATCTTGGCGTCTCATTCGACAGATTGACCGAGGAACAGGTGATCGATCGCCTGCGCCTCGTCACGTCCGATACGCCGTTCGGCTACATCGTCACGCCCAACGTGGACCATGTTGTCCGTTTGCATAGCGAGGAGACAGAGGCCGATGTCCGCACCGCATACGCCAAGTCCAGCCTGTGCGTATGTGACAGCAGAATACTTGCCGCCTTGGCCCGACTGCGCCGTATTCGTCTACCGGTCGTCACCGGTAGCGACCTGACCGCAGCAATCCTTGATCAGGTGGTCAACACCGGAGACCGGATAGCCGTCGTCGGTGGTAATCCCGACATCGTGGACCGCCTGAAGTTCCGCTATCCGGCTCTTGTGTTCATCCATCATTCCCCGCCGATGGGGCTAAGGCGAGACGTCGCCGCCCAACATGCAGCTGCCGAATTCATCGCCGAGGCAAAATGCCGTTTCGCCTTTATTGCCGTTGGATCGCCACAGCAGGAATTAATTGCTGCAAAGGTGTCCGGCGGGACGGGGTTCGGCCTGTGTATCGGCGCCGCGCTCGAATTTTTGACCGGCGACCAAGTTCGCGCGCCGTTGCCTTTCCGCAAGACGGGTACTGAATGGGCCTATCGGCTGGCATCGAACCCTGCACGAATGTGGCGTCGCTATCTGATTGAGGGGCCAAAAATCTTCTGGCTGGCCAGTCGATGGAAGCCTTCGCGGCCGAGCGGTGGGCAGTCGGCATGACCATGGAGCCGACCGGTCTGTACCAGCGCCTTCGTGCGCGTCGGCGTCGTCGCGCCGCGATAGTCTCGGCGATCGTCGCGGTCGTTCTCCTGCTTGTTGGTGGCGGTTTGCTTTATCGAGCGCAGACCGTCCCGATGGGGACGGAGCAAGCGGAAGCAGAGGTAGCGGCGGCACAACTCCCCAAGTCGCTCGCCCAGCCGCAAGCTTTTCAGCCGCTGACCGTCGAAGAGGCGCTCAACGCCAACAGCAAGCTGCCGTTTACGGACCGCGTCGATACTCCTGCACGCGGTTTCGTACTCGAAGCCGATAGTGAGAGTCGCGGGCGAGCCGTCGATTGCCTCACCCAGGCAATTTATTACGAAGCCGCTAGCGAGGGAGAGGCTGGCCAAAGGGCGGTGGCTCAGGTCGTCCTTAACCGGATGCGCCATCCCGCTTATCCCTCGAGTGTATGCGGGGTCGTATATCAGGGGTCCGAACGCGTGATGGGATGCCAGTTCACGTTCACCTGTGATGGTTCGTTGCTGCGCCGACCGAATGTCGCTCTCTTTGGCAGAGCTAGGACGATTGCGGTCCAGGCGTTAGCCGGGCGGGTCTTTGCGCCGGTCGGCCATTCCACCAACTATCATGCGGATTACGTCCTGCCCTATTGGGCCGCGACCCTGGACAAACAGGTTCAGATCGGTCGCCACATCTTTTATCGCCTGAAGGGCGGTCTGGGATCGAATTCCGCCTTCGGCCAGCGTTATGCCGGGAAAGAACCCGCGGTCGTTCCGCAGAGCACTATACTCCTGACGGCCGAGGCCCTTGCGCAGTCGGACCAAGTCCTCGCGCCCCCCGATCTTCCAGGCTCGAACAATGACGGGTCGACGAATCCGATCATCGTCGCCGATGCGATCATCAGGGAGCCGCTTGCAGCAGATCAGGGATCGGGTGTGCTGATTGGCGACACCGCGACCGACGCGCCCAAGAAAAAGAAGGTAGCCGCTGCCGATTGTCCGGCCATTGAATCAAACAAGGTCATGCCGATTGCGCCCGCCGAGTTGCGGTCGGGTGCGAAAAGCGCCTGCTGAGTAAGGCCGTCAAAAGCTCCGGGCTATCGCATCATTTTTCAAGCCGACCATATTCATCTTCGATACGGATGATGTCGTCTTCGCCAAGGTAAGGGCCGCACTGAACCTCGATCAGGTGCAATGCCACCTTGCCGGGGTTGGCCAGTCGATGCGTGGTGCCGGCCGGAATGTATGTTGACTCATTCTCCTGCAGCAGCCGAACCTCGCCCCCGATCGTCACTTCGGCAGTACCGGACACGACCACCCAATGCTCCGAACGATGATGATGCTTCTGCAAGGACAGCCGGGCACCGGGTTTGACGACGATTCGCTTGGTCTGGAACCGGTCGCCGCGATCGGTGGTCTGGTATGAGCCCCACGGGCGGAACACTTCCGATGCGCTAACCGCCGCTTCGTCGCCGCGCTCGCGAAGGAGGTCGACGGCAGCCTTGACGTCCTGCGACCGGTCGAGATCAGTGACCAAGATGGCATCGCGGGTCACGACCACGCCCACCCGTTCCAGTCCGATTGCCACCACCAGCTGATCATGCTCGGAACGCACGAGGCAGTCCTTGCTGTCCAGCGCGAGCACCGGCCCCCGGGTCACATTTCCCTGTTCGTCCTTGGCCGTGATGTCCCACAGCGACGACCAGCAGCCGACGTCCGACCAGCCGATGTCGACCGGCAGAACGAAAGCGTTGGACGTCCGTTCCATGACGGCAAAGTCGATCGAGATGTTGGGCGAAACCACGAATGCGGATTTGTCGGGACGGGCAAACGATCCGTCCTGATCGAATGCCTTGCCTGCTGAAGCCGCGGCCGTTGCGACTTCAGGTGCGTACCGCTCCAGCTCCTCAAGGATTGCACTTGCCCGAAAGAGGAACATGCCACTGTTCCACAGGAATCGTCCGGCCTCGACATACTCCCTGGCGCGATCAGGCGTCGGCTTTTCGACGAAGCTCGCAACGCGATGGAGCTCGGGGGAGTCGGCATTCGCTTCACCTTGCTCGATATACCCGTAGGCGGTGTGCGGACCATCGGGGACGATTCCAAAGGTCACGAGACCCCCGGCCAAGGCGTTCGGGATTGCGGTCAAAACGGCAGCGCGAAATTTCTCTTCATCGCTGATGACTTGGTCGGACGGGAGCACGAGCAGCAGATCGTCGCCGCCATTTGCGATCGTCCAATGGGCTGCGAGGGCAATAGCCGGCGCGGTGTTACGGGGCACTGGCTCCAGGATCACGGCAGCCGGTTGCAACCCGCATCGTTGCAGCTGCTCGGCGATGAAAAAGCGATGCTCCTCGTCACCGACAACGATTGGGTCCGCAAAGGAGGGGCCCGAGGCGCGCGATGCTGTGACCTGAAGCATCGATTGGTCGGCCGCGATTGGTAATAGCTGCTTGGGAAACGCCAGTCTCGAAACTGGCCATAGCCGCGTTCCGGACCCGCCCGACAAAATGACTGGTCGGATCATCTGTCCAACTGATTGATCTTTCGACGTCATGCAGGGTTCCTTGTCGCTGGCCCCGACTATAGGACGCTGGCGATTGTGGGGCCAAGCCCCGATCCGCAGAGATCGAACACCGTTTCATCGCCATCTTGGTATCCCGGCAGATTCACCCTCTCTATTAAAGGGGGGCGGGGATGCCCGCGGGTCTCGGGGAGACCCGAAGTCCCGTTTCGAGACAAAGGGCGGCCAAAAAAAGCGACTTTGCCATGGCGCAGGGACGACGCTCAAGCTGCGAGAAATCCAGAAGCGGAGCAACCAAGCGCTCGTAGAAGCGGCGATGATGGTTCGCCGCAGGTGTGAGTGCATGCCATTGTAAAAGTTGCGAAACTTTGTGCCGAAATCGATGTCGGCACATTGCCTTCGGACTCGCCCAAGCTACCCAAGTTTGTCACCAACGCGTAATGATCTTGGCCTAACTTGGGTTAATGATTTGCAGAGTAGGTCTGTTGACTCATGCGTTGCCGTCCGGCATTTTGTTTACATTAAATTAACTAAACCGAGTCGCCCCGTTAAAACGGCGTGGTTCTCCAACAGGGAGATGTGGCATGAAGACAGTATATAAGCTCCTCGCCGGCCTTTCAGCATTGGCCGCACCGGCTGCGCTCCAGGCGCAGACCGTTCAGGTCAATTATGTGGCTCCGATTCCGGTCCCGGGAAACAATAATTTCATCACTGAGCTGTCGGGTCTTGGGCTGACGCAGTACACAACTATGGGTGCAAGCCTGCTCCTGAGCTCGGATGCGACGATCTATTTCGAGTTTCTCGGGTCGGAAAGTGGGTTTAGCGACACTTTCACGGCTGGGTCCGCAACTCTGACGGAGACATCAGGATTTGAGAACCACTTCGCAGCACCGATTCCGATCGGCTTTGCCAGCTTCCTCGCCGGCAGCCTGACTGGGCTGCTCAATTTCACGAGCGTCGGTGGAACAAGCGCGACGGTCGGACAGGATGGCTTCGGTATCTTCTTGGGCCCAAATCAGACCAGTGGTCAGAACGTCTCGGTGTTTTACCTGGGTTTCGACGATCAGGTTACTAACGTCGACGACAATCATGATGATTTCATCGTTCGTGCCACGGTTCTTCCGGCGGTTCCGGAGCCCGCTACCTGGGCGATGATGTTGATCGGCTTTGCCGGCGTTGGCTACTCGATGCGCCGTCGTCGTCGCGCCGACTGGATCCGTCAAGCGGCCTGATCAGATCAAAGCCTAAAATGAGGGGGCCTCGCGATGCGGGGCCCCTTCTTTCTGTCGAGTCGTTCAGGCTGGACCGAGGCGGGCAACTGTCCCGATCCGGGAAATCTGGAGTCACTCGTTTCTGGCGCGTTGTTTAATTTCTGTTAAATCCATGTTGCTTATCAACTTGAGTCGCAGGATGTCGAACCATGAAAAACCTTTTAAAGTCACAGTCGCTCCTGAGTCGTGCATTGCTGGCCGGTTCGGCAATCGTCGCCAGTCTCGCCGTGCCGGGCATGGCGCAAGCTACCGAACAACTCGGACCGGCCGCGTCGGTCAGCCCGTGCACCAACTTCACATTTAACGTGGCGATCCTTGCCTGCTCGGGCGGATATTCGGGCAATTTGCTGCAGGATTCGTTGACCGATCCAACCGGACTTGCCGCCTTGGCCGCGCTCGGTGGGCCCGCTAGCGGTGCCTACCTCGAGCCGAAGCTCAGCCCGTTGAGCTCGGACGACGGAATCATCAATTTCGGAACGCTTCTGACCGGAATGACGATCTTCGGCATGCATGCCGGTGGTGCCGGGGACGGTGGCCAGGGCACGTTCTTCTTCCGGTTCGATGCCGGTGCCGGGGTCGATGTCATTCTCGTCACCGATCGCCTCAACTCCAATGCGACCGGCCTCTCCAACGCCGCCCTGTTCCAGACCACCGTCACATCGGTTCCGGAGCCCAGCAGCTGGGCGATGATGCTGTTCGGCTTCGGTGCCCTAGGCGTCTCGCTTCGCCGCCGACGCAAGCAATTCCTGCAAGCCGCCTAACCAATTCCGCGAACGCGTCGCCAGCCTATCTTCTGCAGGTGACGGTTCGCGGCCCGCTTGGC
>JAZKHF010000121.1:0-3707 GCA_040385545.1 Pseudomonadota bacterium
CCACCATCACGAACATCATGATCGCAATAACGTAAGGCGTCGGTCCCTGGAGGCGGCCGCCGGGGATCAGACGGCGCTCGGCGGGGGTGGCGGCGAGAAAGCCGATCATCCAGCCCGCTCCTGTAACCCGCGCGGAGGATTGCGCAGCGAGCCAGTCGGATCGACCATTGCGCCATTGTCGAGCCGAAGCATCTGCGCGCCCGGCGTTGCGGCGATCAGCGACAGATCGTGGGTCGCGACGATGATCGTCGTCCCGAGGCGGTTGAGCGCGGTCAGGAGATGGAGGATGCGCTGGGCCATCTCCGCATCGACGTTGCCGGTCGGCTCATCCGCCACCAGCAATTCCGGCCGGGCGATGACCGCGCGCGCAATCGCCAGCCTTTGCTGTTCGCCGCCCGACAAGGTCGGCGGACGCGCACTCGCGCGATCGGCGAGCCCGACCCAGGCGAGCATCTCGCGCACCGGCCCCTCTACCTCGACCCCGTCATGCCCGGCGATGCGCAGCGGAAGGGCGACATTGTCGAACGCCGACAAATGCCGGATCAGCCGGAAATCCTGGTAAATGACACCTATGCGGCGACGGAAGGCGGGCATCGCCTCGCGCGGGGCCTCCGCCAATTCCTCGTCAAACAGGCGGACCCGGCCGCGCGTCGGGCGCTGGGCCAGATAGAGCAATTTCAGCAGCGACGTCTTGCCCGCCCCCGACGGGCCGGTGAGGAAGTAGAAGCCGCCGCGGGCCAGCTGGAAGTCGAGATCGCGCAGCACTTCGGCCCCCGTGCCGTAGCGCAGGCCCACCCGGTCGAATTCGACGATCGTCGACAGCTTCACGCACCCCTGACGCGGACGGCCCGCCGTCCCTCTCCATCGCTATCCCTGACACAGGGACGCCCGCCTTGCCAATGGCGGCGACATGCTGTTACCGAACAACGGCGATTTAACGTCGGAGGATTGTTCGACCATCATGATCCTGACCTGTCCGGCCTGCCAAACCAAATATGTCGTCAAGGACGGCGCGATTCCGGTCGGCGGGCGCCAGGTTCGCTGCGCGTCGTGCAAGCATAGCTGGCACCAGGACCCGGACGAAAGTGCCGTTGAGACCGAAGCCGAGGTTTCGCGCGATCCGCAATTCGATGTCGAGCCCGAAGCGCGGGTCGAGGAAGCCGTTGCCGCGATCGTCGACCAGCCCGCCTTTCCCACCACCGACATGGCCAATCCGCTCGACCAGATCGCGACCGAGGCCCCGCCCGCGCCCCTGCCGCCGTCGTCGATCACCGACGATCGCCAGTGGCAAAAGGTCGAACCCGCCAGTGCTTGGGACGATCCCACGCCCGAACCGGCCGCTCAAACCCCGACGGAACCGGCGACCGAAGAGTTCGAGCCGTTCTACGATCATGAGCCGATCGAGCAGCCAAAGCGGAAATGGCCGATCGTGTTGCTCTTGATCCTGTTGGTTGCCTTGGCCGCAATCGCCTTCTGGTTCTTGGCCCCGGCCGATCTTCGCGCGCGGGCGGGGCTGGCGTCGAACGGCAGTTCCAAGCTCGATGTCGTGCTCAACACCAATGATTACCAGCGGCTGGCGAGCGGCAACAGTTTGTTCACGCTCAGCGGCCGGATCGTCAATTCGACCGACTCGCGCCAGCAGGTGCCGCCGATCCGCGCCGAATTGCTCGACGAGAGCAAGCAGAAGGTGATTTACAGTTGGACGATCTCGCCGCCGGTCGCGAGCCTCGATCTTAACAAGAGCGCGCCGTTCAACAGTGCGGAAGTCGACGTGCCTGAGGGCGGCAAGTATATCCGCCTGCGGCTGGGCGGGCCGGTTTAGACCTTCCTACTGAAATTCGATGAGATAGGCAGAGCGGCGCTGACCGTCCTCGACCCGTATCGACGCCTTGACCAGCCGCACCGTTGACGATGGACCGAGGTGGACCCGCGCGCCATGGACGATGCGGACGCTGGCCTTGGGCGGCATGCGCACCGCGACTGGGCCGGTCGGACCTTGGGCGATTGCCGCCAGCGCGAGCGAAGCGAGGATCATTCTCCAAGGAGTAATGCGCCCAGGCTGCATGGTAAACAGGTCGTTTACCACTGTCCCCCGGCGGAACATGAGCAAAGCCGTTGCGCGTGTCCAAGCGACTTGCTAGAGGCCGCGCCTTGCCAGGGCGGCGGGGATATCTTTCCCGTCGCTTTTCACGATGCGGTCGTGGCGGAACTGGTAGACGCGCAACGTTGAGGTCGTTGTGGGCGAAAGCCCGTGGAAGTTCGAGTCTTCTCGACCGCACCAAATCCCCCTGAAAGCGGACCAGTGAATGGTTCGCATTAGCACCAGCGATCCCAGCGATCAGCGCAATGTCGTGCCAGACGACTCTGCGTCGGCAGGAATGGCCGCAATTTCGGGTATTTTCGATACTCTCGTCGCGCCAAGCCGCACGACTGTCGCATCGGCACTCACGGTCGCCGTCAACCCAAGCCCGGTCGCGACGCGCGCGATCCTGGCGCTTTCCGCCGCGATGCGGACGACATAGCGTCCATAAGCGACGCGCTCGAACAGGAAGAATCCGTCATAATCGCTGCGCGTACTGGCGATGACCTTGCCCGAGGCATCGACCAGCTCCAGCTCGAGCCCCTCAAACCCCTCGCCGCCATCCTTGACCACCGCGCCTTCGATATCGCCTGCGCCAACCAGCGCAATTTCGACGTCGGCGGCGATGCCTGGACGCGGAGTGACGACTTGCAATGCCATTTTCGGCGCCAGCGACGGATCGCCCAGGCTAGACGTATCGATTCCGACCGAGACCGGCACATAATTGGTAAGGCCCGCGACCAGGACCGAGCCTTGCGCGTCGGTGGTTCGTTCGGACAGGCGCGAGCCGGTCGTAATTAGCGCTCCCTTTTCAGCCGGTTCTCCGGAATCGCGACGGCCATTGTCGTTGAGGTCGCGGAACACGGTCGCACGGACGGCGCCGGCGGTCGCGAGTTGCTGGCGCGACAAGGAGAAGCCGCGGCGGCTGGAATCGAGCGAGAAATTGAGATTGAATCCGACCGCCACCGATCCGTCGCTGGCGGCTTCCCCGGTCAGGGCCACCGCCATCGTGTCGAATCGCCGGATGTGCGTCACGCGGGCGCGACTAAGCCGCGTCTGCGCGTCGTACGCGACCGCTCCTTCGAAGTCGGCTTTCTCCGACGCCGACCAATAAGCCGAAAGCTCGGCCGCCTTGAACCGGCTCTCGGGCGAAACTTGCCAGATACCGGACCCGCGCAGTCGTACCGCCCCGATCCGGCCCGATGCGATCATCGATCCCTCGATTTCGGCGGGCGGATCCGGGCCACTTGAGTCGGCACTCCATTGTCGTCGATAGCGCAGATCGCCAGCCAGGTTGAAGCGGTTGATATGACTGGACAATCGTGCCGCGGCTTCGAGCTGGCGCGTGCCGTCCCCGCGCTCGGAATAGCGCATGTCGCCATGCACCGGGACCAAGGCCCGGCCGATCTTGAGCGGTGCATCGACCGACACGCGGCCTTCTCGCACGCTGGCGCGGTCGAGCCCGTTGAGTCGGAAATCTTTTGTGGCGATCGCCTCCGCGCTGAGGCTGACCGAGCCGACCCGGGCCAGCATTTGGGCCCGCGCCGCCATCCCGCCCTTGTCGTCGCGCGCGACCGCCAGCTCAACCAGGGCCGCGCCGACCGAGCGCCGGACCGTGCCCTCGACA
>JAZKHF010000122.1:0-18685 GCA_040385545.1 Pseudomonadota bacterium
TCGCCTCGACGAACGGCAGGCTCTCGATATCGCCGACCGTCCCGCCAATCTCGCAGATCACGAAGTCGATCCCGTCGGTGTCGTTGAGCGCGAATTCCTTGATCGCATTGGTGACGTGCGGAATGACCTGCACCGTGGCACCAAGATAGTCGCCGCGGCGCTCGCGGGCGATAATGCCCTGATAGATTCGGCCCGACGTAATGTTGTCCGATTGCTTGGCCGAGACGCCGGTATAGCGCTCGTAATGGCCGAGATCGAGATCGGTCTCCGCCCCGTCGTCGGTGACGTAGACCTCACCATGCTGATAGGGCGACATCGTACCCGGATCGACATTCAGATAGGGATCGAACTTGCGAATCCGGACCTTGTAGCCACGCGCCTGGAGCAGGGCGCCAAGCGACGCCGCGAGCAGACCTTTGCCAAGCGAGGAGACCACGCCGCCGGTAACGAATATAAACCGCGCCATGGGAGTTGGGCCTTAGCGACGCATTGCCATGGGTGGCAAGCGCGGGAATCGGGTAAAGCGAAAAAAGCGCGCTTATTGTGCGAGCGGCACAGCCGGCGCGGTCTCGTTGCCCGCTGCTGGAGCGGCCTGATTGGCGACCGGCACGGCTGGTACCGCAGCCGGAGCCGTTTGGTTGACCAGCGACGTATCGATTTCAACCGGCTTGCGATTGATCCCGGCATATCCAGCCAAGGCGATGGACAGGATGATGAACAGGGCACCGAGCACCGACGTGCTGCGGGTCAGGAAATCAGCCGCGCCACGCGCGGTCATGAAGCCCGACGAGCTACCGCCGACGCCGAGGCCGCCACCCTCACTCTTCTGCATGAGGATCACCCCTACCAAGGTAGCGGCGATGACGGTCTGGACGATCAGCAGGAAGGTAAACATGGCGGGCTTTCGGTAAAAGAACTCGGGCGCGATCTAGCGGCGACCGCGCCCAGTTTCAATGCAGCCCGCGCCGGTTCCCTTATTCAGCCGTGGGTTCGGCCTTGGGCTGCGACTGGACCATTGCGTCCAGTTGCGCCGCGGTAAGGGCGATCTTCCCACCGCCACCGGACTCCGCGGCGATGCTCGTTCGAGGGATTGCGATGAGTTTACCATCGCTCAGCTTGATCGTCACGCTTTCGGCGGAAACAGCGTCAAGCGTGCCGATACTGGTGCCGGCCGACCCCTTGACCGTGCCCCCGACCGCGAGTTCCAACTTCGGCGCCGCCGCGATGGCCATTTCGATCTGGGCGTTGAGCTCGACCTGGGTCATCCCGATGATCGCTTTGTCCTTGTTGACGATCACGCCCGACCTGGGGATTACCGCCAGATGCCTGTCGGTCTTGACCGTCACGCCGTCGGCCGCCAGCGCGGTGATCGTCCCGACCGCGCCGCCTTTGGCATCGACGACTGCCATGCCGACGACCGGTGCCCCGGCGGCGGCGGCTGGGTTGCTGGTCGGGGCTTGGGCGGATGCCATGGCAGGAAGCATCGCGACAGCGAGTGCGAGTGATAGAAAACGATTAATCATGATGGCCTTTCCCATTGAGATTGAAGATAAATTTATCTTAGCAAAACGATGCTGATCACTGAATGAATGAACGCTCGAGCTCAGCAATTGGATGCGGCCGCCGCGACGATCGGCAGAAAATCGACTGCTTTCAGGCTCGCCCCGCCGACTAACGCTCCGTCCACATCGGCGATTGCGAAGATCTCAGCCGCGTTCGACGCTTTCACCGACCCGCCGTAGAGGATGCGCACCCCCGCCCCGTCCGCGCCGAAGCTGGCATCCAGCCGCGCCCGCAAGGCCGCATGCATCGCCGCAATATCATCCATCGACGGCACCTTGCCGGTCCCGATCGCCCAGATCGGCTCATAGGCGATGGTCAACCGCTTTGCGCTGGCGGGTAGCGAATCGGCCAGTTGCGCGGTGACCGTAGTAATCGCCTCCCCAGCCTCGCGCACAGCCAGGCTCTCGCCGATGCACAGGATTACGTCGAGCCCCGCGGCCACCACCGCCTCGGCCTTGGCGCGCACTTGGGCATTGCTCTCGCCATAATCCGCCCGCCGCTCGCTATGCCCAACGATGGTCAGCCGCGCCCCGGCATCGACCAGCATGCCTGCACTGACATCACCGGTATGCGCCCCGCAGTTCGCGCCATGCACATCCTGCCCCCCCACAGCAAAGTCAGGCATCGCCCGCGCGGCCCGCTCGACCAATGTCGCCGGCAAACACAGCGCCACGTCCACGCCCTTGCTGGCCCGCTCCGCAATTGCCTGCGCCTCGGCCAGGTCGGCGGCGACGCCGTTCATCTTCCAGTTTCCCGCCACCAATTTGAGTTTGCCCATGTCGATCACCCTTCACTCGCTTGCCGTCGTCGGGCACCGCCCCTAAAGCGGCGCCATCCCTGAAGCAAAGCCAAGAGTGACCATGTCCAGTTTCGTCCGCAAGATGTCGAACTCGATCGCCGGCAAGATCGTCCTCGTCCTGTTCGTGGTGATGATTTTTGCCAGTTTCGCCTTGGCCGACATGCAGAGCTTCTCGACCGGCAACTTCGGTATGAGCAGCGGGGCGCTGGTCAAGGTCGGCGACGAGGAAGTCAGTGATCGCGAAGTAAGCAGTGCGCTGCAACGCCGGCTGACCGAGGTCCGGCAGACTGATCCCTCAGCCGACTACACCACCATCGCCAAGGATTTCGATCCATTGATGGACCTGCTGATCCAGGACGCCGCGATCCGCGCCTTCGCCGAAGATCAGGGCATGACCCTGTCGAAACGGCTGGTCGATGCCGAAATTGCCAAAATCCCCGCCACTAAGGGGCTGGATGGCAAGTTCAGTCAGGCCGCCTATCAGAATTTCCTAAACCAGCAGAAATTGACCGATCCCGATCTTCGCAAGATTTTGTCGGGCGGACTGCTCCAGAGGCTCGTGCTCGGCTCAGGTGCGGCCAATGGACGCGTTCCGGTCGGCATGGCGACGCCCTATGCCTCGATGCTACTGGAAGCTCGGGAGGCGGAGATTCTGCTCGTGCCGACCGCCAACTTCCTGTCCGGCGTTCCAGCCCCGACCGACGCCGACATCACCACTTACTATCGCACCAACGCGCGCGCCTTTACCGTTCCGGAACAGCGCGTGATCGATGTCGCCCGGATCGGCCCGGCGCAGGTCGCCAATGTCGTCCCGACAGACAAGGAAATATCGGATTATTACAACGCCAATCAGGCAACTTATGGTGGCACAACGCGGCGGGTGATCAGCCAGGCCGTGGTGCCGTCCAAGCAGGTTGCCGACGGCATCGCCGCCCGGGCCCGCACCGGAAGCTTCGTCGACGCCGCCAGCCCCGCCGGCTTTTCCGCTGCCGATATTTCGGTCGGACCGCAAACCCGCGATCAATTCACCAGGCTGACTGGCGAACAAGTGGCCGCCGCGACTTTCTCTGCAGCATCGGGCGCGGTGGTCGGGCCGATACAGTCGGATCTCGGCTGGCATGTGGTCAAGGTCGACTCGATCCAGGTCGAGGCTGGCAAGACATTCGCCGCCGCCCGTGCCGAAATCGTCGAGCGTTTGTCCGTCGACAAGCGCAAGAATGCGCTCGCCGATCTCATCAACAGGGTCGAAGATTCAATTGCTGATGGCAGCAGCTTCACCGATGCGGTCAAAGCGGCCGGCCTGACCGCGGTGAAATCGCCGCCGCTCCTGTCCAACGGCACGTCACGCACGGACCCGGCGTTCAAATTCCCGGCCGATCTGGCACCGGTGCTTCGCGCCGGTTTCGAAATGGCGCAGGGCGACGATCCGCAAGTCGAGACACTCGAAGGCGACGCCGGCTATGCATTGGTGTCGGTCGACCAGGTCACTCCGGCCGCTCCGGCGCCCCTCGCCAGCATCCGCGATCGGGTGGCGGCCGACTGGAAGAATGCTCAAGCCCGGGCCAAGGCGCGCGCGGTTGCCGCTGCCATTGCCGCGAAAGTCGCCAAGGGCGCCACGCTGCAGGCGGCGAGCGCCTCGTCAGGCGTCACATTGCCCGCCCCGAACAAGGCTGCCATTCGCCGCATGCAACTGGCGCAAATGCAGGGCAATGTCCCGCCGGCGCTCAACATGATGTTTGCACTGTCGCAGGGCGGCAGCCGGATGATCGCCGACCCGCGCGGGCGCGGCTTCATCATCATCAAGCTCAACCGCATCATCCCCGGCAATGCCCTGCTCCAGCCCGACCTCGTCGCCCGCACCCAGGCCGAGTTTCAGCAGGCTGTGTCGGGCGAATATGCCGAACAGATGGCGCGCGCGATCCAGGCCGATCTCGGCGTGAAGCGTAACGAGAAAGCGATTGCCGACAGCCGTAAGCGGATCATCGGGAGCTAGTGGCGAACGTCCGCGTCCTCGCGATCGACAATTACGACAGTTTCACCTTCACCCTGGTCGATTACCTCCGGGTCGCGGGCGCCGATGTCACCGTCCAACGCAACGATGCGATCTCCCCGCCGGAAGCGCTTGCCGGTGGGTTCGAAGGCTATTTGATCTCGCCTGGGCCAGGTCGTCCGGAGGATGCCGGCATCTCGGTCGAGCTCGCCGCCGCCTGCATCGACACCGCCCGCCCCCTGCTCGGCGTGTGCTTGGGTCACCAGGCGATTGCACTGGCCTGCGGACAGAAGGTCGGCCGCGTGCCCCCAATGCACGGCAAGATCGCCAATATTCGCCACGACCGCACCGGCCTGTTCGAACGCCTCCCCACGCCGTTCGCCGCCACGCGTTATCACTCGCTCAGCGTCGGAGACCCGAGCGTCCCGCTGATCGCCAATGCTTGGAGCGACGACGGCGTTGTCATGGCAATGCGGCATGAACGTGTGCCGGTACACGGAGTGCAATTCCATCCGGAGAGCATCGCGTCTGAACATGGCCACGCACTACTGAGTGCGTTTGTGGAACTAGCCAGAGTGGTCGCAGTGCGCACCGGAAAATAATCCCGAATTCGGACAGCGAGAGGTTAGATAACCCTTGAGATTAACAGGACTTTAATCCAGAGCCCGATCGTCCAGTCGCGGACCCGCACGCGTAATATTTGGCGTGGGAACTCAATAGGGGCCTTTTTATGCGTAAACTTTCCTTTATCGCCGGTACCGCCTTTGCGCTTTGCGCCGCGACGCCGGCTTTTGCTCAGATCTCCACCACTTCGTCGACCGACGCCGCGGCAATGGGCACCGCGCTGGCCGGACCTGGCCTGACTTTGACCGGCTCATCGCTCTCCAGCGATACACAGAACGGCTTTTTCAACAACGGTTCGGTGATCGGTATCAATCAGGGCGTCGTTCTGACGACTGGAAACCTGAGCTGCGCTGGAAGCGCAAACACTACCAGCTCCTGCTCGGGATCCGGCACCGGAAGTTCGCTGCTTCTCACCTTTACGTTGGCGTCCGACAGCTTGTTCTTCAACTATGTCTTCGGGTCCGAGGAATATAATGAGTTCGTCGGTTCCTCGTTCAACGATTCGTTCCAGCTGCTTCTGAACGGCCCGGGCTTCACGAACGTCAACCTCGCGCAAATTCCCGGCAATGGTGGACCCGTCACCATCAACAACGTGAATAATGGCAGCAACGCGGCCTTCTTCAACGATAATAGCGCGGGCGGCCTTCCGTTCGAACTCGACGGCTTCACCGATGTGCTGACCGCATCGGCAACCGGCTTGACGATCGGCGCGTCATACACGCTGAGCTTCAATATCGCCGATGTTGGCGACTCTTCGCTAGATTCAGCCGTGTTCATTCAGGGCGGAACGATCGGAACAACTCCGACTCCGACCGGCGCGGTCCCCGAGCCGTCGACCTGGGCGATGATGCTGATGGGCTTTGGTGCGATCGGAGTCGGTCTTCGTCGTGGCCGTCGTAATCGTAATCCAGATCTCAAACTGGCTTAAGTTTCGCTCTTTCCACTCTAATCAGGGGCTCGCTACGGCGGGCCCCTTTTTTGTAGAGCCCGCTGCCCCATCTGTTCCCACACGACTTTCGTTTCTGCGGCTGCCTTCGGGCTTGACGTCATTCAACGCGTTCCATACAAGTTCCCTGTTCGTTCCTTCATGGGACCTGGATTGGGGCTGAAGCCGATGCTCACCGTCAAGCAACGCGAATTGCTATTGTTCATCGATGAACGCCTCAAGGAGTCGGGCGTGTCACCCAGTTTCGACGAGATGCGCGAGGCGCTGGAGCTCAAGTCCAAGTCGGGCGTGCATCGCCTGATCTCGGCATTGGAGGAACGCGCCTTCATCCGCCGCCTGCCCAATCGTGCCCGCGCGCTCGAAGTGTTGCGCATGCCCGAACTTGCGCCCGCCGCATCCGCGAACGTGATCGGCAGCATCGCTCCCGCGCGACCGCTCCAGGCCGCAAACGACACGATCGAGATCCCGCTTCACGGCCGGATCGCCGCCGGCACGCCGATCGAGGCATTGCAGGGCACCGAAGGCTTCGCCGTCCCCGCGGCATTGCTCGGCCCGGGTGAACATTATGCGCTCGAGGTATCGGGCGATTCGATGGTCGAGGAAGGGATTCTCGACGGCGATTTCGCGCTCATCCGCCGGGTCGACACCGCGCGCGAGGGCGAGATCGTGGTTGCTTTGATCAACGAAGAAGAAGCTACGCTCAAGACCTACCGGCGCGAGGGCCAGATGATCCGCCTCGATCCCGCCAACCGATCCTACGAACCGCAACGTTATCGCGAGGATCAGGTAACGATCCAGGGTCGACTGGCGGGGCTGATCAGGCGGTATTGAGCAAGATGGTCGACCCGCGCATTGATTACGTCGAACTCCCGAGCGTGACAGCGCATGAACTTACTCGCGCCTTTTATTCCAAGGCATTTGGCTGGAAATTTGCTGACTATGGCCCTGACTATGCCGCGACCGAAGGGCAGACCGTCAATGTCGGTCTGAATGGCCAGCCTGAGGACGCGCTGTCGGCACCGCTTCCGGTCGTCCGCGTCGACGATCTCGACGTGGCGTTCGAGGCGGTGGTCGCGGCCGGGGGACTGATCGCCAAGGCGATCTTTGCCTTCCCCGGCGGCAAGCGTTTCCACTTCATCGATCCGTCCGGAAGCGAGCTCGCCGTGTGGCAGACGGTCGAGGACGCGGCGCCCGAGGTTTGAATCGAGGCGGTTCGGCCGCCCACGGGTGAGCGCCAAGCCGCTCCGCCACCGTGGCGATACGTGGCGTCACGCCAAGGAAAATTGCCACACCGCCACTTGCCGTGAGGGATTGCCGGTCGAGTTTCAGCCAACGGGGCTGACAGCCTTGCGGCAGCCAACGTTCCGACACCACGATATCCGCCGCGGCGCAGGCCGCGACCAACTCGCGCCACGCGATCTGGTCGCGCGACCGAGTCGCCAGCAAGACCCAGCGTTTGCCGTCGCGGTCGATCTCCGCGAAGCAGCTGTCGCGACGGCAATTGGCGGTGCGTTGCTCGGCGATCAAGCCGGGCTCACCATCATGCCCTGCCGCCTCGCTCATCAGGCTGCGCATGAAGTCGCCGCTCTTGTCGCGAAGAATGATGGGCGGACCATTCGGGACGGTGATCGCCAGATGTCGCCCGTCGCCGGTCACCAGCATGTCGGGAGTCTCGGTCAGTGCGGCACTGATGGCGCCAACCAAAAGAGGCGCCAGCCCAAGCCAGCGGGGCCGCGTGGTCCACAAGCAAAACCACAGCCCGCCAAAAATCATCGAAGCAAAGCTCCAGCGGGACATGGTCGGCAGGCTTGCAACTGCCCCCTCGAGCCCGCTGACCCAATGCGCTAACCCAAGCAACCGATCGATCGCCCATCCCGCCGCCGCCCAGAGTGGTGCGCCCACCCCGACCGCGTCGAGCAACAGCGCCCCCGCCTCCAGCGGCATGATCACGAAGGTGGTCCAGGGAATGGCGATGAGGTTGGCACCGACCCCGTACAGCCCGGCCTTGTGGAAATGATACAGGACCAGCGGGACGAGTGCGATTTCGACGGCCAGCCCCGTTGCGAAGAGTGAGGCGATCCCGCGCAAGACCCGCACGCCGATGCCGTCGTCGCGCGGCGCGAGCAGGCGTTTGACTGCGGGAATATTGTGTAGCGTGATGATCGCGGTCACGGCGGCAAAGCTCAGCTGGAAGCTCGGCCCGGCCAGCGATTCAGGCTTGAACAGCAGGACGACCAGCGCACCCACCGCCACCAGCCGCAAACTGAGTGCGTCGCGACCGAGCGCGATGCCGGCCAGTACCAGCAAAGCAGCGATGCAACTCCGCACCGTCGGCACCTGCATGCCCGTCAGCAAGGTATAGCCGACCCCTGCTAGCGCCCCGACCCCTGCCGCAACCAGCACCAGATTGACCCGTGTCGCCAGCCACGGACTGAGCGCGAGCAGCCGCATCGTCAGCAACATGGCCGCGCCAACCGCGGCGGCGATGTGCAGCCCGCTGACCGACAACAGATGGGTCAGCCCGGACCGCCGCATCGCCTCGGCATCCTCCTTGCTGACCGCATTCTGGTCGCCGGTGGCGAGTGCGGTGGCGATCGAGCCGCTCGAACCGGGCAATTGCGTCCTGATGTGAGTGTCGAGCCGTGCCCGGGTCGCATCGAGCCCCGTGGAAGTTTTGGCATCGGTCACCACCACCGGACCGATCGTTCGCCCCACCCCGCCTATCCCGCGAAACCAGGCGTCACGCGCGAAGTCGTGGGTACCCGGCAGCGCCATCGGCGGGGGCGGTGCAAGGCGCGCCTTGAGCTTGATCGACGATCCGGCAGCTAACCCCATCGGCGCACCGTCCTGTGGGGTGGAGATACGCACCCGTGGCGGGATTCCGGGGGTCGTCGAAGCGATGGTAAGTCGGTAATCGCCTTTTGCGGCGAGCGTCTCCATCCGTTCGATCGTACCGGTCACTTCCGCCATTTGCGGACGGATCAATACCGGCGCCGCGACCGCATTGGCCCGCCACCAGATGAGCCCGCAACCCAAGGCGAGCGCCACGCCGAATCCGGTCAACGCCCTACCTGTCCTGCTTCCCCGCCACCCCAGACCGAGCACCGCCGCACCCAATCCGATGGCGACGATCCCGGCCCATCCATGAGATGTTCCCAGTGCGAACCAGGCCGCAATTCCCATCCCGAACGACGCGACAAACCACAAGGGTAGCTGCGCCCGCTCGACCTCGAGAAAGGTTTCGATCCGCGTTCCAAGGCGCGTGAAAACGGCAGGCGAAAACAGCCGATGCGCCGGTTCCAGCGACGCGTCCTCCATGCTAGGGGCGCTCGTCCAGTCCATCGGCCCTGGCAGACAAGAGGAATAAAGGCTTGAGCGCAAGCAACAAATTGACGGGCGTGGTCACCCGCTTCGCCCCTTCGCCAACCGGCTATCTCCATATTGGCGGCGCGCGTACGGCCCTGTTCAATTGGCTGTTCGCCCGCCACCACGGCGGCCAATACCTGCTTCGAATCGAGGATACCGACAAGGCGCGCTCGACCCAGCCGGCGATCGACGCCATCCTCGACGGACTGACGTGGCTCGGCATCGAGGGCGACGGCGAGCCCTGGTTCCAGTCGCAGTTCGAAGCCCGCCACGCCGAAGTCGCCCACCAGCTGATCAAAGTCGGCCACGCCTATCGCTGCTACCTGACCACTGAGGAACTGACCGCCCGCCGCGAGGCGGCGCAGGCGGAGCGAAAGCCATTCCGCATCGACAGCGAATGGCGCGATCGCACCGACGCCCCCGAAGGCCAGCCGTTCGTCGTCCGGATCAAGGCGCCCAAGGATGGCGAGACCGTGATCGAGGATCTGGTCCAGGGCCGCGTTGCCGTGGCCAATGCCGAGCTCGACGATTTCGTCTTGCTCCGCTCCGACGGCAGCCCGACATACATGCTGGCCGTTGTGGTCGATGATCACGATATGGGCGTCACCCACATCATCCGCGGCGACGACCACCTCAATAACGCCTTCCGCCAATTGTCGATCATCCGCGCGATGGGCTGGCATGAACCGACCTACGCCCACATCCCGTTGATCCACGGATCGGACGGGGCCAAGCTTTCCAAACGTCATGGCGCGCTCGGGGTGGATGCCTATCGCGACGAAATGGGGATATTGCCCGAAGCGCTTGCCAATTATCTTCTCCGCCTCGGCTGGGGCCATGGCGACGACGAGATCATCAGCCTCGAGCAAGCGGTCGAGTGGTTTGACCTTGATCATGTCGGCAAGAGCCCCTCGCGGTTCGACCTCAAGAAGCTCGAGAATCTCAACGGCCATTACATCCGCGAGGCCGATGACGTCCGACTCGCCGACCTGATCGTGCCGAAGATCGCCAACGCCAACCGCGATCTGCTCGTCCGCGCCATGCCCGAGTTGAAACCGCGCGCGCATGATCTCAACCAGCTCGCGGAGGGCGCTGCCTTCCTGTTCGACACCCGTCCGATGTCGATCGACGAGAAAGCTGCTGCCCTTCTGACAAACGAATCACGCAGCCATCTCGCACTTGCACATAAGGCGCTTGGCGCTCTGCCGCTTTGGGATCACGACTCACTCGATGCTGCAGTGCGGGAGGTTGCGGAAAGCAACGCACTTAAGCTAGGCAAACTGGCCCAGCCGCTCCGCGCGGCGCTAACGGGCCGAACGACCTCGCCAGGCATTTTCGACGTCCTCCTCTTGTTGGGCCGAGAGGAAAGCCTGGGCCGGATCGCCGATCAGATGCTGGAGCAGAATGTATGACCGACCAGACCGTCAAACTCGTCACTGCTGACGGGGAGCATGATTATCCGCTCCTGCCCGGGTCGGTCGGCCCCGACGTGATCGATATCCGCAAACTTTATGGCCAGACCGGCGAATTCACCTATGACCCGGGCTTTACCTCAACGGCGGCCTGCCAAAGCGCGATCACCTATATCGATGGCGATCAGGGCGTCTTGCTCCACCGTGGCTATCCGATCGACCAATTGGCCAAGCAAAGCTCGTTCATGGAGGTGGCCTACCTGCTACTCCACGGCGATCTGCCGAAAGCGGAAGAACTGGACGAATTCACCTACACCATCAGCCGCCACACGATGGTGCACGAGCAATTGGCGATGTTCTATCGCGGCTTCCGCCGCGATGCGCATCCGATGGCGATCATGTGCGGTGTGGTCGGTGCGCTGAGCTCATTCTACCATGACTCGACCGATATCACCGATCCGACACAGCGACTGATCGCGTCGCATCGGCTGATCGCCAAGATGCCGACGCTGGCTGCGATGGCCTATAAATATTCGATCGGGCAGCCGTTCCTCTACCCCGACAACAGCCTGTCCTACACCGGCAATTTCCTGCGCATGACCTTCGGCGTCCCGGCCGAGCCCTATGAGGTCAATCCGGTGGTCGAGAATGCGCTCGACAAGATCTTCATCCTCCATGCCGACCATGAGCAGAATGCCTCGACCTCGACCGTCCGTCTGGCCGGATCGTCGGGCGCCAATCCGTTCGCCTGCATCGCCGCGGGCATCGCATGCCTGTGGGGACCGGCGCATGGCGGCGCCAACGAAGCCGCGCTCAACATGCTTCGCGAAATCGGCGATGTGAAGAAGATCCCGGAATATATCGCTCGTGCCAAGGATAAGGACGACCCGTTTCGGCTGATGGGCTTCGGTCACCGCGTCTACAAGAATTTCGATCCGCGGGCGAAGGTCATGAAGGCCACCGCCGACGCGGTGCTCAAGGAACTTGGGCTGACCGATCCAGTGCTCGATGTCGCCAAGGAGCTCGAGCATATCGCGCTCAACGACCAATATTTCATCGACAAGAAGCTTTATCCGAACGTCGATTTCTATTCGGGCGTGATCCTCAATGCGATCGGCTTTCCGACCGAAATGTTCACCGCTTTGTTCGCGCTTGCCCGCACCGTCGGCTGGGTAGCGCAGTGGAACGAGATGATCAGCGATCCCGAACAGAAGATCGGTCGGCCGCGTCAGCTCTATGTCGGCGCGACCCAGCGCGATTACACCCCGGTCGCGAACCGCTAGGAAAGCGGTAATGCCAAGGTAAAGCAGGCCCCCTCACCGAGGGCGCTGACCAACGTAACATTGCCAGCCATGGAATTGGCCAGTCTCCGGGCGATGGAGAGGCCGAGTCCCGCATCCCCGCCGCCCTCGCCGGCCCGCTCGAATTTGCCGAAAATCCGCTCCTGGTCGGCCAAATCGATGCCACTGCCCCGGTCGGTTACGGAGACGGATGCAAGCCCTTCCGCGACCGAGAGGCTCACCGTGATGCTGCTATTCTCTGGCGAGTGGCGGATCGCATTGCCCAGCAAGTTGACCAGAATCTGGACGATGGCACGCGGCTCGCCGGCAGCGGCAAGGTTCTCGACACCATCCCGCTCGATCGACACATTGCGCGCGTCGGCCTTGGATTGAACCAGCCCGATGGCCTCATCGACCAACGGCGACAGATCGACCGACGGATCCCCTTGAGGCGGCTGGTCGACCATCGCCCGGATCACCGATAGTAAATGGCGCGCCGCGGCGCTGATGTCGCCGGCATAGGTCGCATAATCGCTGCGCAGCGGACCGTCGGCGCGGTCGGCGATCGCGTCCGCCGCCTCGATAATTCTTGCGAGGGGCGAACGCAGCGCATGATCGAGCGCGGGATCGATACTCATCCCGGCGTCGCCCGCCTTCGAAATGTCGTTGTGAGAAGGAGTCGCCGCGGCAGCCTGGCCGCGAAAGCCATCGAACTGGCCGTCAGGACCCGCCACGGGCGTTCCGCTTAGCAGCAGTCGCTGTTCACGACCGTTGCGACTACTGCCGATCTGGTCGGCGAAGGCGGATCGTGACGCAACCGCGCCAAGCAACGGCATCGCGCCATCGTCACCTTCGACCAGCCGCAGCCATCTGGTCAGCGGTTGACCGATCGCCTCGCCGGGCTCAGCCCCCAGGGTTGCGGCGAGATCGGGTGAAAGAAAGCTTATCCTGAGCTCGGCATCGGTTCCCCACTCACCCGTGGGCTGAGGAAGAACATCCTCGCCCCGCGCCGCCATCTCCAGCCTTGCTCCCCCGGATGGGCGACGGTGCCAGCTTTCAATGGCAATGACGACGTCATCCCCGTCAGGTTCGGCCCGTACCCATAACTCCAGATCGTGATCGCGCGCCGCGACCAGCGCCGGTCGGGCGATCCCTACCCCCAGCTTGCGCGCCAATCGGACGATCGCAGCGAGTTGCGGCAGCGCAAGACGAGCACCGACCAATGATCCCGCCTCAAGCTGCAGATCCGAAAGCATCGTATCCGCCTGAATCAACCGGTCGGCCGAATCGACCCGGCCCGTGATGCTTTCGCTCCCTGGTGCGCTAGCCATCATGGCCTCCAAGGTCGCGTACCGCGGCTCGATAGTCCGGCGGCAATTGCCAGTATCGAAGCGCCGCCTGGACGTCGGTCGCACCAAGCTCGTCATAACGGGCAATCTCATCTTCCACCGACCCGCTGCCGGCAGTCGAACCTAGATCAGCGATCAGGCGAGCGGCGGTCGGTCGGCTGAACCCCGCCATGCGGGTGACCAGGGCGAGTCCACCCTCCCCGGCATTGACCAAATGATCCCATACCGTCGGCTGATTGATTCCCGCGCGGCGGGCGATGAGCATTGCTACCAGGGTCACCTCGCCCTCCGCCGATGCGGCCTCGACGAATGCATCGTCCGCCCGACCGGCACGGTGAAGCAGGTCGATCAATGCTCCAACCGCGTGATCAAGCGACTCACTGGGGTCGATCCCCTCCACCACTTGGGTGGCGGCAGTAGCAAAGCTGTTATCGGCAGTCGGGCTTGGGCTTAGCGCGGCAGCGACACCGTGCGCGAGCGCGGATGCATCGTGACGCTTCAGGTCGCTCAATTCGATGCGCGGTCGGCCAAAGCCATCGCGTCGGCGGCCCCGTGCGACCACCAGGGCCATTGCGGCGGCAGCGACTGCCGGGTCGCTGTCGCCTACCAGCTTCGGAAGCATCGGAAGCCGACGCGGATCGTTATGTCCGGCAAAAATAGTCTGGATCCGCTGTTCGTCCGCGCGACGAAGCATCAGGCGCATGAAATCGATCCGGTCCAGCAGTCCGGCGCCACGGAGTCTATCCGCGATCCGCGCGGTCGCTGGCGGGTCGAGATTGAATCCGCCGACGGCACGGACCGCCACGACCATCGTGCCGACCACGTCTTGGAGCATAGCGGTTAACAGCGCGCGTTCCTGCTCGGTCAGTCGCTTTCCGGAATCGAGGAAAAAATCGCGCCGGATAATGGCCAAGCGGCTGGGGCTCCGCGCAGGCGCGGAGTCGACCGTCCGGTCGGCTGGTTCAACAGCTATCGGCCATTCCTCGGGCACCATCGATCGTCTGTTAGACGATTGAGGTTAATGCGTCGTCAATCGCGAAGCAGCCGATGCCGGAAATGTTGGGCAAAGAAGAACGACGTTCCCGCATATACCAGCAACGTGATCAGCAGCGCATCCCACCATCCTCCGATCGCGAACGGGATTGCCGTCAGGATCGCGTTGCGGCGGGAAAAAAGCCAGCGACCGACCGGGATCTCGATCCCCGCCTGTTCGGTTCGTGCTGCCTCGGCAAAGGCGATTGCCGTCAGCGCGGTGATCAATGCTCCCCAGCCGCTGCCGTGACCGGTGTTCCACCATCCGAGCGCGAGCAGGGCGAGACCCGCGGCCGGCCATAACAGGCGGCGCGTCCAGAGCGATGGTGAAAGAGGTCGCATGCGCAGCACCGCGAGTCGCTCGGCGACCAGATCGAACGGGGTCGACACCACGAGCAGGACGACCGAGGGCCACAGCCAGCCGCGCGTGAAGCCGAAGGCGGCGGCCAGGGTCAAGGCCAGTGCCCCCGCCACCAGCCACGAAGGACGAACCCGGCTCTCCATCAGCTCTTCGGTGGCGAACTCCTCGATCAGTGGCAGCGCGAAGCGGCTCGCCCAGTCGTTGCGCGCGCCGCGTGATCCGACCAGCAGGCGACGTTCGAAATTGGCGAGATCGTCGGGGCTTTGAGCGAGCAAAATGCTGTTTCCCGCCTCTCCCGCCGCAACATGCCGGGCACCGGCCTGAACCGATCGGCGAAGAAGAGTTGACTGTAGATCCCAGTCGCCGAGCATTGCCGCGGTTGATGACAGGGTCTGGCTGTCGATCAGCGAAAGCCCGGCCCAGCGGTGGTTCGCGTCGACCCGCTCATAAGCCTGATGTTCCTCATCGTCCGGGATCAGGGCGACCGCCGGTTCGGCATATTCGGCCAGTCGGGCGCACAACGCGAAGTCGGGGGCCAGGCCATCGGCGATCTGAAGGATCAATGTTCCCGCCTCAAAGCGGCTGGCAGCCTCATTGCCGTCGCTCACCGCAACCACCGAGAGACCCTCGGCTCGCAATCGTTCGAAAGCCTCGTTGAGCGCGGCCGGTACGCGTTCGACCAACACGATGATCGGCGCCGCGCCCGCCGCCGCCGCGCAGCGAGCCTGATATTCGAGCAACGTCCGACCGGCGAGCGGAAACAAAGCGCGAAGCACTCCCTGATCGTCTTCCTGATAGGCACTGATCAGCGCGCCTAACGCCATGCTGCTCCCGCTTTCCCCGCCCGATTCATCACTCCTTCTAGGCCACAGCCGGACGAAGTTTCCAGCGCAAGCGGTATTTGCTTGGGGCAGCGCGATAATATGGTAAATTGATGCCCATGACCGCCATCCCCAACCGCGCCGAGCCACTTCCCACCGCTTTCGAGGAAGTCATTTCGCAACCGTCGGACGAAGGCCTGGGTCGCCAGCGGTTTGACGATCAATCGTGGACTTACGTGGCCGAGGAGCCGCAGCCGGCGACCGCCGGTGGACGGGCAGTGCTCGGCTGGGCGCTCGGCCTACTCGCCGCCGCATGGCTTGCATTCAGTGCGTGGTCGGCGGGCCAAGCTCTCGCGACAGGCTCGCTGACCTCGCCCGAACTTGCATCGTGGGTAGCGGTCGCGGCAGGACCGTTGGCGTTGCTGGGCCTAGTCTGGCTGATATTCGGTCGAACGCGCCGCAAGGAGGCCGAGGCGTTCACGCGTTCTGTGATCGCGATGCGTCACGAAGCCCAGTCGCTCGAAGGCCTGCTTGGCGTCCTTCGCCAACGGATCGACGACAATCACGGCGCGCTACGGACGATCAGCGACCAGCTTATGGGCCTGGGCGACGAGGCCGCGGCGCGGCTTGGGTCGGCGAGCAATGAGCTTGAAGGTAGCGCCCAGCGGATTGCGGCACAAAGCGAAGCGCTCGACCGTGCCGCGGGTTCGGCGCGGGTCGATATGGGTGTCTTGCTCGACGATCTGCCGCGGGCCGAAGCCAGCGCGCGGTCGATGGCGCAATTGCTCCAGGCGGCAGGGACAACCGCGCTGGGCCAGGCCGCACAATTCGAGACTCAGGTCGGTGCGCTGGCCGAGCGGACGCGGGATGCCGATCGGGTGATCGCCGAAGCGACCGGACGACTGGTTGCAGGGCTGACCGAAGTGGACGAGCGGGGCGTCAACGCCCTTGCCCGCCTGCAAGCGGTTGAAGGCGGATCGACCGCGACGATCGACGCCTTGCTGCTGCGCTCGGCCGAAGCGCTTGAGGAGATTCGCGGCGGGATCGACCTACAGTCGCAGGCGGTCTCGGCGCTGGTCGATCAGGCCAGGACCGGTATGGCGCGGACGGGCATCGAAGCCGCCGACGCCATTGGATCGCGCCTTTCGTCGGCACAGGGCTCGCTCGACGGGCTGGCGGCGCGGGTGATCGAACAGGATGCCGCGTCGCAACGCATGATTGCCGGGATCGGCGGCGGGCTTGCGGCACTCGACGAACGTTTTGCCTCGCTTGCGACTGATGGGGATCGTCGCGCCGCCACCATCAGTGCGTCGCTTGTTCGAGTACAAAACGAACTCGATGCCATCGCCGGCCAGTCGGGCACTCACGAAGGTGCGATGGCGCAAATGGCGGAACGCATGACCGGCCTGCGCCAATCGCTCGACGGACTTGCCATCGACATCACCGGCCAGCTCGCAACCGCCTTGGGTGAGGCGCAGGGCGGCGCGCAGCGATTGCTCGAAACCAGTGCTGCCACGCGACCTTATATCGAATCGACCCGCGACGCGGCGATCGAGGCCGGGACGCGACTGGAAATCGGTGCCGTCGCGATCGAGGCGCAGCATGAGCGGCTGGCGGAATTGCTTGCGGCGGTCGATACCGGCGTCGGCGGTGCGGAGCGGCGTTTGGCCGAACTTGCCACCGGAATCGCAGCCGCAGAGGCAGAGGCCGGCAAATTGTCCGCCGAAACCGCTCCGGCGCTGGTCGCGGCGCTGCTTCAGGTGCGCGAAGCCGCTGGCCATGCCGCCGAACGGGCGCGCGAGGCGATTTCGGCGGTCATCCCCGCCACCGCTGGCCAATTGTCGAACGCGGCGCGCGATGCGCTGGAAAAGGTTGTCCGGGACACGCTGCTCACTCAACTGGCCGAAGTCGAGGCGATCACGGCACGTGCGGTCGAAGCGGCGTATGGCGCTTCGGAGAGATTGACGGGCCAGATGATCTCGATCGGCCAGAGCGCTGCCGCGCTCGACCAGCATTTCACCGAAGCCAGCGAAGTCCAGCGCCAGCGCGACAGCGAGGGCTTTGCCCGTCGCGTGTCGCTACTGATCGATTCGATGCACTCGGCTTCGATTGATGTCGGCAAGATCCTGTCCGACGAAGTCGATGACAAGGCATGGAGCGCTTATCTGAAGGGCGATCGGGGGGTCTTCACCCGCCGCGCGGCCCGACTGATGGGCCATGCCGAAGCGCGCGCGATCGACTCGCATTACGAGACCGACCTGGAATTCCAGCATTCGGTCAATCGCTACGTCCATGACTTCGAAACCATGCTCCGCCGGGTGACCGCGGATCGGGACGGCGGTGCGATGGCGGTGACGCTGATGAGCTCCGACATGGGTAAGCTTTACGCAGCCCTCGCGCAGGTCGTCGGACGGCGCTGATCAGTTCCAGAAGTCTAGGTCGTCGGTGGTGATCCAGCTTAAATGCCAATTGGCGTAATAGAGGCCGAAGAAACCCAACGCCAAGATCGCGGAACGCAGCAGGTGGCGATTTAGATCGAAGCGGTGCGGTGCACTGTCCGCCTGCCCCGGCACCTTGGCCTCCCCCAGTTCATCGCTGGTCCGCACGCCGAATGGCAGCAAGGCGAAGGCGCTGAAGGCGAAGAACAGGAAATAGATGGCGATGATCGAGCCGATTTTCATCGCGCCGCGCTGACCCCCATCACTTCGACGATTGGCTTCTTGCCGGTCCACAGGTTGGCGCAGCGACGAACCGCGAGACGGACCGCTTCACGTACTTTGTCGCTGTCGGTCGATTCGCCAAATGCGCGGGATGCCGCGTCGGTGGCGTCGGCGATGAAGTCGTCGCGGTCGGCCTCGACCGGCACCCCGAGCACGCGAACCATCGGGCTGCCCGACAGGCGGCCGTCGGCGGTCAGCGGAAGTGCAACCGCAATGATCCCGTTGACTGAAATCTTGCGACGCTCGTTGATCGTGCCACCATCGGCCGACAGGATCACGTCGCCGTCGAGTACCAGGCGGCCGGTGCGGACGGTGCCGACTTTCTTCGGCCCCTTGGGGGACAATCGCACGACATCGCCATTCTTTTGATAGATCGACTTGGGCACGCCGCACGCCAGCGCGAACCGCGCCTGCTCGGCCAT
>JAZKHF010000123.1:0-4920 GCA_040385545.1 Pseudomonadota bacterium
ACCGATGTTCGACCAGCAGGTCCGTGCTGGCGCGGTGCGTAAAGCCTGTGCTTGTATCTTCGCCGAGGTCGCGCGGCCCTTCGGCCTTGATCCGCCCGAACTGGACCCCGTTCGCGGTTGCCGGGGTTGCCAGCGCCGCAATCATCGTCTCGCTGGCGGAACGTGCCTCGCTGTATGTGGCTGCAAAGATATCAACCTGGACCCGGCTAACCCGCGCCCCGTCATATCCGCCCAAGTGTTCGGGCCGGATGTCGCTGACCACCTGCATCCGAACGTAGGGGAATGCTGCCGCCTGCGGCACGATGGTCCAGTAAACGCGGGTGTGCCCGAGTGCTGTGACGATCCGTGCGCGCAAGGCGGCGGGCATATCCATCGGTTAGAGCGAGACGCCGGACTCGTGGATATCCACGTCGAGAACGCTGACCGATGTCGCGATGCCCACCACCGTCGAGTATTCGCCCGCGCCCACGTCAGCCACGGGGCAAATCCCGCCCGGCGTATCGCTCAAGTAGTAGGCTACCCCGGCAGTCAGGGTCGCGCCGATGGTGATCGGGCCGGATTCGTGAACCGCCAGCGGCTGACCATCCGAAGCTCCGTTCAGGGCGATGCCTTTAACGCCGCGAATGGTCGCGCTCGCGCCGTTGCTATCGGCCAGCTTGTATTTGCTGTCGGCCCCGTCGCGATAGACGGTCTTGCCCGCAGTGATGGTCGCGCCTGCGGTGCCGTGCTTCACGACCGAGCCTGACCCGGTGATGACGCTTGCGGGGGTAATGGTAATATCAACCATATCTCAAGCTCCTGTTCTCGCCAGCTTGCGGGCAATCCGCTTGCGGGCCTTTTCAATCTGCAATGCCAGTTCGGTGCGGACATCGGCGATCACAGCCTCAGCCTCTCCGTCGATGGCCGGGCGCATGTATGGGTTCGCCGCCATCTTGACCGTGCCGAACTCCTGCCACGCCGCGTTGCCGCCGGGTCCGTCCGGCTTGCGGCTTGTCGGGCCGGTGGCGATAGTCACCCCGTTTTGCGCTTCGAACCTTGCTGATCCGGCTTGGCGCTTGGCCTTGACCTGCTTCGTGGCGATGCTTGCGGCCAGAGCGCCTTCCTCTTTCGGCGCTAGTTCCTTCGCCCGCGCCTCGATCTGCTTCATCGCATTGATGCCAGCGCGCTTCAGGATATTCTTGCTGGTAGCCTTGGGAAATTCCTCGACCAGCGCCTTTTCCAGTTCCTCGAATCCCTCAAGCCGAAAATCGACCCTGCTCACAGCGCCCTCGTGGCCGTGAACTCGATATGGCCGCGCTTCGGTGTGTCGGGTGCGATCCCCACGATATCGAACAAATCGCCGTCCAGTGTGAGCCGGTCGCGGATAGTGACTGCGCGGGTCATTGCATTATCGAGAACCTGAAACGTCGCGGCCTGCGCACCTTGCTCCGTTGCCGCCTGCCGCCGCTCGTCGCCCCGCCCCCAGAACACTTGCGCCCATGCGACGCCAAGGAACCCCCAGGTCTGTTGTTCTTCGCCGTAGTCGTCCTGAGTGGCCGTCGCGGTCTCGAATGTGACCTTGCTGGTCCGCGCGCCTGCGGTCACACCAGCACCATGCGGAAGGGCTGCATCAACGCCTCGACCGCCATCGGAACTTCGGTTGCCTGCCGGTCGGCGGTGACCGCTTCCCGGTTGGCATAAAAATGCCCGACAAGCAGGGCGATCGCGTGCTTCAAATCTTCGTATTCGGCGGGCAGTTCATCAAACCCGGCCACATACTGCACCGATACGACGTTCACGCCGTCCAGTGTGGCGGGCCATGATGCCGACGAGTTGCGGACCAGCCATTGCGGGCGGCTCACAAGATCGACTGTGTAATCGGCGGCGCTGACCGTTTGCGTCACGCCGTCGGCGTCGCTGTAGGTCAGCGACGTGACCGATGCGACCGGCCCGCGCGGCAGTTCGATTGCATCTGAAAAGCTGTCCAGTGTCAGAACGTAGGTGCGCTCAATCAACGAAAGACTCAGCGCGCGTTCAACGTGTCGTGTCGCGGCGGTGACCAACCGCGCGATCAATGCGTCCTCGTCATCGTGCAAGACGCGGCATTGCGCCTTGGCCTCCGCCAGCGTGAGCGGGTCCGAGGTAGGCGGAGTTAGGAGCATGAGGCCCATCTATCGCCTTCCTGTGCTGATCGCGCGCGGGCGAAACGTGGTGACACTTGCGGGCCTTGCCGCAGGGCGTGAAATAGGCCGCGCGCTCGGCCCTGGAGCCAATCGTGTTTGTGCAGAAAGCGCGGGACGCAAACTGCTAGCCGGTCGGCCCCGAAAACTGGCATTATCGACCGTCAGAACGAAGGAGCCGGACTCCGCCGAAAGTAGGCGACCAAGCAAGAACCCGGCAGACGCGCCATTGCTGGAGAACGACCCTCCGTCCGCGTTCAGGGTGTAGTTCTGACCAACCGAACCACCGAAAATAAGCGCCGCGTCCGCCCCGGTGATCGCAAATGCGCCCGCTCCCGCACTGAGAACCCGCCCGGCATTCAAGCCCGCCGGTGCGCCCGAAATCGCAAACGTTCCGGCTTCGGCGACCAGCACACGCCCGATACGGAAACTCGCCGCCGCGCCGGTTAGAAAAAACAATCCGCTATCTGCCCCCAACGCATAGGAGCCGGTCTTGACCAACGTTGCATCCGCGCCGGTCAGGACAAACGATCCGGCCCCGGCCTGGAGCGCGAACCCCTTGTATAGTGCCGCCACAGCACCGCTCAGCGCGAAGCTGCCCGCCGAGGCCGACAGGGCGCGCCCGGCCAAAAGCGACGCCGCAGCCCCCGTCAGGGCGAACGTGCCGCCGCTCGCGGTGAGCAGGTAGCCCCTCGCCAGAGTTGCGTCCGCGCCCGCCAACACGAACACCCCGGCGCTGGCAGCCAAAACCCGTTGCGCAGTCAGGCCCGCGCCTGCCGCCGTGACCGTGAACGACCCGCCCAGCGCAGAAAGCGCCGAACCCTTGAGCAAGCCAGCATCCGCGCCCGCAAGCGTAAAACTGCCCGAATTGGCCGCGAGCGCGAAACCCTTGAGCAGCCCGGCGTTCGCACCCGTAAGCGTGAACGATCCGCCGCTTGCCGAGAGCACCCGCGCAACCGGGAATGTTGCATCGGTCCCGGTCAGCACAAAATTGGAACCCGAGGCGACCACGACGATCCCGCGCGGCAGTGCCGCCGCCGCCCCGGTCAGGGTGTAGCTACCCGCGTCGGCGGCTAGGATCGCTCCTTTCAGCAGCCCGGCGGCGTTGCCCGTAAGCGTGAACGAACCCGCGTCGGCGGTCAGGCTGTAGGAGCCGCTGCCCGCAACATCGACCAGTTCATCCGACCACCAGCCCGCCGCCTGCGTATCGGGATCGAACCATGCGCCATCGACCATTTGAGGATCGAAGGTGCCGCGAGTCGTCATGTGATCGCCGCCCAGATGATGCTTGAGCCGACCGTTCCAATCAAAGCGGGAACGGGTAGTGTGGTCGTCAGCCCGCTATTTGAATTGAATCTCAACGCCCGTTCATGGGTGACTAATATATTGCTTGAGGCCATGCCTTTGAGATTGGGAACAGTTGTCGCTGTGACCAGTATCGCGACAAAATAGACCCCACTTATCGGGATTGTTACGGGTGCCGATAGCGCCAACGTCTTGATGGTGTTCGCGGCCCATGCTGCCGTTGTGTCATTCGTGGTCTGTGCGTAGAGCTGCCGATTTGGGCCATAAAGCCCGAAGATTTGGTTGGTCGGCGTGCCAGCGGCGGTGGTCGAACTGAAGAAACTGATATTCGTGCAAACCTGACCCGCCTTCAGATACAACCCCTGGAGATAAACCGTGCCGCTGATTAGCGGGCTTACGTTCGCTTCTTGGCAGAGTTCACGAGGGATCGTCTCGGCAACAGTCCCGGCAATCCCGAGATTACCCCCGCCCGGCGCGCTGTATTCGTATTCCGCTCCGTAAGCGGTCAGGTGCCGCCACTCGCCGTCCTCGGCCATTGCGAAACTCTCGCCCGCCGCCAGTGCGATCTTCACGATGTCAACCGAAGTCGTGCCGTCGAAATGCTGGATTGTCACCACGCACGATGAAGTCGCGTGGTTGTTGTCGATCTTGAGGCCCTTGACGTTTCGCACTGTCGAGCCTGCCGGTGCAGCAACAACGGTCGTTGTCGTCGCGGTCGTAATCGCCGTGTTGGTCGTCCCCGGCGTATAGGTTCCGGTGGCGTTATCGACCCAATCGGCATGGACTCCGATGGTGCTGACCGCCGAGCCGGTGACGACCCGCACGATGCTGCTGGTGTTGGCGAGGAACATTCAAGTCACCGCCGCCCAGAACGTCGTTGTCCCTCCGGTGATCGCCGCAGCCGGGTTCGGATTGGCGGTGGTCAGGCCCGTCGAACTGGACCCATGCAGTATCGGCGCGGTCGCCGCGAGCTGCCCGCCAGTCTTCCCGGTGAAGCCCTTGAGCGTCGGGATGGTGGTGGCCGTCATGTAGTAGCCGATGTAATACAGGCCCGAGGTCGGCACCCGGTAAGGCGTCCCCATCGCGAGAGTCTTGACGTTGTTAGCAGCCCATGCCGAAGTCGTCTGGTTGGCGCTCTCGGCAAGCAGCGCGCGGGCGCTGTCGAACAGGCCGAAGCGGTAGTTGGTCGGCGTGCCAGCGGCGGTGGTGGCTGAGCAAAGCGAGATGTTGGAGACGAGTTGCCCGGCGCGCAGATAGATCGCCTGCATATTCAGCGTGCCGGACACCGCCATCGTCGTGTTGGTTTCGGTGCAGAGTTCGCGCGGCATCGTCTCGGCAAGCGTCCCGGCGATGCCGAGATTGACCGCCATGGGACCGTTGTAGGCGTATTTCGCCCCCGTCGCGTCGTAGTGATACCACTCGCCCTCTTCGGTCACGATCAGGCTCTCAGCCGCCA
>JAZKHF010000124.1:0-9597 GCA_040385545.1 Pseudomonadota bacterium
AAGCGTTCGACCGCCATCTGGAAGACGGCATCGAACGGGCGGTCGGGGCCGGCAGCACGATGCTGGTGATCAACCTCGCAAAACTCGATTACATGTCGTCTCGCGGACTTCGGGCGCTGACCGTCGCCAAGCGGGGGGCCGATGCGGCGGGGATTGGAATCACGCTCGCGGCGCCCAACGAGGTGATGCGCGAGATCCTTGCAATCAGCCGCTATGACAAGCTGTTCCCGGTGAAAGACTCGGTCGACGAAATGCGGTAGGCTGATCGGTAGCGAGGGGGCCGCAAGATGATCATCCGCTTCTGGGGCACACGCGGATCGCTTCCGGTGGCGGCCAAGGCCGATGCCGTGCGGCAAAAGGTGATGCGCGCGCTAATCGCCGCGGACGGACGGCGATTTGCCGACGAGGCCGAGGCGCTGGCATTCGTCGATCATGAATTGCCGTTCGAAACAGGAGCCACGTATGGCGGTGCAACCGCCTGTGTGGAGATCGATCGCGGCGACGATCAGTCATTCGTGGTCTGCGACATGGGCAGCGGGCTTCGCGAATTCGGGATCGACGCGCTTAAACGCTGCGCCGCGGGGCATCCCAAGGTTTATCATTTCTTCCTGTCCCACCTTCACTGGGACCATATCATGGGCTTCCCGTTCTTCGCCCCGGCGTTCGATCCGGAGGCGCGGATCGTCGTCCATGCCGGGCATGGCGAGGCCGAACAGGCACTCCGTCGCCAGCAAGAGGAAATCTCATTCCCGGTGCCGTTCGACTGGCTCAAGGCAAGCTTCGAATTCGTAACGATGGTGCCGGGCGAGGAGCTCGAGGTGGCGGGATTGAGGGTGCGGACGATCGCCCAGCATCATTCGCACGACAGCTATGGCTATCGCTTCATCGACGCTGCAGGGAAGTCGGTCATTTTCAGCACGGACAGCGAACACAAGATCGACCTGATGGCCCATGAAGCCGGCTTCGTGGATTTCTTCCGCGCGGCCGATCTGGTGATCTGCGACACCATGTACTCGCTCGCCGACAGCGTCTCGATGAAGGAGGATTGGGGACATTCGAGCAATATCGTCGCCATCGATCTGTGCCACGAGGCTGAGGCAAAACGGCTGGCATTGTTTCACCACGAGCCGACTTATGACGATGCTGCCATCGCCCGGATGCACCGCGAGAGCATCCGTTACGAAGCCCTGACCCGCGAGCAATCGCCGCTCGAAGTACTGTGCGCCTATGACGGTCTTGAACTCCAGCTCTAAGCCGCCACGGCGCGGGCGCTGGCTGTTTCTGGCCTTTGCGGCGTTCACGGCGATTGCCGTGATGATTTCGCTTTTGACCGGAGAGGCCACCCGACGCGCGCTGTTCGATCGCTGGCAGGCGATTAGCCCGCGCGATCTGGCGGAGACAAAGCTCGACGTGGTACTGATCGATTCCGACAGTATTGCCGCCGTCGGGTCATGGCCGTGGCCGCGCTATTACATGGCGCGACTGACCGAACAGATTGCGGCGCGAGGGGCCAGCGTCATTGCCTTCGATATCCTGTTTTCCGAGCCAGACCGGGTGCGACCCGATTTGTTCGCCGAGCTTTATCCCGAGCTGAGCCCGGCTGCGGCGGTCGAGGTCGCGGCGCTTGAACCGATGGACCGGCAATTCGGCCGGGTGATCGGAATGGCACCAGTGGTGCTGGCGCGCGCAGGGGCCGATGCGGATAGCGGCGGGACGGCAGCACTGCCGATCGACGTCATGATAAGCGGCGCCCTGCCGCCCGCGATTGCGAGCTGGCCGGTGGGCATTTCCGCGATCCCCGAGCTCGATGATGTCGCGCTTGGACACGGGCTGGTAAATGCTATCCCCGATCGCGACGGGGTGATCCGATCGGTGCCGCTGGTGATGCGTGTCGGCGGGAAAGTGATGCCGGGACTGGCGCTGGAAGTCGCTCGCGCAAAACTTGAGGCGAGCGAGATAAGGGCGCAACGCGACGCACTCCACTTCGCCGATCGACGCATCCCCGTCGATGAGAAGGCTCGAATGCTGCTGCATTTCGGAACCTTCCCTCCCGCCAACATCGTGTCGGCCGCGGAAGTGCTCAAGAACAGCTATCCGGACCAGGCGTTCGCCGGCAAGATCGTCCTGGTCGGCCTCTCTGCCGAGGGGACGTCGGACATTGTCGCGACCCCCAGCGCAGCCCAGGAATATGGCGTGCTGGTCCAGGCACAGGCAATCGACACATTGCTCAGAGGGGGCTGGCTCGAACGGCCACGGTGGGCGACGGCGGTGGAGTGGAGCATAGGCTTTGCACTGGCGCTGGCGGCACTAGGGGCCGCGCTGGCCAATCGGCTGGCGCGGATTGGACTGGGCATCGCGTTTCTCGGAGTTGCGGCCGGGACATGGTTCGCGTTCGACGGGATGAGCCTTCTGGTCGATCCTCTGCGTCCCATTCTGCTCGGCGGCGGCGCGGTGGCCGGTCTGGTGTTCGGCTCGTTCGTCGACACGAGGGCGGAACGCCGGGCATTGCGCGACCTGTTGGTGCAGGAGCGGATCACCGCCGCCCAAGCCGAGGGTGAGCTACTCACCGCGCGCGCCATCCAACTGGGCATGGTGCCGTCCCGCGCGACCCTGGCGACGTTTGAGCTGCGGATCGATTGTGATGCCTTGCTCGAACCAGCCCGATCGGTTGGCGGCGATTTTTACGATCTTCTGCGGATCGACGCGGATCGGATCGGTTTCGTGATGGCGGATGTCACCGGCAAGGGTGTGCCCGCGGCATTGTTCATGGCAATGGCCAAGGCACTGACGCAATCCACCTTGTCGCGCGACAGCAACGATCTTGCCGCAGCGGCCGCGACCATCAACCGCGAGCTGATTTCCGGCAACGACGAGGCAATGAGCGTGACAATGCTGCTCGGGGTACTCGACGTTCGAGACGGGATGATCCGATTGATCAGCGCCGGGCACGAACATCCACTTCGCGTGACCCCCGCATTGGACGTGGCGCTTTGTCCCCTCGACGGCGGGCCACCGTTCGGCATCACCGAATTCGATTATCCGGTCGAGACGCTGGAACTCGGGATCGGCGATGCCCTGGTCCTGCTGACCGATGGGGTCACCGAGGCGCAGGACAGCCGAAGCGCGCTATACGGCCATGATCGCGTGGTTCGGAGCAAGGCCCTCACACAGGCGACGGCGACCCAGATTTGCGAGGCGATCCGCGACGACGTTCGGCGGTTTGAGGATGGCACCGAAGCAACCGACGATCTGACGGTGATGGTCATCCGCTACCTTGGCAACGCGGCCGAGCAGCCAACGGCCTAGCGGACGATCACTTCGACTCGCCGGTTGACGGCATTGGCGACGGCATCCGCGGTTGGCTCGCGCAGTTCGCGTTCGCCTCGCCCGGTCGCGGTCATTAGCGAGGCGTCGAATCCGGCGGCGACAAGCAACGCCAGCACTTCTTCGGCGCGCTTGAGTGACAAGGCGTCATTGTCGTCACCGTCGCCAACCGTGTCGGTATGGCCGGTGACCTCTACATCTGCCCCGGGCCGCTTGGCGATTTCGGCGCGCAATGCCGCCACTTCGCCAAGCGATTGCGGTAACAGTTCAACCTCGCCCTGATCGAAATAGAGCGTGAAGCTGCGCGCGGGCGGTGGCAGGTCGCCGAGTAGGCCAGCCTGCCTCGGGTTCAGCCCTTTCGCCCCTAGTGGGCGGCTCGCGGCATTGCGCCGGCCAAGCGCCGTGCGGCTGTTCGGATCGGCCACGACTGCCTCTGTCGGCTTGCCCTTGGCCTCGAGCACCGCAACCGAACCCTGGCCGCCATCTTCGTCGGGCAGGAGCAGCAGGGACGAATGGGTGCAGCCGCCGAGCAGAAATGCCGCGCCAAGGGCGATGCCCTGACGGCTCATTTCGGAACTTCGACAATGAACCGCGTGCCGCGCACGCCGAGCAGGGAATTGGGCGTGCGAACCTTCATCGCGTCGCGCCCCGACTTGGCGATCTTGCCCGACACGACTGCCAGAGACCCGCGATTGACCTGAGTGACGAACACGCCGCGTTGCCGGGTGCGGTCATAGTCGAACTGGCTGATTGCGACGTTGCTGTCGGGGCCGATGGCAAATCGCGTATTGTCGACGAACGTGACACTGATCCTGCCGTTCTTGCCGGTCACTAGTCGGTCGCCGGTGTTCAATTGCAAGCCGGGTGAGGCGGGCAGGCGCTTGGTACCGCGTTCGATCGCGGCCGCCCCCACACTTTGTTTGACGCGCGCAACCTGCGCCGCGGCAGGCGGGACGAGCAATACCGATAGAATCCCGAACAGGATCGATTGTTTAATCATCGCGAGCCTCCCCCTAGCTTGAGGTTCATGACATAAAGCAATCTATGGGCTTGGGCGACTCCAATTCGATGGCGAAGAATGTGCGGATCGGCGGCGCGACTCCGGTTAGCGATGCCGCCGATACCACTCGCGCGTTTGCGATCAAGAATCGCATTGTAGGCGCTGATTTGTCGCGACTGTGCGTGATCGTCGAAGAGATATTCGCCAACCTCATCGAACATGGCGGCGTGGGGCCCTACGACATGGTCGACCTCTCGCTCTCCTCCGATCCGGACGGAGTGCGGATCGTGATCGTCGATCCCGGGCAACCCTTCGATCCGCGCTCAGTGAGGCCTGCGCATCGCTTGCCGGACCGCGGCGGCGGCGCTGGCATCAACATCGTGCACGCGTGGGCCAGCCACATCGACTATCGCCCGTCCGCGGGCCGCAATCAGCTGACGTTGCTAATTCCCTTGCGCGGGGACGGCCAATAGCCGGACGTTACAGGACCGCCAGCAATCCGGAATGCTCACCCTTGCGTGCCGGCAATCCAATGTTCGATGCGGGTCTTGAATGACCGTCGCGACGGGATGAAACCGGGCGAGTCGGCTTCTGCATCCATCGCCTGCTGATGGTCGGGCATTCCGTCGTAAATCATCAAATTGGGCGGAAGCCTGGGGCGGAGCGTTTCGCGCCCGCGCATGACGTCCTCCGCCATTGCCAGCGTCCGGTGGACATCTTCGGCGGTAAACGGTTTCAGCAGGCAGCCCAGCGCCAGGTCGGGCATCGGAAACGCCGGCGCCTTGCCGGTCACGAACAGGCAAGGAATGTCATAATCGCCAAGGCGAACCGCGACCGAAAAACCGGTCGATCCCCGGGCCAGCTGCAGATCGACCAGCGCCAGATCGGGATTGTGGGCCTCAGCCTCCGCGACAGCGCTTTCCAGATCATCGGCCCGCGCAACCACCCGATAGCGCGGATTATCCTCAACCAGATATTTTAGCGTTGTCGCCAGTTGCGCGTCGTCTTCGACGATCAGGATCTTCAGCATTGCTTTGCCCTCGCAGCCATCGGGAAAAACCCAATCACTGGAAGGACATGCTCACCCATCAAGGGCGGGATGCGAATCCCATGCTTAAGCGATTAACGGCAGAGTGAATCTTTACCGCGACGAAGCACCGGAACTGCTCGGTTTACGCGCGATAAAAGATATGGGCGCCGATCTTTTCGACTCGCTGCAAACGGCGGCCCCAGCTCGGCGCGACATAATCGGCATGATACCACAGCACGTCGGTCGGCAGGCTGGCACTGGCATTGTCGACCGCGATACGCGCGATCGACTTGGCTTTGCGCCAGGCCTGGCATGTCGGATCGATTCTCGGGAAGCGACCGGCGCGAACGAAGCTGAACTGGGCTTTCTGCTTGACCACCGCGCACCAGCTGGTCGGATAACGGCCCGAGGCGGCGCGGTTGATGACCACGCGGGCAACGGCCAACTGGCCCTCCAGCGGCTCGCCCATGCTTTCGAAATAGACGGCGGTCGCAAGGCAACGCTGCTGCTCATCGAGCGTGGTGCCATCGGCATATTGCTCGACCAGCTGATCGAGACGGGGCTTGGTCCGCGCGGCAGCGGTAACGGCACGGATCGCCGGATTGAAGCTGTCGAGGATCGCCTGGGGCGGCTGGGCGGCGACGGCCCGCTGGAGTGCGGGGGCGCTGGTGCCGAGCGCTTCACTCGACCCACCGACCAAGGTAAACGTCATGAGAATCGCCGCGGCAACGCCGCGACGGCTGAGAGACTTGAACAAAATTCGATCCTAAATGGCGGTCAGCCGATATCCGCAACGCTGGAACACCATCGAAATCGAAGGCGCCGCTGCTACGGGATCGCACTTTCCGTCTTGCACGGGGGCCGGTGTCAAATGCGCCCTCAAGCCCGCTCGCTGTTGAAATGCTGCACCTGCACATAACGCAGGTTGCATAAGCAGCAAGGCCGACTCGTTGAGTCGAGCACTGGGCGCGTTAGACGGTCGGAACATTAGAAATTTTCTTTGAATTCCGCCGAAAGAACTTGATCGCAGATGAACGAATTGCGCAAGTTTCAGCGGTAAAAGGATCGAATCATGGCCAAATGGTTGCTGAAATCCGAGCCTGCAAGCTACGGATGGGCCGATCTGGTCCGCGATGGCGGCACCAATTGGGACGGCGTCCGCAACAATGCCGCGCGACTGCACCTGCGCCGAATGACGGTCGGCGACGAGGCATTATTCTATCACAGCGGCACCGAACGCGCGGTGGTCGGCATCGCGCGGATTGCTGGACCGCCGGAGCCTGACGGCCCCGACGGGGACTGGGTCAAGGTGCGGGTCGAGCCCGTCCGGCCCCTGCCCTGCCCGGTCACGCTAGCCGCAATCAAGGACGAGCCCGCGCTGGCGAGAATGGAACTGATCCGCCAGTCACGGCTCAGCGTTTCGCCCGTCCGCCCGGAAGAATGGGCCAAGGTGCTGGAAATGGCCGGGGCGGAGTAGGATCGTCCGCAAAAGGTCTCAATGCTCGCACTGACGACGCGAATTCGGAACTGTCGGTGTTCCAGGCAAATTGAGGAATACTATCGAGCGGAAGAGCCGTGCCGACCGGAGCAGGCGAAACCCTATTTTGGAAGCGGTTTCCGCAGGCAAGCTGGAGTGGCCGGAATATTAAAATGTCCGCTTTGGGTGGGAAGCGGACATTGAGCCCCGAGGACCCCAACATCGGATTTGCGCCCATTCCGATCGCACTGGCACTTAGCCTAACCGATGGTCACCGACGCGTGATCCGCCCGCCCTTTATCAAGGGCGGGCGGATCACGGTCTGTGTCAGCGTCCACGATAATCGACGATAAACCAGGCGTCCTCTACCTCGTCATATTCGCAGCGCCAATCCTCGTGAAACGTACTCTGCGCGGCGCCGGTGGTCGGGAAGATACCAAAGTCGACCAGGCGCTCCCGGTCCTGCTTTGCAGATTCAGCCGACGCCCGCTCACATTCGCCACGTGTCGCGTACGCAATGTCCGTCGGATGAGCGAAGGCGCCACCGACACTAACGGTCGCGCCCATGATAATGGTCACCACTGCCAATTTTTTCATCATTTCTTCCCTTCAAGGTGAGAGAGGAGAGAGATTGCGGCCGCTCTGGCAAGCATGCCATGATGATCTTCTGATGCACTGCTGATGGTTTAGGAGACTGATGCCGTCATGGTCAGACCGGCGGATTTAGCTAGCCGAAAGGATTTCCGCTTAGGCAACCTCCGCGTCAGCCCTGCGCGGCGCCTGGTCGAGGGACCTGAATGTACGCGCCACGTCGAGCCGCAAGTGATGCACGTTTTTCTGCGTCTGTATGAGGCAGAGGGACAGGTGGTTACGCGAGATCAGTTGTTCCTGGATTGCTGGGCGGGGGTGATAGTCGGCGATGATAGCCTCAACAGGGCGATAGCGGGCGTGCGCCAGATCGCTACACTGGCCGGCGGCGCGGCCTTCGAACTGCAGACGATACCGCGAACTGGTTATTCCTTGCACCGATTAGCTGAGACTGAGCTTCCAGAAGAGAACGGGCTCAAGCTTCAGCGTGCAATCGATAGCGCCCTGGACTGCTGGCGGGCGGGACTTCCGGGCGACGATCCGGATGTCATCGCGAAGCTGGAAGACGCGATCGATGCGACACCCGATGACGCGCGTGGCTGGGGTGTGCTGGCACTGCTGCTGAGGAAGGCAGTGGAATATGCCCCACCGGAAAAGTGCTTCAAGCTAATTCAGCGCTGCGATGAGGCTGCGCGCTACGCGCTGTCCCTTGATTCTCGGCAGAGTGACGCCAGAGTGGCGATTGCGGGGGTCGTGCCTCTCCTCGGCAATTGGTTAGCAGCGCGGCAACGGCTGCTAGAAGTGCTTGCTACCGATCCCGACCATCGACCTGCTCGGCACGATCTGGCCGTACTGGAAATGGCGACGGGCAGACCTAGTGCAGCAGGGCCAATGATCGAACGACTGATCACCGAGGATCCGCTAGCCGCAACCTTCTATTACAAGCGTGTCTACCATCTTTGGACACTCGGTGAGCTCGACGAGTTGGAAATAGTCGCAAACCGGGCGATGCAACTTTGGCCGCAGCACCCGGCGATCTGGATGGCGCGTTTCTGGACCCTGCTTTTCACGGCGCGTCCCGAGCAGGCCCGCCTCCTAGCCTTGGACGAGAACATAGCTCTGCCAATGCCCCCGCCGATGGTTCATCTGCTGTGTGGCATCTGCGCTGTCCGGAGCAGCTCGGCATCGGCTGATGAGCGCCAGGCGATGATCGAGCACGCCACCGCGCTCGCCAAGCGAGGGCCGGTTTTCGCGGTAACTGCACTTCTGTCGCTACTGGCGCTCAGGGCGGCACCACGCGCATTGGAAGTCGCTTACTCCTATTACTTGGGGCGAGGCACAGAAGCGACGCCGATCTGGCGGCGAAGCGAGGATACGGTGGTGTCCGATCAAACGCGGCGAGTCACCCAGTTGCTGTTTCTGCCATGCGCCGCTGAGCTCCGCGCCTTGCCAAGCTTTCATGACCTGTGCCGCGATCTGGGCTTGTTAGACTATTGGAGGGCTACTTGCCTAACTCCTGATCACCTTGCCTAGCGCCGCCGATGATCAAATCGCGTCCGCGCGGCAACTCTGGCGCAGAGTGATAGTATCCTGGAAGCGTACCGCGACATGGGATTTAAGCTCATGTTGCAATAAGCTAGCTAGTCAGGGTCGATCAATGGCGGGTAATTACCGCTCAAGCTGCTTTTCTGGGACGTCCGGTGAAGCGTCAGTTGCCACCGATTGTGCCATTCGTCCAATGTCTGCAATCGGTCGAAAGCGGACGCCTCGCGCAAGCGCTCACGGGCGGGCATGATTGCGGTGGGGTTCTGGACTTGCCGAGCCGATGGCTGGTTTCGCCGCAAACGCCGGAATCCGAGAGGCTCCGCTTTCGCGGCCTGGGCCCCGGCCTTCGGGCCCCATCAAAGTAATACTTTGACGGGAGAGCCCTACGCCGGAGTACAGGTCAGGCGGCCTGCTTCGCCCGCGATGCCCTTTTCCGCTCATGCGGGTCAAGATGCCGCTTGCGTAGTCGGATCGATGAAGGCGTCACCTCCACCAGTTCGTCATCGTCGATGTAGGCGATCGCCTGCTCCAGCGTCATGCGCTTGGGCGGAGTCAGCCGGATGGCGTCGTCCTTGCCCCCGCTGGCGCGGAAGTTGGTGAGCTGCTTGGCTTTCATCGGATTGACTTCGAGGT
>JAZKHF010000125.1:0-24143 GCA_040385545.1 Pseudomonadota bacterium
GTCTTGATCGTGAACAGCCTGGCGATACGCTTACCCATGGTCATGGTTAAGCAAACGCCGTGCCAACCGCAGGGTTCCGCCAAAAAACAGTTAACTGGTTACTTTTTTGTTAACTTTTCCGACAGTCAGATAAGCTCAGCAAGGTCGAGCGTTTCCAGCAACGCGACGCGGGCTCGCTCGACGTCGGCGACCAGGTTCGCATCCTGCAGATCACCCGCCGCGATCGCTTCGGGCCAATGCGCTGCGACCGTGGCCGACAGCCGGTCGAGCTTGCCATCATCGACCAGGAAACGCGGATCGACCGTCCCCGGATCGCATGCGACGCGGAGGCGAAGGCAGGCCGGACCGCCGCCATTGGCCATCGACTGGCGGACATCGACCACCTCGACCCGTCGGATCGCGCCGTTCGACGCCAGATGCCGCTCGATCCACGCCCAGACCGACGGCGTCTCGCGTGCTTCCTCAGGCACGATCAGGGTGGCCGCGCCGTCGGGCGTGGTCACCAGTTGGGCGTTGAACAGATAGGATGCGATCGCGTCGGCCAGCGGCACGTCGGCGGCGGCGACCTCGACAATCTCGCAGTCGGGCATCAGCGCCAAAATCGCCGAATAGGTGCCGTCGCGATCGGCGAATGCATTCTCATGCGCGAACAGCACCCGCTCATTGGCGACCGCGACTACGTCATTGTGAAATGCTCCCGCGGCAATCGCTTCCTCCGATTGCTCGATAAACAAGGTGCGTGCCCGATCGAGCCGGTGCGTCCGCGCAATCGCCTTCGACGCTTCGACATGCTGGCGGGCGGGGAAGGGGCCGCCGGTGCGGCCATAGACGAACAATTCGATCCCCGGCTCGCCGTGACTTGGCGTCAGCCGCATATGATTGGCCGCGCCTTCGTCGCCGAACGCCGGCGGCACCGGCCAATGCACCGCGAAGGCGGGATCGGCGAACGCAATCCTGAGCTGCGCCAGCGTCGCCATCCATTCGTGGCTGCGGTGCGGCATGGTGCGCAAATTGGCGACCGTCAGGTGGCATTTGCCGTCGCGGGTGTCGGGCGCGGGGCTGACTGTCGCCGCATTGGCAGCCCACATCGCCGATGCGCTCATCGCATTGGCGGCAAGCTCAGCTTCCGCATCCTCATAGTCGATGCCGAGCGCCGCTAGCCAGTCGCGCGCCGGTCGCGGCTGGGGCACAAACAGCCCCTGCACCAGCCCCAACGCCAGGTTCGCCCGCATCTTGTCGAGCCCCTGCAGCGCCGCCGCGCGGGGTCGCGACACGTCGCCGGCATTGCGCATCGCGGCGAGGTTGCCAAAGCTCAGGCCGGCATAATTATGGCTCGGCCCGATGATCCCGTCGAAGTTGACTTCGCGGATCATCAGCGCGGGGTCGCAAGCACATTGTCGCCATGGTCGAGATGCAATTTCTCCGCCACCTCATCGTCGAAATAGACGGTGCCGTCGTCGCCGCGCATCGCCTGACCATAACAGGAAACGAACCGGCTCAGCCGCCCGGTCGCGAGCATCATCGTCGCCAGCTTCTCGCCCTTGGGCGGCGCACCGGCGTATCGCAGCCAGGTGCTGGTCGCGATCGTCCTTATCTTGTCGGTCGCCGCGGTGACCGTCGGCCCGCCGTCGAAAATATCGATGTAGCAATCATAGTCGAAACCCTCGGCCTCGAGCATGCGCAGCGCCGCGCGCCCGGTCGGGTGGGGCTGGCCCATGACCGATCGCGCGCTCTCGGGCAGCATTGCGACATAAATTGGCGTTTTGGGCATCAGATCGGCGATGAATTGCGTCCCGTGAACCGCGTTGAATTCGTCGGCTTCGGGGAAATTCATTCCGAAAAAGCGCCCAGCCAGCGCATCCCAGAATGGTGAATGCCCCGCCTGGTCCATCACCCCGCGTAGCTCGGCCAGCACGCGCGAACCGAAGCGCGGACGGTGCTGCTTGATGAACAGATAGCGCGACCGGGCGAGCAGCATGCCCAACCCCCCGGCGCGCTCGTGCGGATGCAGGAACAGCCCGCCGACTTCGGATGATCCTTCCAGATCGGTGCACAGCGAAAGGGTCTGGTTGCGGAAGATCCGCCCCAGCGCCTCGCTCTTCTGGGTCAGCGTCGACAAGCGATAGCTGTAGAAGGGCACGTCGTTGCCGACCTTGCCGAACACCTGGCAGGTGCCGCGGATCGCCTTGGTCGCGACATTTTCCAGCACGAACAGGAACAGATCATCGTCCTGATTTTCGCCCTCGCGCTCGAACCCTTCCTGCGATTTGGCCAATTTGGCCTCGAGCGTGGCCTTGTCGGCGGGCAGGTTGGTGAACCCGCCGCCGGTCAGCTTGCTCAGCTCGTATAGTGCGCCCAAGTCGTCGGGCGTGGCGGCGCGGATGCGGAAGCTCATCGCGCTTCCCTCGCCACCCGCAAGATCGTCAGCGCCGACAGTGCGGCCCGCTCCCCCAATGACTCGACGATCAGAAATTCCTCCATGGAATGAATGCTTCCCCCGCGCGCGCCCATCGTGTCGATCACCGGCACGCCGCAGGCCGCGATATTGTTGCCGTCGCACACCCCGCCGGTCGATTTCCAGCCGATGTCCTGCCCCAGATCGGCCCCCGCCTGGCGGACGATCCCGAACAATTGCTCAATACCCGGTGTCATCGGCTTGGGCGGCCGCGCGAAATGGCCATGGACATCGATTGCGACATCATGGTCCGCGCAAACCCCGGCCACCGCTGCCTCGATGATGCCTTGCGCCCGCGCCTCATCCTCCACTGTAGCCGGGCGCAAATTCACCCGCAGGATCGCCAGATCGGGCACGACATTGTTCGGGCTTCCGCCGTCGATCTTGGCCGGATTGACCGACAGGCCGGGACCGACCGCTGCCTTCATCCGCAGCGCCAGATCGGCCGCCGCGATCAGCGCGTTGCGCCCGTCCTCGGGATTGCGCCCGGCGTGCGCCGACTTGCCCCGCACCGTGAAACTGAAATTGCCGCTTCCCGGCCGCGCCCCCGCCAACGTGCCATCGGGAAGCGCGGACGGCTCATAGGTCAGCGCGGCGCGCTTGCCCTGCGCGGCCTTGACCAGCAGCGCCGCCGACGCGAGGCTCCCGACTTCCTCGTCCGAATTGATCACTACTTCGTAGCCGATCGAAGCGGCGAGAGGGCTCGCTTCGATCGCGCGCAAGGCCGCCAGCATCACCGCGATCCCGCTCTTCATGTCGGCCACCCCCGGCCCGCCCAGCGTCCCCGCATCGAGCCAGGTCAACGCCTGGAACGGATGATCGACCGCGAACACCGTATCCATGTGGCCGGTCAGCAAAATCTGCAGCGGTGCCTCTGGCCGGACGGTCAAATGGAGGTGCTGTCCATGCGCAAGCTCATGCTTCCGCCCGCTCGCATCAACCGCATCGACGGTTGCCGGATCGATCAGCCGCAACTCCCCCGGCAACACCGAAAATGCATCCCCGATCAGCCCCGCGACCTCGGCCAGCCCGCTCAGGTTGCGCGACCCCGAATTGACCGCACCCCACGCCTCGACCTGCCCCAGCATGACGCCCTGCGCCGCCATCGCGCGCTCGACGCAATCCCGTTCGTTTGAAGTCAGCCCCGTCATGATCGCCGCTGCCTAGCGCGTAGCGGGGGAGGGCGCTAGCTCCTCCCTGCGCCCTTGCGCGGGGAGGTGGCCGCGTAGCGGACGGAGGGGTTCTTCGCCGCAACCAAGAACCCCTCCGTCAGCCTTCGGCTGCCACCTCCCCATCGAAGTCGATGGGGAAGAGCTAGGCCAACCACTCCCCAAACCCCGCCACGATCGCGCGATACATCTCCCGCTTGAACGGCACGATCATGTCGGGAAGATGCGCCGGATCGACCCATTTCCAGGCGTTGAATTCGGGATGTTTGGTGGCGATGTCGACGTCCGCGTCGCTCCCCATAAAGCGCATCAGGAACCAGTCCTGATCCTGACCCCGCCATTTGCCCTTCCACAACCGCCCCGCCAGCTCGGGCGGCAGATCGTAGCGCAGCCGCTGCGGATGGCAGGCGACCTGTTCGACCAGATGCGGGGCGATCCCGGTCTCTTCCTCAAGCTCGCGAAATGCGGTCGCCAGCGGCTCCTCGCCCTTGTCGATTCCGCCCTGCGGCATCTGCCACGCCTCGTCGGTGTTATCGATCCGCTTGCCGACCCACACACGGCCGTCGGCATTAAGCAGCATCACGCCGACCCCGCGGCGGTAAAGATGGTCGTCGGTCATGGCCGGCGCTTTAACCAGCCGGCGTCGCCCCCGCCAGCATCAACCAGCCTTGTCACCATTTTCAGCGGATCCGCCTTCCGCCGCAAGGCCCACGCCCATTCCCATCCCCATGCCCGCACCGCCCGCCGCACCGCCCATTCCACCGCCGCCGCCACGTCCTCCGCGACTGTCTTCTCCTTGTCCGCGCCCGCCACGCCCGCCGCTTGGCGCGGGCCGGGTCGGGCCTTGGCGGGGGATTTCCAGCCCGGCTGGGATCGGGTCGAGCGTCAGCGCCTTGCGGACGAAATCGCGCAGCGAGACGACGAGTTCGGCGGTGTGGACCGGGCGACCCTCGGCAAGTTCGCTCGCCGCCGTTGCTGCCAGCCGCACCTGCTCGTCTGTGCCGAGCAGGATGATGTCGGACAAGGCCGCCTCAACCGCGTCGCGGGTCCGGCGCGACCGATCGCTGCCGCTGGGTTCGCTAGCCTCGCCGCGCTCGCGCAGCTGGCGCAAATGCGTCGGATCGACCGCCAGGTCGCCGGTGAACGATCCGCCAAGCACCTTGTACGCGGCGATCAGCGTCTTCAGGCGTTCGTTGATCTGGCGGTTCTCGCGCTCGCGGCGCTGCTGGATGGTAGTCATCGCCAGCAACCTGACTCCGACACCGATCAGCGTGATCAGTGCAAGTCCAAGCACGGTGGAGAGGATGCCCTGCCAACTCGTGAAATCCATGCCGCGCATCATTCAATTCTCCTTTCCCTTCACAACCCCCCAACGAAGAATCGGGCCCATCGAACCGCTGATCTAGGTTGCAAATGCGAACTGAACTCGCCTAGGTTTGTTTCATGTCCAGCCTGCAAAACGTCATCGACCAGTTCGTCCGCGATGACGAATCGCTCACGCTCGATGCGCCGCCCGCATGGTCTCAAGGGCGCACGCTTTATGGCGGAATGACCGCGGCACTTTGCCACGAGGCGGCTCGCCCCTTGATCGACCCCGGTGCCCATCTTCGCTCCGCGCAATTTGCTTTTGTTGGCCCGGCCAGTGGATCGCTGCGGCTGATCCCGACCGTTGCCCGACAGGGCCGATCGTCTTCGGTCGTGACGGTCGACATGGTCGCAGAGGACACGTTGGCCGCCAAGGCGATCTTCACGTTCGGATCGCCACGCGAAAGCGTCATTGCCTTCGATCGCGGCTCATTCCCCTCGGTCCCGCCGCCCGAAGACTGCCATCCCCTGTTTCCGCCGGGCGGCACGCCGGCGTCATTCTTCAACAACTTCGATATGCGAACGGCGGCTGGATCGGCGCTCATTTCCGGCGGGGCGCCAGACCTGTGCCTTTGGGTCCGCTTCGGTGAAGAGCAGACGGTTAACCCCGTCACCGCCTTGCTTGCCCTGGCCGACGCACCGCCGCCGGCAGCGATGACCCTGTTTCCTCAACCCGCCGCGATCAGCACCGCGACATGGGCGATCGATCTGATGCATGGACCTGCCGACGCCAATGCCTGGCACCTTCTCCGATCGACCGGTGAACAGGCCGTGGACGGCTATGCGATGCAGGATATGACCCTTTGGGATTCGACCGGCCGACGCCTGATCCAAGGGCGCCAATGCGTTGCAATCTTCATCTGACAAAGGCTGGAAACCCGACCGCCACGGGCCTAAGAGTGAATTGCAATCTCATTTTAGCGTTTGAAGGACCAGCATGACCCAGTCGGCGACTCACCTCATCACCGACGAGGAAGCATCCGCGCATCCGCCACTGGAGGCGATGGTGGTGCGCTTCGCCGGGGATAGCGGCGACGGCATGCAATTGACCGGCGGGCAGTTCACGCTTTCAACCGCGCTGTCCGGCAACGACCTTTCGACTTTTCCTGACTTTCCCGCCGAAATTCGCGCTCCGCAGGGGACGACCTTTGGCGTCTCGGCGTTCCAGATCAATTTCGGATCGACTGCGATCGATACAGCTGGCGACCAGCCCGACGTGCTGGTGGCGATGAACCCCGCGGCGCTCAAGACCAATGTCGGATCCCTCCGCGACGGGGGGCTGATCATCGTCGACGAAGGCGAGTTCGGCCCGCGCAACCTGGCCAAGGCGGGCTATGACGCCAACCCGCTAGAGGATGACAGCCTTGCCCGCTGGCAACTCGTCAAGTTCAACATCTCGCAACTTACGCTCGATGCGGTCAAGCCGTTCGGTCTTGGCAACAAGGAAGCCTTGCGCTGCAAGAACATGTGGACGCTTGGTCTGGCGCTATGGATGTTCGACCGCGATCGCGCCCCGATCGTCGAGTGGCTGCAGACCAAGTTCGCCAAGGCGCCGGGCCTCGCCGAAGCCAACATCGCCGCCTTGAACGCCGGCCATGCCTATGGCGAGACGATCGAGATCGGCGGACAGGTGCGCCAACAGCATATCAGCGCCGCTCCGGTGGAACCGGGCCTGTACCGCACCGTGACCGGCGCGGAATCGCTTTCGATCGGGCTCGTCGCGGGCGCGCAGCTTGCCGGCCTCAAGATGTTCTTCGGCGGCTATCCTATTACGCCGGCGTCGGCGATCCTCCACCACCTCAGCCGCCTCAAGGAATATGGCATCACCACCTTCCAGGCGGAGGACGAGATCGCCGCCATCTGCGCCGCGCTCGGGGCCAGCTATGCCGGCCAGCTCGGCGTGACCTCCTCCTCGGGTCCGGGAATCGCGCTCAAGGGCGAGGCGATGGGGCTCGCGGTGATGACCGAAATGCCGCTCGTCATCGTCAATTCGCAGCGCGGCGGCCCCTCGACCGGCCTGCCAACCAAGACCGAGCAAAGCGATCTTTACCAGGCGGTCTATGGCCGCAACGGCGATGCCCCGATCCCGGTGATCGCCGCCGCCTCGCCCGCCGACGCGTTCGATTGCGCGATCGAGGCAGTGCGGATCGCGACCCGCTACATGACCCCAGTGCTGTTACTGACCGACGGTTACATCGCCAATGCCGCCGAGCCGTGGAAGGTGCCCGACATGAGCGGCTATGCGCCTTTTCCGGTGACCTTCGCCCCGGCGCAGGAACCCGGCACGCCGGTCATGCCGTTCGCCCGCAATGACGAGATGGCCCGTCCGTGGATCCGGCCCGGCACCCCCGGCCTCGAGCATCGCATCGGCGGGATCGAGAAGCAGCCCGGCACCGGCAACATCGATTATTCGTCCGAAGCCCACTCCGAGATGACCCGCATCCGCTGCGCCAAGGTCGCGGGAATCGCCGACTCGATCCCCGACCAGGAAGTCGCGCTCGGCAATGCCTCGGGCAAGCTGGCCATAGTCGGCTGGGGGTCGACCTACGGTCCGATCCATCAGGCGGTGCGCCGCGCCCGGATGCGCGGGCTCGACGTCAGCCACATCCACATCCGCCACATCGCGCCGATGCCCAAAAATATGTCTGTCCTATTGCGGGGCTTTGAGCATATCCTGGTGCCGGAGATGAATACGGGTCAGTTGAAGACCATCATTCGCGACCAGTATCTCGTCGACGCCCGGCCGCTCAACAAGGTCAGCGGCCAGCCGTTCACGATCGCCGAGATCACGGCTGCGATCGACGGCCTGCTGGGCGGCGCGGCATGACGCGCTTAAGTTTACGAAGAGGCCCCGAAAAGGCGCCGCACTGGCGAAACTTCGACAACTTAAGCTTGGGGCGATGAAGCCGATCAGCCTCTTTCCAATGATCGCGATGCTGGTCATCGTCATCCTCATCATCCTCATGCTCGGCGGATATTTCCAATGAACGAAGTGACCTCCATCCCGACCACCACCGCCAAGGATTGGGCGAGCGACCAGGAAGTCCGCTGGTGCCCCGGTTGCGGCGACTATGCCGTGCTGAAAGCCGTGCAGCGCACCATGCCCGACCTCGGTACCGCGCGCGAAAAGACTGTTTTCGTGTCGGGCATCGGCTGCTCCAGCCGCTTTCCCTATTACATGGCCAGCTACGGCTTCCACACCATCCACGGCCGCGCCTGCGCGGTGGCTACCGGGGTCAAGCTCGCCAATCCGGAGCTTGATGTGTGGATCGTCACCGGCGACGGCGACGCGCTCAGCATCGGCGGCAATCACACCATGCACCTGCTGCGCCGCAATCTCGATTGCCAGCTCTTGCTGTTCAACAATGAGATTTACGGCCTGACCAAGGGCCAATATTCCCCCACCTCGCGCACCGGTACTCGCTCACCGTCTACCCCGTTTGGATCGGTCGATCGCCCGGTCAATCCGTGCAGCTTCGCGCTCGGCAGCGGCGCGCGGTTCGTCGCCCGCGGCATCGACGTGCACAAGTCGCTGCCCGACGTGCTGAAAGCCGCCCACGCCCACCGCGGCGCGAGCTTCGTGGAGATCTTCCAGAATTGCGTGGTCTATAATGACGACGTGTTCGCCGAATTCACCGCCCGCGACGTCGCGTCGGACACGCAGCTGTGGCTCAAGGCGGGCGAGAAGATGCTGTTCGCGAATGGCACCAAGGGGCTCACGCTCGACCATGAAGCGCTGATGCTCAAGGTCGTCGATGGCGAAGACCCCAATGTCATCACCCACGATCCCACCAACCGCGCGGTCGCCTACATGCTGGTCGAAATGCCCTTGAGCCTTGGCTTCCCGGTCGCGCTGGGCGTCATCTACAATGCCCCCGCGCCGACCTTCGATAGCGCGGTGATCGAACAGAACGCCGCCATCGCCAAGGGCAAGACCGCCGACCTCCAGAGCCTCGTCGCCAAGGGCCAGACCTGGCAAGTCGAAAAGGAACCGCGTGCGGAATAGATCGCTCCTCCCTGCCGACTTCGGCGGGGAGGTGGCCGCGAAGCGGACGGAGGGGTTCTTCATTCGCACTAAAGAACCCCTCCGTCGGCCTGCGGCCGCCACCTCCCCGCGCAAGAGCGCAGGGAGGGGCTAAATGGATAATTTCACCCACAGCCTCGCCGGCTGGGCTCTCGGTCAGGCGGGCCTCAAGGCCAAGACCCGCAAGGGCCTCGCCGCCCTCATCCTCGGTGCCAACATGCCCGATATCGATGTATTCTTCGGATGGGTGCCGTGGGAGCCACTGGCGATGCATCGCGGCTTCACCCACGGACTGGTCGGTGGCGTGCTGATCATGCCGCCGATGCTCGCCGGGCTATTGCTGCTGCTAGACCGCTGGCAGGTCAGGCGCGGCGCGATCTTTAAGAGCGGGCTGGAAATTCATTTCGGCTGGCTGCTCGCGCTTTGCTATCTTGGCGCGCTCACCCATCCGCTGCTCGACCTGCAGACCACCTATTCGGTGCAATTGCTCTCGCCATTCGACTTCGCGTGGTATCATGCCGACAGCCTGTTCATCATCGATGTCTGGCTGTGGACCCTGCTAGCGGGGACCATCGCCTGGAGCCGCTGGCGGGAGAAACGTGGCCGCGAATGGCAACGGCCGGTGCAGAGCGCGATTGCCGCCGCCCTGATCTACATTGCGTTCAACATCGGCCTCAGTCAGACCGCGACCGAGACGGTCCAGCGCCGGATCCCGGCCGCCACGGCTATCTTCGCCTCACCGCAGCCAGCGCTGTTCTGGCGGCGCTCGATGAGCTGGCGCGAGGGCCGATCGGTCGGCCGCGCCGAGTTCGAGCCATTCGGCCGCCGTCTCACTGCAATCCAGCCGCTCAAGCCCGACGGAATGGACGATCCTTTGGTCCGCGCCGCCATAGCCCGCGATCCTTCGATGCGGCCGTTCCTCGGATGGTCGATCCTCCCGGTCGCCAGCATTGAGCGCGGGCGCTGCCAGGCAACAGTCACCATCGGCGATGCGCGCTACGTGGAGCGACTGTCGCATCGCTCACGGCTGGCGCGCGAAACGGCGGTGCCGGTAGCCGGACCCGGCTGTTGACCGCCCCAACCATCCTCTGGCTCCGCCGCGACCTGCGCCTCGCCGATCAGGCGGCGTTGGTCGCTGCGGCGGGGGAGGGGCCGGTGGTGCCGGTTTACATCCTCGACGACGACACGCCGAAGCATCGCAGGGTGGGCGCGGCCTCGCGCTGGTGGCTGCATCATAGCCTGACCTCCCTCGGCAAGGCGCTTGAAGCCAAGGGCTCGCGCCTGATTCTGCGCCGGGGCAAGTCGGACGAGGTGCTGGCCGCGCTTGCACAGGAAGTCGGCGCAACCCGCGTCCACGCGCTACACCATTACGAGCCGTGGTGGCGCAACGCCGAACGCGCCGTCGCGGCCCAGCTCGACCTCGTCCTTCATGACGGCAATTACCTAGCCCCCGCAGGCAGCGTAACCACCGGCGCGGGTCAGCCGTACAAGATATTCACGCCCTTTTGGCGCGCGCTCCGCGACCGACTTCCCCCAGCCGATCCGCTCCCAATCCCGCGCAGGATTGCCCCCCTCGCAAATTGGCCAAAGTCGGACAAGCTTGACGACTGGGCATTGCTTCCGACCAAGCCCGACTGGGCGACCGGCTTCGCGGACGAATGGAACCCGGGCGAAGCTGGCGCGCACGACCGGCTCGTCGAATTCGCCGACCATGCCGCGCGCTATGATGCGCAGCGCAACCTGCCGTCGATCGAGGGCAGCTCGCGTCTCTCGCCGCATCTCCATTTCGGTGAGATTTCGCCCGCGACCGTGTGGCACGCGGTGTCGGACAAGCGCGGCTCGGTCGGCACATTCCTAGGGGAGTTGGGCTGGCGCGACTATGCCCAGAATGTGATCCTGCAGCTGCCCGACTACGGAAAGACCAATGGCCGCCCGCAGCTCGATTCAATCGAATGGCGAACGTCGCGCGCCGACCTCACCGCCTGGCAAAAGGGTTTCACCGGCTACCCGATCGTCGATGCCGGGATGCGCCAATTGTGGACCTCGGGCTGGATGCACAATCGCGTCCGCATGATCACCGCCAGTTTCCTGATCAAGCATCTGCTAATCGATTGGCGCGCGGGCGAACAATGGTTCTGGGATTGCCTGGTCGATGCCGATTACGGGTCGAACAGCGTCAACTGGCAATGGACCGCAGGCAGCGGGATCGACGCCAACATGTTCGTCCGGATCATGGCGCCGCTGGTTCAATCGGAAAAATTCGATGCCGCTGATTACATCCGCCGTTGGGTGCCCGAACTGGCCCATCTGAGCGACGCCGATATCCACGACCCGCCAGACGACCAGCGCGGCGACTATCCTGCGAAAATGATCGACCACCGTGAAGCGCGCGAGCGGGCGCTCGGCGCGCTTGCCTTGGCGAAGCGCGGGTAGGATAAAGTCTCAATGGCGTCGCGTGGCTCCCATCTCGTCCAGGCGGACCGCACCTTCGCGACCGGCGCCGGACTGCTCGGACGGATTGCCGCGCCAGCCTTCGCGCGCGTGCTTGACCGGCTTGACGAGCGGCTCGAATTGGGCGGGATCGAAGCGACGCTGCCCGACGGGTCGCACCGACGCATCGGCTTTCACCGCGACGGCCCGGTGGCGATCGTACGCTTGCACAACTGGATGCCGCTGGTGCGTCTCGCCACCTCCGGCTCCGTAGGTTGGTACAAGGCATGGGCTGCGGGCGAATGGACGTCGCCTGATCCAGTTCCGTTGTGCGCTTTGTTCATGGCCAATGCCGTCGCGCTCGGCGACGTAGCGCGCGCCAAGGGACCGATGCGGATGATCAATGCGCTCGCCCACCGGCTGCGCGACAATGGACCAGCACGAGCGCGCAAGAATATCGCCGCGCATTACGACCTCGGCAATGATTTCTACGCGGCGTGGCTCGACCCGAGCATGACCTATTCGAGCGCGCGCTTCGAAGTCGGCGATACGCTCGAAGTCGCACAGTTGCGCAAGGTGTCGATGCTCCTCGATCGGCTCCATCTCAAGCCCGGCGACCGCTTGCTCGAGATCGGTTGCGGGTGGGGGACGCTGGCGATCGAGGCAGCGAAGCGCGGGGTGACAGTGGTCGGGCTGACGCTGTCGGAAAAACAAAAGGCGTGGGCCGACGCGAAGATCGCGGAAGCCGGTCTGAGCGAAAAGATTGACATCCGCCTTCAGGATTATCGCGACATCGACGAGCGCTTCGACGCCATCGCCTCGGTGGAAATGGTCGAAGCGGTGGGGGAGCGATGGTGGCCCGCCTACCTCGATTGCATCGCCCGCAACCTTGCCCCCGGCGGCAAGGCGGCGCTGCAATATATCAGCATCGATCACCGGCTGTTCGACGCTTATGCGCGCAGTGCCGACTTCATCCAGACCTATATCTTCCCCGGCGGTATGCTGCTCAACGAACCACGGTTCGAGGCGCTCGCAGCCGATCGCGGACTATCGTGGGATAACCGCGACGGCTTCGGGCTCGATTATGCCGAGACGCTGCGGCTGTGGCGCGACCGCTATGACGCGGCGGTCCGAGACGGTCGGCTGCCGGGCTTCGACGACGATTTTCACAAGCTCTGGCGTTACTATCTGATGTATTGCGAAGGCGGCTTTCGCGGCGGCGGGATCGACGTCGCGCAAATCACCCTCAATCGATCCTGAACCGTTCCCCGGTTGGCGCGTCGCCGAGCAGTCTTCCGAGGATCGCCGCCGCGACCGCCTCGGGCTGCTTGAGCGAAGCGGGCTCTTCCCCGGGAAACGCCAGTTGCCGCATCCGTGTCGCGGTCGCGCCGGGATCGACGATCTGGACGCGCAACTTGCCGGCATGGGCGGTCTCGTCGGCATAAGTCGAAAGCAGATTCTCGAACGCCGCCTTCGATGCACCGTATCCGCCCCAGAAGGCACGCGGTTCGCTCCCAACCGACGAAGTGATGCCGATGACATCGGCCTTTTCGGCCCGGCGAAGCAGCGGATCGAACGCCGCGATCATTGCCTGGTTGGCGAGGACATTGGTCGCAAACACCCGCGACAATTCCTTGGCGTCGAGATGCTCGACCGGGCTCAGGCTACCGAGCATCGCGGCGTTTAGCACCATCACGTCCAGGCTGCCCCATCGCCCCGCCACCGCCTCGGCCAGTTTCTTGATATGGTCGCCTTCGGTCAGGTCGAGCGGCGCAATCGTCGCGCTTCCGCCGGAATCGTGGATCCGGTCCTCGACTTCCTCCAGCAGGTTGGCGGCGCGGGCGGTCAGGATGACATGCGCACCAGCGGCGGCGAGCGCTTCGGCGGTCGCGGCACCGATCCCGCGGCTGGCACCGGTGACGAGCGCGAGCTTGCCGTCGAACGGCTTCGTGTCAGTCATGAACGTCCTCTTAGCGGCTGGCGACGAGCGAGAGTGGTTTTGGCTTTCCGTCACTGTCGCAATCGGTCAACGTGGTTGGATATTCGCCGGTGAAACAGGCATCGCAGCGCTGTGGGCTCGCGGCATTGCGGGTGTCGCCCATCGCCCGATACAGGCCGTCGATCGAAATGAAGGCCAGGCTGTCGGCGTTGATGTAGCTGGTCATCTTGGCGACATCCATTTGCGCCGCCAGCAGCTTCGACCGTTCGGGCGTGTCGACGCCGTAAAAGCAGCTATGCTTGGTCGGTGGCGAGGCGATGCGCATATGCACTTCGGTCGCGCCCGCGTCGCGCATCATCTGGACGATCTTCAGGCTGGTCGTCCCGCGCACGATGCTATCGTCGACGAGTACAATCTTCTTTCCACGGATGAGTGCGCTGTTGGCGTTGTGCTTGAGCTTCACACCGAGGTGGCGGACGTCCTGGCTCGGCTGGATGAAGGTGCGGCCCACGTAGTGGGAGCGGATGATCCCGAGCTCGAACGGGATGCCGCTGGCCTGGCTGAAGCCGAGCGCGGCGGGCACGCCCGAGTCGGGGACGGGGACGACATAATCCGCCTCGACCGGCGACTCGCGCGATAGTTCGGCACCGATATTCTTGCGCACTTCATAGACCGACTTGCCGTCGGCGATGCTGTCGGGGCGCGAAAAATAGACATGCTCGAAGATGCACGGGCGTGGGCTGACGGCGGCGAACGGATGGACCGAACGAATGCCCTTCTCGTTGACGATGATCACCTCGCCCGGCTCGACATCGCGAAGGTAGGTCGCGCCGATCACATCCAACGCCACGGTTTCGGACGCGAAGATGGTCGCCTCGCCGAGCTTGCCCATCACCAATGGCCGAATGCCGAGTGGATCGCGGCAGGCGACCAGGCCCTCGGGGGTGAGGCACAGTAGGGAATAAGCCCCTTCGACCTGCTTCAACGCATCGGTCAGCCGGTCCATCGGCGACGAAAAGGAGGAGGTGGCGACGAGGTGGATGATGACTTCGGTGTCGCTGGTCGACTGAAAGATCGAACCGCGACGGATCAGTTGCGAGCGAAGGGTCATCGCGTTGCTGAGGTTGCCGTTATGCGCCACCGCGAACCCGCCTGAGGCGAGCTCGGCGAACAACGGCTGGACGTTGCGCAAAGCGGTTTCGCCGGTGGTCGAGTAACGGACATGGCCGATCCCGACGCTGCCTGACAATTTGCGGATGATATCGTCGCGGTCGAAATTGCCGGCGACGTGGCCCATCGCGCGGTGGGCGTGATAATGCTGGCCATCGAAGCTGACGATCCCGGCCGCTTCCTGCCCGCGGTGCTGGAGCGCGTGGAGACCAAGCGCGACGAAACTGGAGGCATTGTCGGCGCCCCAGATGCCGAACACCCCGCATTCCTCGCGCAATTTGTCGTCGTCGAAGGGGTCGGTGGTCAACATGAAGACGAATCCTGTGGCGGCCGGTCCGGGGCATATAGGTGGCTGTCATCAATTTGTCGCCTGTTGCTATTTGACCTTTACGTGAACGTAAGGTATTGATCCTGACATGCTCACGACACGAACTCATTATTCGATCGGCGAATTGTGCGACGAGTTCGCGGTCACCGCCCGCGCACTTCGCTTTTACGAGGATGAAGCGCTGATTTCGCCCGAGCGGCGCGGCACGACCCGGCTTTATTCGGAGCGCGATCGGTCTCGGTTGGCGTGGATCTTGCGTGGCAAGCGCGTCGGCCTCAGCCTGGCCGACATCAAGGAATTGCTCGACCTCTACGACCTTGGCGACGGCCGTAAGACCCAGCGCATCAAGACGGTCGAACGCTGCCAGGCGCAGGCTGACAAACTGGAACAACAGCGTGTCGACATCGACGCCACGCTTACCGAACTCAAAGACTTCATCGCGCTGGTAAAGGCGCAGGACCAGGAGAGTTAAATGCCCGTCTATTCCGCCCCCGTCCGCGACACGCAATATGTCCTCGAGCATATTGTGGAGCTCGGCAAATATGACAATCTGCCGACCTTTGCCAACGCGTCGAGCGATATCGTCGAGGCGATTCTGACCGAGGGCGGACGCTTTGCCGGCGAGGTACTCGCGCCCTTGAACCAGGTCGGCGACCAGGAAGGCTGTACCCGCCACGCCGACGGGTCGGTGACGACTCCGACGGGCTTCAAGGACGCCTACAGGCAATTCTGCGAGGGCGGCTGGACGACGCTTGCCGCACCCGAGGAATATGGCGGACAGGGCCTGCCCCATGTTCTCGCCTCGGCGGTCAGCGAATATGTGCTGTCGGCCAATCAGGCGTTCGAAATGTATCACGGGCTGACCGCGGGCGCGATCGCGTCGCTGCTGGTCAAGGGCACCGACGAGCAGAAGCAGATGTACGTGCCGAAGATGGTCGCGGGCACCTGGACCGGGACGATGAACCTGACCGAGCCGCATTGCGGCACCGACCTTGGCCTGATCAAGACCAAGGCCGACCCCAATGACGATGGCAGCTATGCGATCAGCGGGACCAAGATCTTCATCTCCTCGGGCGAGCATGATTTGTCCGAGAACATCATCCACCTGGTGCTGGCCAAGATTGCCGGTGCGCCCGACAATGTGAAGGGCATCAGCCTGTTCGTGGTGCCCAAGTTCCTGGTCAACGAAGATGGCAGCGTGGGCGAGCGCAATCCCGTCACCTGCGGCTCGATCGAGCACAAGATGGGCATCCACGGCAACTCGACCTGCGTGATGAATTATGACGGCGCCAAGGGCTGGCTGGTCGGCGAGCCCGAGAAGGGGCTGGCGGCCATGTTCATCATGATGAATGCGGCGCGACTGGGTGTCGGCATGCAGGGGCTGGCGATGGGCGAGGTCGCTTACCAGAACGCGGTAATGTACGCGAAAGACCGTCGTCAGGGCCGCGCGCTCAAGGCTGAGGATCGCGATCCCGAGGCCAAGGCCGACAATCTGTTCGTCCACCCCGACGTCCGCCGCATGCTGATGGAAGGAAAAGCGTTCAACGAGGCGGCGCGCGCGCTGATCCTATGGGGATCGCTTCAGGTCGACCTGTCGCGCAAGGCCCAGACCGAGGAGGAGCGCACCGCGGCCGACGATCTCATCTCGGTGCTGACCCCGGTGATCAAGGGTTACCTAACCGATCGCGGCTTCGAGACCGCGGTCAATGCCCAGCAGGTGTTCGGCGGCCACGGCTATATCCGCGAATGGGGCATGGAGCAGTTCGTCCGCGACGCCCGCATCGCCCAGATTTACGAAGGCACCAACGGGGTCCAGGCGATGGATCTGGTCGGACGCAAGCTGGCCAAGGACGGCGGCCGCGGCGTGCGCGCCTTGTTCGAGGCGATCGGGCAGGATATTGCGGCGGCCAAGGCGGCGGGCGACCCGGCCGGGATTGCCGAACCGCTTGAAGATGCGGTCAAGCATCTGCAGGGGGCGACGATGTGGCTGGCGCAGAACGGCATGGCCGACCCTAACAATGCCGGGGCCGGGGCCTATGCCTATATGCAATTGATGGGACTGGTCAGCCTCGGCTGGATGTGGCTCAAGATGGCGAGCGTTTCGGCAAAGCTGAAGGACCAGCCCGGCGAGGATTCTTCCTTCCACGAGACGAAGATCATCACCGCCCGCTACTATGCGCAGCGCGAACTGGTCTCGGCGTCGACCCTGCGCAAGAAGGTCGAAGCTGGCGCCGAAAGCGTCATGGCGTTGGCAGTGGAGGCTTTCTAACTCGCAACCCTGTGATGGTCGGCGACGTACCATGGTGCCAACATGGTCACGTCGTTGAGCTTTTCCCGACGAGGCGCGAGGCGGGTAATCTCAAACGCCTCGTTGAACAGCATGCCGAAACGGCTGGCATTGGCCCAGCGCACGGTGCCGACCACCGGGCCGACCCCGACGATGTCGATCGTCAACTGGGTGCCCGGTGCGACCGGATGTTCGCACTCGACTAGGGCACCCATGGCCGAGATATTGCGCAGGCGGATTTCGACCATGTCGCCGTTGATCGCGGTGATCGCGCGGCGCATCAGGCTCTGGCGCGGTTCGCGGACGCAAGCGAAGCCGTCGGCCTCGACCGTTTGCTGGGACGCCAGTTCGCGCGCCGCTTCGCCGCTTGCCGGACGGCCGAAGATATAGCCCTGGATCTGGCTTACCCCGAGGTCGCGGATAAGTTGCAGATCGTCATGCGTCTCGACGCCCTCGGCGGTTGTGTCCATGCCCAGACTGTCCGCCAGCGTGACGATGGCGCGAATGATCGCCGAGTTGCGATTGTCGCGCGAGGCGGCACCGCGAACAAAGCTCTGGTCGATCTTGATCTTGTCGAACGGCGCTTTTTTGAGATAGCCGAGCGACGAATATCCGGTCCCGAAATCGTCGAGCGCCAGCCGCACCCCAAGCGCCTTCAAATTGGCGAACGTCTCATCCGTGGCATCGCTGTCGGCCAGAAACACGCCTTCGGTAATCTCAAGCTCCAGTCGCTCGGCGCGCAATTTATGCTCCGCCAGAACCGCCGCGACGGTGGCGACGATCGCCGGATTGTTGAACTGGATCGGCGACAGGTTGACCGCGATCCGCACCTGATCGGGCCAATGGCTCGCCTCCTCGACCGCGGTGCGAAGGACGAACGCACCGATTTTTTCGATCATGCCGCATTCTTCGGCGAGCGGAATGAATTTGTCGGGACCGATGGGACCGCGTGACGGATGGGTCCAGCGCACCAAGGCCTCAAAGCCGCACACTTCTTCGCCCGCGGTGCGCACGATCGGCTGATAGACCACCGATAGCTCGCCGCGATCGATCGCCTGGCGAAGGTCGTTCTCAAGCGCCTGCCGGTCGGTCGCCTCGCTATGCATCGCCTGTTCGTAGAAGCAGTGCACGCCGCGGCCGGCTGCCTTGGCGGCGTAAAGCGCCAGATCGGCATTGCGGACCAGGGCGTCGGCGCAGGCCCGACCGGGATCGCCAATCGAAATCCCGACCGACGCGCCGATCGTCACCTTATTGCCTTCGATCATATAGGGGCGCGAGACTTGTTCGATCAGCGTCTTGGCGAGCGATTCGAGAAGGCCGGTCTCGGTCGTGCCCGGAAGCACTGCCTTGAATTCGTCGCCGCCCAGGCGTCCGACCTGGCCGTGATTGCCCATCACCAGCTTTAGCCGCTCGGCGACCTGGCGAAGCAAGGCGTCGCCGATCGGATGGCCGAGTGTATCGTTGACGTTCTTGAACCGATCGAGATCGATCAGGAACAGGGCGCATCCTTTCTGCCGGATGGCGGCATTGCGAAGTGCCTCGTCGAGCGTCTGCCGCATCATCGCGCGGTTGGGCAGGCTGGTCAGCGAATCGAAGCGGGCGAGGCGGGTGATCTCCTGTTCCGACCGGCGCTGCTCGGTCAGGTCGGTGCCGATCCCGCGGAAGCCCATGAAACGGCCGTTCTCGTCAAAGATCGGGTTGCCCGATAGGGACCAGTGGACGTCGTCGTTGGTGGCGGCACGAACGATCACGTCGGAAAAGGGAAAGCGCGCAGAGAGGTGGAAGCCCAGCGTGCGTTCCTCGCGGATGGAACTGTCGGTGCTGGCGTCGACCGACAGCAAGGTGGTGAACTGGCGGCCAAGCAGGGTTTCCGGATCGGTCTGGAAGTCGTCGGCTAGTTGCTGAGAGACGTAGGACAGGGTGCCCATGCTGTTGGTTTCCCAGAACCAGCCGCGACCGCTATTCTCGAACTCGTTGACAAAATGCAGGGCTTTGTGAGCCTCATGGTCAAGCTGGAGCCGCTCGTGTCCAATTTCGATCATCTTGCGTGAGCTGATCACGCTGTAACCGGTAAGCGCCATCGACATCGTGCCGATCCCGGCCACAACCGCCGGATCGCCGCTGAAAATTGCGGCGCCGATCGTCGCGGCGAGCGAATGCACCACAGCCAACGGCGGCGAACTGCTGACGGCAACGCATGTCGCGACGACCACCGCGCCGATGGCGATCGGCAGGACACCGGTATCGCTCGATGCGGCGACCAGGGATGCACTATAGCCGAACCAAGACCATAGGCCGCAGGACAGGAGCACCACCAATGCCATGACCAGCGTCATGCTGCGCGGCGAAATCTCGAGCCGCTCGCGGTACCGGATCGCACCAAAGGCGGCGACATCGATAAGAAACGCGATTCCCATCATGACAAAGAGCATCGGCGCGATGCTGGCTACGGCACCGAAGCCGAACTGCAAGAGGATTGCCGTCGACGACACGAAGTGAGCGACCGCCAGCAGAACCGGCACATAGGTGAGTTGCGCCATGCGCTGCTGGGCGATGGCCGAATCGTCGCTCGAGATGGGCGTGCGAACATCGAACGATAGCGTATCGAGCCAACCGGCACGATCGTCCCGCTCGTTCGCCTTCACCGCCCCTGCAAATCGACTACGCCGCATTACACCAAAGCCTCCAATCGCGAGGCTTATGGCGCTCAGGTGTTAACAGCCCCTCAAACGAACAGCGTTTTTGCCCGGTTAAGCATCTTCTTCCGGCAGGAAATCGGCGACCGACAAATAGCGTTCGCCGGTGTCATAGTTGAACGTGAGGATGCGCGGAGTGTCGCCGAGTTCGGGAATCTTCTTCGCCACCGCGGCCAGACTGGCACCCGACGAAATGCCGACCAGCATGCCTTCATCGCGGGCCGCGCGGCGGGCCATTTCCTTGGCATCGTCGGCCGCGACCTGGATCGTGCCGTCAAGGAGCAAGGTGTCGAGGTTGGTGGGAACGAAACCCGCGCCGATGCCCTGAATCGGATGCGGCGATGGGCTGCCACCCGAAATCACCGGCGAAAGCTCGGGCTCGACCGCGAACACCTTGAGCGAGGGCCAAGCTTCCTTCAGTACCCGGGCGCAACCGGTGATGTGGCCGCCGGTACCGACCCCGGTGATCAGCGCATCGAACGGCGCGTCCTGGAAATCGGCCAGGATCTCGCGTGCGGTGGTGCGGACATGGACGTCGATATTGGCGGGATTGTCGAATTGCTGGGGCATCCAGCTGTTTTCCGTCTCCGCGACGATCGCGGTGGCGCGGGCGATGGCGCCCTTCATTCCCTCCGCGCGCGGCGTCAGGTCGAAACTCGCGCCATAAGCGAGCATCAGACGGCGGCGCTCGATCGACATGCTGTCGGGCATTACCAGGATCAATTTGTAGCCCTTGACCGCCGCGACCATGGCCAGGCCGATCCCGGTGTTGCCGCTGGTCGGCTCGACGATCGTGCCGCCCGGCTTGAGCTTGCCCGAGGCTTCGGCCTCCTCGATCATTGCCAGCGCGATGCGGTCCTTGATCGATCCACCGGGATTGGATCGTTCCGACTTTACCCAGACTTCGGCCGTGTCGAACAGGCGGGCGAGGCGAATGTGCGGGGTTGCGCCGATGGTATCGAGTATCGAATTGGCCTTCATGGTGCTTCTCCTGGAAGTCGGTCGGGCGGTGGGAGCGTTGGGGGATCGAAGGTGCGCGCCTTCCTGAGCTCCGGAAAGAATATGGCCCAGGCACCGGCGACGACAATGGCCGCTGCACCGCCGCCGACCACCGCCAGCACCGGGCCGAGCAGTCCGGCGGCCAAGCCCGACTGCAATTCGCCAAGTTCGTTGGAGGCGGAAATGGCGAGACCAGAGACCGCCGATACCCGCCCCCGCATGGCATCCGGGGTATGGAGCTGGACCAGGCTGGAGCGAACATAGACCGACAGCATGTCGGCCATGCCAAGCAGGGCCAGTGCAACCAGCGACAGGGTCATGCTGGTCGAAAGGCCGAACAGGATCGTCAGTGCGCCGAAGGCGGCCACCGCGAGCAGCATCTTGATCCCCACTTCATTCTTGAGCGGAAACCAGGCGTAATAAAGCGCCAGCAGCGACGCCCCGACAGCGGGCGCGGCGCGTAGCAGACCGAGCCCCTCCGTGCCGACCTGCAAGATATCGCGCGCGAACACCGGCAGCATCGCCGTCGCCCCGCCGAGCAGCACGGCGAACAAATCGAGCGTGATCGCGCCGAGCAGGAAGCGGTGGCGGCGGACGTAGGTAAGGCCCTCGACCATCTGACGGACGGGATGAGCATGGCCGGCGATCGGCGGTGGTGTGATCCGGCGCACGGGGGTCAAAGCGACGATCGCGATCCCCATCAGGCTCGCCGCGACCCAATAAGGTAACGCCGGATCGGCGGCGTACAGGAAACCGCCGAGCGCCGGACCGACCACCGACCCGACCTGCCACGCGATCGAACTCATCGCGATCGCCTCGGGCAGGATTTTCTTGGGCACGATGTTGGGCGCGATCGACGCCATGGCAGGATTCACGAATACCCGCGCGATCCCGTGCATTGCCGCGAATGCGAACAGGATGGGCAGGGTGAGCGCGTCGTTGGCGGTGAACCAGCCGAGCGTCAGCGCGACGCACATGTCGATGGCATTGGCGAGCCGCGCGACGGTGCGACGCTCGAACCGGTCCGCGACCCATCCCGCGACCGGGGTGAGCAGGGCCAAAGGGACGAATTGCGCTAGGCCAAGCAGGCCGAGCTGAAACGCCGCCTCACGGATCGACATGCCGTAATCGGTGCGGGCGAGGTCGTAGACCTGGTAGCCGATGATCACGACCATCCCCATCGTCGCCAGCACGGCGCAGAAGCGGGCGATCCAATAGTAACGGAAATCGGCAATTCTCAGCGGTGCGGGGAGGATCGCCATGATGGGCGGTTAGCTGTCCCGAACCACCGCGACAAGCATGCGCTTGCGTTCTTGCTTCGTTCACGGCAATGTCGGCGCATGGCGAAGCCCAAGAAGATCTATGTCTGCCAGTCGTGCGGAACATCGAGCCACCGCTGGCAAGGGCAATGCGTCGATTGCAATGAGTGGAACACCCTGGTCGAGGAAGCGACCGTCACCAATATCTTCGCCGCCAAGCACGACCTGTCGACCGGCGGGCGGGCCGTGGTGCTGTCCTCGCTCGACGACGAGGTGGCCTTGCCCGAGCGGCTGGCGTCGGGGATTGCCGAATTCGACCGCGCGATCGGTGGCGGGATCGTGCCGGGATCGGCGATGCTGGTCGGAGGAGACCCGGGGATCGGCAAGTCGACCCTGCTGCTGCAGGTCGCGGCGCGGCTGGCCAAGGCCGGACAGCGGGTGGTCTATGTGTCGGGCGAGGAAGCTGCCAATCAGGTGCGGCTGCGCGCGCTCCGGCTCGGCCTTGGCGGATCGCCGGTCGAACTGGCGGCGGCGACGAGCGTGCGCGACATATTGACGACCCTTAGCGAAGGGCCGTCGCCCGCGTTGGTGGTCATCGACTCGATCCAGACGATGCATAGCGACTTGATCGAGGGTGCGCCGGGGACGGTGAGCCAGGTTCGCGCTTCGGCGCAGGAGCTGGTGCGATTTGCCAAGCAAAGCGACAGCGCGGTGGTGCTGGTTGGTCATGTCACCAAGGACGGGACCATCGCCGGGCCGCGCGTGCTCGAACATATGGTCGACACGGTGCTGAGCTTCGAGGGCGAGCGAAGCCATCAGTATCGGATTCTGCGCGCGGTCAAGAACCGCTTCGGCGGGACCGACGAGATCGGCGTGTTCGCGATGGAGGAGGGCGGGCTGGCCGAGGTCGCCAATCCGTCGAGCCTGTTCCTGACCAGCCGCGACGATGCGGTCAGCGGGACGGCGATTTTCCCGGCGCTGGAGGGCACGCGGCCGGTGCTGGTGGAAATCCAGGCGCTGACCGTGCGGCTGGCGAGCGGCGCCACCCCGCGCCGCGCGGCGGTCGGCTGGGACAGCGGTCGGCTGGCGATGATCCTGGCGGTGCTTGAGGCGCGCTGCGGGGTCAGCTTCGCGACGGTCGAGGTCTATCTCAATGTCGCTGGCGGCTATCGCCTGACCGACCCGGCGGCCGATCTGGCGGTGGCGGCGGCTTTGGTCTCGGCGATGAGCGAACGTCCGGTACCGCAGGATGCCATCGTGATGGGTGAAATCGCCTTGTCGGGAGAAGTACGGCCGATTGCTCATGCCGCCCTCAGGATCAAGGAAGCGACCAAGCTGGGGTTCGAACTGGCTTGGGCACCGGCCGGAAGCAAGGGGCAGGGCGGCATCAAGGTGACCAGTTTCGCCAATCTGCGCGCGCTGGTCGATCAGGTGCTGGGGCGCTGAGCCGTGTTTGCCGGTTTAGTCTGGCTGGCCTATATTCCTGTTAGGAGATCGCCATGACCGCCAAGCGCAAGCCCGACGCCGAACTGACCGACCACGAACGCGCCATCTGGGCGAGGTTCGATGCGGAGATCCAGAAGGGTCTGGACGATGTCGAAGCGGGGCGTTTGACGGATGCCGAGGAAGTCTTCGATCGTCTCGATGCCGAGCTTAGCGAAATTGCTCGCCGCCGCGCGTGAGGGTCCGCTTCAGTGACGCCGCACAGCGCGATCTTGAGAACATTCTATACGCCATGGGGGCGATCGACCCTGAACGCGCGAAGCTGACCAGTCGTGCGCTTCGGACATTGACGCGTTCCATTCGACTCGCTCCGATGCTTGGCTCACCTGTTGGTCCAACAAGCGCAATTCGCAAGCGCCGGATGCCGCCGTATCGCCTGCTATATCTTGTACGGTCGAATGAAGTCCTCATCCTCCGGATCGTCCACGAACGCAGCGACTGGATGGCGCTGGTCTAGCGTCGCGGCCCGACCTTCGCTAGCGAGCGAGCATGACCGCGCTCGATATCTTTGTCCTCCTG
>JAZKHF010000126.1:0-2193 GCA_040385545.1 Pseudomonadota bacterium
CATTCGTTCATTGTTCGCCACCCGGAAAAGGGCGCAAAGTGCAGGCCCCGGTCACGTCCGCCACCGCTGCAACGCCTTGATCGCCAGCACGCCCACGCCGAACGACGCGAGCATGAGGACGCCGATGAAGGCGAGATCGTCGCGCGAGTTCACCGCTTGCCCCCGGTGGTGCGGTTGGGCATGGTGGGGGTCATCGCGCGACCAGAATTCCGCTAACGGTGTCGCCACTGTAGTCAGGATATCCGACCCCATTGAACGAGGGGACCGCAACATTCGAAAGGCCGTAAATCGCGAAAAGCGTTCCGCCGCCATGATTGGTAGTTACAGCTATTCGCCACCATCCGCCTCCAGCATCCAGCACGCTGGAGGCGTTCCCTGTAGTCGTCCCTACAGTTGACGACGCAGTGACCGCGCCAGTCGAAAGGTTGACCACTACGCCGTAGCGGTTGGCTGCGCTATCCGCGCCGATTTGGACGAAGCCGAATCCGCGTTCCGCCGCCTTCAGATAAAAGACGACGGTGTTCGAACCGGCTGAGCGCGCGATGTCAAGATACGCACTATGGCCCCCACCAGAACCATCTTCAATCGTCTTGTCGGCGGCGGTCGAACCTGTCGGGCCGGATGCGAAGTTTGGGCTATTCGAGACGCCACCGCCGTAAACATAACCAGTGTTGTAGTCGGTAGCGAAGGCGGGAAGCGCAGGCGCGCCACCACCAGCCCCCGGCTGCGTGATCCCAATTCCAAGCCCCAGTCTCACGGTGATTTCTCCAATGCTTATGCTGACAGGCCCAAGGTCGATGTCGGTCACGCGAAAGCCGCCCGAATGAGCGTGTTCATGTGCGTCGCGATGGTTTCGTGGCCGAGGTCGTTCGGATGCCCGTCAACATGATAAAGCGGCGGGTCTGCGGTATAGCCGCCCGATGCCGTAATCAGTTCGGGCAGGCCGGGTATCCAGCGGACCCCATGCGTCGTGCAAGCCGCCTCCAGCGCGGTATCCTTGAATGGGCCTTCGGTGCCGAGCGCGCCGCCAGAGGGCTGCGCATGGCTCATCAGCATGATGACCGCGCCGGGCCATGCCGCCTTGGCTGCTGCGAGGCAGTAGTTCACCCGTTCGGTGTAGTGCGCCTGCCATTCGGCGAGGGTCGCGAACGGGTTGCCGACACTAAAAGCATCGTTGCCGCTCGCGCAGAACAGCACCACGTCAATCTGGGGGTCGGCGACCGGGAACAGGGTGAGTTCCTTGTCGATCCGTTCGGCGAAGTTGGCGCTTCCGCCTTCTGTGGCAAACCCAGTCCCGCCGATGGCCGAAGGGATGACGTTATCGACGCCAAGCTTTTCGCCCAGCAACGTCGGGATGCCGTTGATCTTGTAAGTCGGGAACGACGGCTCGTGAAAGCTGTCGCCGATCAGCAGCATGTTGCACGGGCGAACAGCCGCCGGGCTGAGCAGCGCCTCGCTGGCCTCGATCCGCACAGGTCCGAATGGCTTGCTGGCTTCCGCCTCGATCCGAATGCGGCGACCCAATGCGGCGCGGCTTTGCAAATCGACGTGGACGTAGTAATATCCGCCGTCGTTGGCCGTATAGGTGTAACCGCTCGATTTGCTCAGAACACCGTCAACCCAGATATGGTAACGCTGCGCCTGCGACGACATGCAAAACTCGAAATAGCGCCCGGTGTAGACGATCTCGAAACCGAACGGCTCGACGTTGGTAGGGTTAACCCCGTCGCGGTGTAGCTGGTGAACGGTGAAGTTGCCCGACGCCCGGCCCCGGACTTCGCGCAGCAGTCCGCTGGTGTAGTCGTAGGTCGTGCCATCGGGGATCAGCGTCGCGCCGATCAGCGCCGCGTTTTCGGTGATGACGAGCGGATCGACCGGCGCGACGGTGCGGGTGCGCGGGTTCGCCAGTGCCGCAGTAAAGCGCGCTTGGCTCGCCGACACACCCCCGCCAGTGCTCGGCTGCGTGATACCGATGCCGAGTCCTAGGCGCACGGTGATCCTCTCGATTGTGAAGGTGACGGGGCCAAGGGTGATGACTTGCTCGGTCATGCCGCCGCCAGCGCGGGGTAGGCTGCGAAGGGGGTGGAGCCGCTGGATGGGCGGGAGGTGAGCGACAGCGACATGGCGCTGCTGAGGGAGAGCGACCCCATCAGCCGAGCGCCGCGATAACCAGCGGGTGCGTGTCCGCCTCGC
>JAZKHF010000127.1:0-12090 GCA_040385545.1 Pseudomonadota bacterium
TTGCTATTCTCCCACAGATGCGCGCGCTTGTCGGCGCCATGCATCAATTTGCGGATCGAGGTGGCGGCGGTCGCGACTACCGACGGCGGAAGCGAAGCGGTGAACACATAGGGCCGGCACACCAGCCGCATGATCTCGAACTTGGGGTGATTGGAAACGCAGAAGCCGCCAACCGTGCCGACCGACTTGGAAAAGGTGCCGATGATGAAATCGCATTGGTCGAGCACGCCCTGAGCCTCGGCGACGCCGCGGCCATGTTCGCCGATGAAGCCCATCGAATGCGCTTCGTCGACCAGCACCATCGCGCCGGCGGCCTTCGACACCGCGACCATTTCCTTCAGCGGCGCGATATCGCCCAGCATCGAATAGACGCCCTCCAGCACGACCAGCACGCCGGCGCCCTCGGGAATGCGCTTGAGGCGCTTTTCGAGCGCTTCGACGTCATTATGGCGGAACGGCACAATATTGGCATTGCCCAAGGCGCAGCCGTCATAGATCGAGGCGTGGCTGTCGATGTCGAGGACGATGTAATCGTCCTTGCCGGCGATGGTGCTGATGATCCCGAGATTGGCCTGATAGCCGGTTGAGAAGACCATCGCATGGTCCATCCCGTAAAATTCCTTGAGCGCCGCCTCGCAATCCTTGTGCGGCGAGTAAGTGCCATTGAGCACGCGGCTGCCAGTGGTACCCGACCCGAAATCGTCGAGCGCCTTCTTGCCCGCGGCGATGACGTCGGGATCGAACGTCATGCCCATGTAATTGTAGGTCCCGAGCAGAATCGTCTCACGACCGTTGCACACCGCGACGGTGGGGGAGACGACGCGCTCCATCACCAGGTTGAACGGGTCGGTCAGGCCGGTCGACAGCAACGCCTCGCGCTGGTCGATGAGCGGCTGGAACTTGTCGAACAGATCGCCCATCTCAGGCCGCCTTCAGCGCCGTCACTGCGTCGGCAAGCTGACCGACGGTCTCGATTTCCGCCTGCTGGTTCATGGTGATGAGGATATCGAACTCGTCTTCGATGTTGGCGACGAAATCGAGCACCGTCAGGCTGTCCCATTCCAGATCCTGCGCGAAGCGGGTGCTTTCCGTGACATCGACGCCCTTCTTGTTGAACGGCTCGATGAGGGTCATAACCCTGGCTGCGGTGTCGTTGCGATCGGTCATGCAGGCGGTCCTAGGGTGGGCGCCATGCTTTCGCAATCGAATGGGGCGCAAAGAGGGCGGGGACGGATGGCAGAGCCGAGGAAATATGGCGGTGACGCGGTGCAGGCGATCCGCACTGCATCGATGGCGCAATATCACCTGTCTGCGATGGCCGACCGCAAGGCGAGCATGATGATGGGCGCGTCGTTCGTGGTCTTCACCATCTGCGTGGCGCAGGCGACGGTGCGCGGTCATCTGCCGGCACCGCTGCTGGTGCTGGCGATATCGGCCTTCCTCGCCTCGATCATCTCGGCGATCGCGGTAATGCCGACAGTCCATTCCGCGAAGGATCTGCAGGGCGAGCGCAATCTGATGTTCTTCGGCGGCTTTGCCGACATGAAGGAAGACGAATATGTCGCTGAGATGATGAGCCGGCTGGCCGACCAGGAGCAATTCCTGGCGATGGTCGCGCGGGATGTCTATCAAAACGGGCAGGTGCTGGCGCACAAGAAATATCGCTTGCTGAAATATGCATATTCGATTTTCATCGTCGGCCTGGTGGCAAGCGTGGTCGCATTCCTCGCGACCGGGATCGGGTGAGGACGGATGAGCGAGGTCGAACCGACTGGGGACCAGCCGCCGGCGCCGAAGCTGGGCGATCCCGATTATGAATTCCCCAAGGAGGTCCACAACCTCCTGATGGCGGCCAATTCGACCAACATCACCTTGTCCGGCATGGCCGACAGCAAGGCCTCGATCCTCTTGGGCGCTAGCTTCGTCGTCTTCTCGCTGTCGATCAGCGATATCTCCGAGGGCAAGGCGAGCACGCCGTTGCTGGTGCTGACCCTTTTCTCGTTCATTGCCACCATCTTCGGGGTCCTGACCGTGCGGCCCAACAAGATGATGAAGGCGCGGGTGCCGGTCCCCGGCAACAAGGTGAACATCCTGTTCTTCGGCAGTTACATCGATTGTCCGCGTGAGGAATTCGTCGACGAGATGATGCGGGTGTTGTCGAGCGAGGAGGAAACCTATCGCCGCCTGACCCGCGACTTGTGGGATCACGGACACGTCCTGCGCGATACCAAGTTCAAATGGCTCTACTGGAGCTACACCTTCTTCTTCTGGGGCATGGCGGTCACCGCGGCGACCGTGGTCGGGCAGCTGGTCTACAATATGCTTCGCTAGAGCAGGCTGCGCGATCGGTACCAGGCAGCGGTGTCGGCGAGGCCTTGCTTGGTCGGAATGCCGGCCGACCACATGGCTGGATCGGGCGCCCGGGCGGGATCGGCGACCCAGTCGGGATGCGCGAAATAGGTGGCGCGATCGGGGGTGAGTTTTGCTCTCGGCCCGCGCATCAGCCGATCGGCTTTGGCACCGAGGGTCAGGATCGCGGCGGACATCGACAGGGTGCGGACCCGGCGACCGACCGCTTGCCCGAGCGCCTGACCGAATTCGACATGCGAATAGCCGCGCGGGTGACCGTCGTCGGGCTCGATTATGCCGGTCGGGGCGGCCGGGGCGGCGAGGGCGACGAGCAGTCGGGCGAGGTCGGCGGCGTGGATCAGCGACAGCCGACCAGCGGGCGGGAGGAGCACGAAGCCGCGCCTGGCCATGCGAAACATCTCGAGCAGTTCGTGGTCTCCGGGGCCGTAGATGGCCGGGGGGCGGACGATGACGGTCGATATCGACGCCGCGGCGACGATCGCCTCGGAGCGGGCCTTGGATGCGCCATATTCGGAGAGCTTTGGCTCGCGCGCGGCGAGCGAACTTACGTGGACGAAGCGTTTCACTCCAGCCTTCGTCGCTGCGTCCAGAATGTTCGCGGTGCCGGTGACGTTGCCCGCTTCGAACCCCGCAGCGTCGGGGGCGTTGACCACCCCGGCAACGTGAATCACGGCATCTGCGTCGGCGACCAGCCGGTCCAGCGCCGCGCGGTCGTCGAGCGAGCCGGCGATCCACTCGACCCCGTCGCGCTCAGGCTGGGGACGGCGGGTGAGGGCGGTTACCGAATGGCCGACGATCGCGGCAGCGTCGAGCAAATGCCCGCCGACGAAACCCGTCGCCCCTGTCACCGTAAGCTTCATCTTCTAGATCGGCGACCAGTCGGGGAGGTCGTCGAGATCGCTGACCACGTCGCGGCCGTGTTGCGCGGGGCCCATTGCCTCGGTCAGCCGGTCCAGCACGGCCTCAAGCCCGGTCTCGCCAGCGGCGCTGATCGCGAATACTTCCGCGTCCGATGCTTCGGCGAGTTCGGCGGACAAAGCCGTGATCAATTCCTCGTCGAGCGTGTCGACCTTGTTGAGCGCAATCACCACCGGCTTGTCGAGCAGGCCTTCGCCATAGGCATCCAGTTCGTCGCGCACGATGCGGTAGCTGGTGGCGACGTCGACGTCATTGGCGTCGACCAGGTGGAGCAACACGCGGCAGCGCTCGATATGGCCAAGGAAGCGGTCGCCGATCCCGGCACCGTCGGCGGCGCCCTCGATCAGGCCCGGAATGTCGGCGACGACGAATTCGCGGCCCTGGTGGCTGACCACGCCAAGCTGCGGGCGAAGCGTGGTGAAGGCATAAGCGCCGACCTTGGCCCCGGCATTGGTGACGGCATTGATGAAGGTCGACTTGCCGGCATTGGGAAGGCCGACCAGCCCGACGTCGGCAAGCAATTTCAATCGCAGCCAGACATACATTTCCTCGCCCGGCCAACCGGTGCCATGCTGGCGCGGGGCGCGGTTGGTCGAGGTCTTGTAGCTGGCATTGCCGCGGCCGCCGTCACCGCCCTTGAGGAAACGGACGGTCTGCCCCTCCTTAGTGAAGTCGGCGAGCAGGCTGCGCTCCTCGTCATCGGCCAGGATCTGGGTGCCGATCGGCACCTTGATGACCAGATCCTTGCCGCCGGGGCCGGTCATGTTGCTGCCCGCGCCGCCCTTGCCGCGCGGGGCGCGGAAATGCTGGGTGTAGCGAAAGTCGATCAGCGTATTGAGGCCGGCCACCGCCTCGAAGATGATGTCGCCCCCCTTGCCGCCATAGCCGCCGTTGGGCCCGCCATATTCCATGAACTTTTCGCGCCGGAAGCTGACCGCCCCGGGTCCGCCCGCGCCGCTGCTGATGAAAATCTTCGCCTGATCGAGAAAATGCATGGCGCGCCCTTAGCCGAGAGGGGCGAGGAAGGCGAGGGCGGGGGTCGGTGGGTGGGGAACCAAAGGCCGCTAAGAGGTGGAAAGCGGGCGTTAGAAGCGCAAGCTGACGCCTGCATAGACTTCTGCGTCGGCAGTGTGGCGGGTTAGACCAAAATTGCCGCCCAGATCGAGTTGGACCTCCGGGCTGATGGCATAGGCAAGCGCTGCGTCGGCCGACGCAAGCGTGACCGTTCCGGCAGGGTCGAAATTGGTCATCGTCCAGAATTCTCCCACCAGGGTGAGTTGCGGGGCAATAGGACCCGCGAGGTTGACCAGATTGACGAGCGCGACATGGTGCCCCTTGCCGTCGGCGTCGGCGAGCAGGTCTGCTTCGGGACCGAACGTCAGCGTTGCCGCGCCGACCGGCAGGCTGACCGGCACCGCAATTCCCATTTCGATCTTGCCATTGCCCAGGCCGCGCCTTGCCGTTGGCAATTTGAAGAACGGGATCACCGCGACTTGCGCGTTCGCCGCCTCGCCGGTCACGCGATGCTTGTAGCGAAGGGTGACGTCACCCAGACCGGTGACGACGGATTTGCCGCCCGCAATCCTGGTTTCCGATCGGATGAACGGAGCAAACCCAATCTGCAGGTCGGATCGGTCGGACAACCCCAATTTGAGCACCGATGAGCCGACTTGCCAGACATCGGTTTTCGCCCCACCAGACTCGATCCGGCTCCAACTGGCCGCACTCGTTTCAAGCTGGAACCTCCCCTTGGGCACCGTGCAGGTCGCATTCGCCTTGGTTGGCCGATCGGTGCATATCGGCGGCGCTGGCGCAGCAAGGGCCGCTGCCGACGATGCGGATAGCAGCGCCGCGGCGGCAAGTCGCAACAGGCTCATGTTCAAATCTCCAACTGACTGCCAAGTTCGACGACCCGGTTGGTCGGCAGGCCGAAGAATTCCATCGCGCTTTCGCTATTCTTGGTCATCCAGGAGAAGAGTTGTTCGCGCCACAGCGCCATGCCGGGGCGCTTGGCGGCGATCAGTTTCTGGCGACCGAGGAAGAAACTGGTGGTCATCATCGTGAAAGGGCCGCCGCAATCCTGTATCCGCATCAGGTCGGCGGGCACCTCCACCTCGTCCATGAAGCCGTAGCGCAGGACGATCCGGTAAAATCCCTTGCCCTCCGGGACGACCTCCACTCGCTGGTCGACCGGTAGGTACGGTACTTCCTCGATCACCACTGTCAGGATCACCACGCGCTCATGAAGCACCTGGTTATGCTTGATGTTGTGCAGCAGCGCCGAGGGAATGGTTTCTGCGCTGGAGGCCATGAACACCGACGTTCCGCGCACCCGATGCAGCGATGCCGCGGTCGATTTGATGAAAACCGCCAGCGGCAGGGCACTTTCGCCGAGGCGCTCGCGGAGCAACCTTCGTCCGGTCGCCCAGGTCGTCAACACCACGAAAATCACCGCCGCGACGACCAGCGGGAACCAGCCGCCGTCGGCGATCTTGGTCAGGTTGGAGGCGAAATAGGCGCCGTCGACGAGGAAGAAGATGCCGATCACCAGCCCTGCCAGGACCGGTGGCCACTTCCACACCCGGAACAGGACCACTGCGAGCATACAGGTGGTGATGAACATGGTCCCGGTCACCGCGATTCCATAGGCCGACGCCAGCCTGGTCGACTGGCCGAAGCCGACAACCAGCAGAACGACCATCGCCAGCAATGTCCAGTTGACGATCGGAATGTAGATCTGCCCGGCCGCCTTCGCGCTGGTGTGCCGGATGCGCAGGCGCGGAAGGAAGCCGAGCTGGACGGCCTGCCGGGTGACCGAAAATGCGCCCGTGATGACGGCCTGGCTGGCGATGATCGTTGCCAGCGTTGCGATCACGACCAGTGGCAGGCGAGCCCACTCGGGCGCCATGTAGAAGAAGGGGTTTGCCACCGCCTCGGGATTGGTCAGCAGCAAGGCTCCCTGGCCCAGATAGTTTAGCATCAGGCAGGGGTAGACCAGGGTCAGCCAGCTGATGCCGATCGCCTTGCGCCCGAAATGGCCCATGTCTGCGTACAGCGTTTCTGCGCCGGTCACCGCAAGCACGACCGATCCCAATGCAAGGAACGCTTTGGCCGGATCGATCATGAAGAAGTTTAGTGCCCAGGCCGGGTTAAGCGCGGCGATGACGCCGGGGTAGGCCATGATGTTGGTGACGCCGAGGACCGCGAGTGTCAGGAAATAGATCAGGATGATCGGCCCGAAGATCAGGCCGACGCGGGCCGTGCCCCGCGCCTGCATTAGGAATAGGCCGACGAGGATACCGATCGCGATCGGCAGGATCATCGGGGCCAGAACCGGCTCGGCAACGGTCAGTCCTTCGACGGCGGACAGCACCGAAATGGCCGGGGTGATGATGGCGTCACCATAGAAGAGTGCGGTAGCGAGGACGCCCAGGGTAACCAGCCCCGCGGTCCATCGTCCACCCTCGACCCGCCGCGATATCATCGCCAGCAATGCGAATGACCCGCCTTCGCCCTTATTGTCGGCGCGCATTGCGACGAACACATATTTGGCGGTGACGACCAGCATCAACGTCCAGAAAACCAGCGACAGCACGCCAAGGATGTGCGCCTGGTCGATAGCCAGCGGGTGCGGGCCGATGAAGCTCTCCTTCATCGCGTAAAGCGGGGACGTGCCGATATCGCCGAACACGACGCCGATCGCGCCGAGCATGAGCGCCGGCAGGGTTTCCTTGGACCCGTCTCCGGTTTCGGGAGCGGTGAGGTTGTGAGTGGTGCTGTTCATTCGCCCGAGGTGCGCGCGCAGGCCATAAAGATTCCATATGTTTTGGCTGCTGAGGCATTAAGATGTGCCGGATTTGACAGGGATACGGCATAGGCCGGCCCTCGAATGGGGGCGCTTCGCCAATGGACGCAAATGACGAGATGGCGGAACGGCTGCCTCGGAAAGCGACGGCGATCAGCGCCCTGCGACCCTATGCCGAAACCCTTACTATGGTCGCCGCCGTGACCCTAATGGGCATGCTGGTGGCCCCTCGTTGGGGGACGTCCTCGGTCGACCTTCTCTACTTGCCGGCCGTCCTTGGTGCAGCCTTCTTTTACGGCTTCGGCCCGGGCGCGTTCGCCGCCGTAGCGTCCGCGCTGGCCTTCAATTTCTATTTTACCCGGCCCATTCATACGCTTCGCATCGCCAATGCCGAGGACGTTGCGACGGTCGCCCTGCTGTTCCTCGTCGCGCTGGTCACCAGTCAATTGGCGGCGCGGATGCGTCGGGAGGCGGAGGCGGCGCGAAGCAATGCTGAACGCAATGCGACGATTGCCGGGCTCGCCCGCCGGCTCCTCTCCTGTTCGAGCAGCGAGCAGGCCGCCGGGGTCGCCTGCCAGGAACTTGCACGCCTGTTCGACTGCAATGCGATCATGCTTGGCAACGCACCGGAGCCGAGCCTCATCGCCGCCTGGCCATCCCATGCCACCCCCGCGCCAAGCGATCTCGTTGCCGCTATCTGGGCGATCGAATCCGGTCTGCCGGCGGGCCGCGGAACCCTCGCGATCGGCGCTGCGGAATGGGCTTTCTATCCAGTCCGGTCCGCAGCCACCGTGCTCGGCGCGCTGGGCCTTGCGCGCGACGACGGCAGCAGCGCCGTCGACCCGGACCGGATCACTCTGCTGGAGAGCCTCGTCGACCAGGTTGCGTTGGCACTCGAACGATCCCGGCTCGAGTCCGAAACGCAGGAATTTGCACGCGTTCGTGAAAATGACCGCATCCGCTCCGTCCTGTTGTCGTCGATCGGTCAGGATCTCGAGCCGCGTCTGGCGGCGATCGCTACCGGCGTCCGCGCGCTGCAACGCAACGAATCCGACCACAAACCTTTCATCTCGGCGATTGGCGGGGAAGTTTACAAGCTTCAGCAATATCTCGCTAACATGCTGGAACTAGGGCCGGAATCCGACCGGAAGGCGGTCAATGCTGGAACTGTGTCGATCGACCTGTTCAATCGCACCGTGTCGAAGGACGGCGTTCCTGTTCATCTTGCACCGAAGGAATATGCCATTCTCGCCGAACTCGCCAAACATCCCGGCCGCGTTCTCACACACGGCCATTTGTTAAGGGCCGCATGGGGACCGGCGCAGGAACGACAGATAGAATATCTCAGGGTAGCGGTAAGGTCGTTAAGGCAAAAACTGGAACAGAATCCTGCACAGCCGACGATCATTCTGAATGAACCGGCAGTCGGATATCGTTTGGTGGGGTGACGGCGACGTTGAGCGCTCTCGATCCTCCCGCATTGATGGGCGCGCGATAATGGTTATCCTTGGCCAATGGCCACGGACGACCATTATGCGACCCTTCGCGTCTCGCCGGATGCGGATGGGGGGGTAATCCGGGCGGCGTATCGCGGGTTGATGCGGCGATATCATCCCGACGTGAACGGCTCGGACAGCGCGGTGGCGCGGGCCAAGGCGATCAACGAGGCTTATGCCTGCTTGCGCGATCCCGAGCGGCGAGCGCTATACGACCGGGATCGCGTGTCCGACCGAGCAACCGACAGCGCGCCGGCGCGGCGACGGGGCGCGCCCTATCCGCCGCCACCAGCTTCGCCGCCGCCGGACATGGTCTGGGCGGTCACCGATATCGGCGGCTGGCGCAGGCCGCGATGGGGCCGGCCGACCTGGTGGCAGGCGCTCGGGCTGGTCAGTGCGTCGATCGTCACCGTGATGACGTTTACCGCCACTTCGGCCATTCCCCCGAACGAGGCGCCAGGCGCCATCACCTATGTCCGGCTGGTCGAGCCCAGGCCGCCGAAACCGAACAACGGACGCGATGGCGAGCGGGCGAGGCCGGCGGCGGAGTAAATGGTCGGGGCTCTCCTGAAGGAGGCGGTTTGCCAGGTGGCGGCATTCATTCTAGCCATCGTGGCATCGTAGGGAGCCTTGGATGGCGCAGACGTTGATCACCCCGGTGCAGCTTGCCCAGCGGATCGACCTGCTGGACGTGATCCGCGGGATCGCGGTGTGCGGCATATTGGCGGTCAACATTTTCGTCATGGGCACGCTTGGCAGCACTCAGGGACGCAATTTCCCGTTGCAGTGGGACGCCAACTGGATTGCCTGGGTCGGGCAGCGCCTGTTTTTGGAAGGGCCGATGCGCGGGCTGTTCATGATCCTGTTCGGGGCGGGCATGGTGATGATGCTTCGCCGGAGCGAGGGCGAGTCACCGCGGGTCGCGCCGATCGATATCTGGGCGCGGCGATCGCTGGCGCTGCTCGGACTGGGCGTGGTGCATTTCCTGGTCCTGATGTGGCCGGGCGAGATTCTGTGGACGTTGGGTGTCGCCGCCTTTCCGTTGCTTGCCTTTCGCGTCGCGCGCCCGCCGACTTTGTGGATTTGGGCGCTGGTCATCATTGCCTGCCTCAGCGCCCACCGTGCCTATAGCACCAGCGGTTATCTCGACAGTTATCAGGCGGCGCTTGCCGGAGAGCGTGCGCGTGCTGATGGTCGGCTGCTCACTCCCGAGCAGGAAGCGGGTCTCGCCGTCGCCGCCGGAGCGGCTAGTGCCAACCATCCGACCGAAGAGGCGCTCGATGCCGAATATCGGCAGCGTACGACGCTCGGCCCGCTGATCAAATGGAGCGCCGCCGGATGGGCATTCCGGCATCTCGAAATCTACAGCTGGATCGGGGTGGCCGAAAGTTTGGCCTTCATGCTGGTCGGCATGGCGCTGTTCCGCTCGCGGATCCTGACCGGTGAAGCGCCGCGACATATTTACTGGTGGATGCTGCTGGCTGGTGGCGGAGTTGGCCTGGGGCTCCGGCTGGTCGATTTGTGGTGGCAGGCCCGAACCGGCTTCGAACTCGACATTTACCGGCTCAACCCGGCCATGTCGCTGCTTCGATCGGCGTCGTACCAGCCGGCGCGGCTGGCGTTGACGCTGGCCTATGTCGGGCTGTTCGCTTTGGTGTGGCGGTCGGGATTGCGGGCGTGGGCGGTGCCGTTCCGGGCGATGGGCCGGACCGCGCTGACCGTCTACACGCTGCAATCATTCCTGACGTCGATCTTGTTTTACGCTTTGGGATATGTCGGCGCGTTCGGCGCTGCGAGCCTGTTGGTCGTGAGCCTGGGCCTATGTGTCGTGACCGCCGCCTTCAGTATGTTGTGGCTGAAACATCGCAGCATCGGGCCGATGGAATGGTTGCTGCGCGCGATCGCCTACGGCCGCCTCAATCCGACTCGGGAGCCCGCGGCCCCGCGCCGCCGGTAATTCCCTTGATCAGCCCGACCGCATCGTCGCGGGCGGCGGTTCGGGGGAGGGCGGTGGCGGCGGCGATTTCATTGCCGACCAGACTGTCGCCGACTGCCAGCAGAACCAGGCCCAGCGTCACCCGGTCCATTGCGCGCGTGTCCCCGGCGGCGCGGAAGTCGGCGACGATCGCGGCGATGGTGTCGATCACGGGTTTGAGTGCATCGCGCTGGCGGGTGAGGGCGATCCAGCCGATCAACTCCCCCGCGCCTTGGTCGGTGAAGGCATCAAACATCGCGTCGACTACGTCGCGCTCGGTGGCGAGGCCCTGGCGGCGGCGGGCAATGGCGCTGGTGATCGAGGCGGAGACGGTGGCGGCGATATCCTCCGCCAGTGCGCGATGGAGCCCGGCGACCGAGCCGAAATGATGCAGGAGGTTGGCGTGGGTGCGGCCGACTTTCGCGGCAACCGCTTTCAGTGTGATTGCGGCGGCGCCCTGATCGAGCAGCAGGGCGCGCGCGGCGGCGACCGCGGCGGCGCGGCTTTCCTCCTGGGAGAGGCGTTTACGGGGCAGTACTATTGACACTAATGTCAGTTAAGGCCATGTTGCATGCTCAAACCTTGGAGTGCTTCCATGACCGCCGCAAGTGTTACCCCCGTCGACCTGACCATCACTCCGCGCGATCGGCGCTTTGGCCGCGAGGATGCGACTCCGCGGCTGTGGCATGGCGGCCGGGTCGAGGCGACGGCATTGTACAATGCGCTTTCGGCGACTTTCCCAGTGGGCGAGGCGTTCTTCGTCGAGTCCGTGCGCGCGTTCCGCGACGGCGCCGACCCCAAGCTGGCCGAGGACATCAAGAATTTCACCACCCAGGAAGTGGTCCACAGCCGCGAGCATCTGGCGTTCAATCGCCGCGCCGCCGATTCGGGCTATGATCTGACCGCGCTGGAGGCGCAGGTCGAAAAGCGGCTGGCGATCACGCGGTCGAAGCCCAGGATCGTCAGCCTGGCGGCGACCATGGCGCTGGAGCATTTCACCGCCATTTTGGCGCACGAATTGCTGGCCGACCCGCGGCATCTGGAAGGTGCGGACGAGGCGACTGCCAATCTGTGGAAATGGCATGCGTCAGAGGAAATCGAGCATAAGGGCGTCGCGTTCGACACCTGGCTGCACGCGACCAAGGACTGGACGCGGGCCAAGCGCTGGAAGGTCAAGTCGCTGGTGATGTTGTATGTCACGCGCAATTTCGTGGTCGACCGGACCGCCGGCGCGCTGGAGCTGATGCGGCAGGACGGGGTCACGGGACCGCGCGCCTGGGGACTGCTGGCGCGCTATGCGTTGGTCTCGCCCGGCATGATGCGCAAGATTTTCGCCGCCTGGGTGGCCTATTTCCTGCCCGGGTTTCATCCCTGGTCGATCGACGACCGGGCTCTGATCGCGGAATATGAGGCGGCAAGCGGGGCGGCATTCGACAGCGCGAAGAAGGTGCGGCGGGCGGTTTAGAAAAGCTCCTCCCTGTCGACTTCGACGGGGAGGTGGCCGCGAAGCGGACGGAGGGGTTCTT
>JAZKHF010000128.1:0-4542 GCA_040385545.1 Pseudomonadota bacterium
TTCGCGTCGAAGCCCTCGACCGGGCCGCACTGGCTGATATCGAGCGCCTTGCCCTGCGGAATGCCCTCGGCGATGTCGAACAGGACGATGTCGCCGAGCTCCTTTTTCGCCGCGAGGTGGGCGAGCGTTCCGCCGATCATTCCGGCGCCGATCAGGGCGATTTTCTTGCGAGCCATGCGTGCTGGTCCGTCCTTCGAGTCTGTGGGTTCCGCGGTGGCGCGGGAGGAACGCGGGCGCTCTAACGCCAAGCGCCGCAGCACACAACCGGCAAGGGTCGATGAATGGGAGCATCACGGCTTGTTCATTCGTTAGGGTCGATGATGCAGTTTCACAGGAGGAATGACATGAAATCATTGTTGATCATCGGCGCACTCGCCCTCGGCGTCGCCGCCCCGGCGACGGCCAAGCCGGACCACGCCAAGCACAAAGGCCACGGCGCCAAGCATGGCCAGCACCATAGCGGTGCCTACGGTGCGTGGGGAAATGCCTGCCCGCCCGGCCTTGCGAAGAAGAACAACGGATGCCTACCGCCGGGGCAGGCGAAGAAGCGCTATAACGTTGGTCAGCGTTGGGCCGGAAATTACGGATATAACTGGAACTACAGCCAGGTGCCCGACGATTGGCGCAACCGCTACAATCTGGATGCTAACAATCGCTATTATTATGGCGACGGCTATCTCTACAGCGTCGACCCGCGCACCCAGCTGGTCGAACAGGTGATCAGCGCCATCCTGCGCTAGGCAAAGAAGGGGGCGCTCTTTTGGAGCGACCCCCAACTGGCTAGCGAGTCAGGCCGCGCCATGCCCTGCGGCAAGATATCCGGCGCTCTGCATTTCCTCCAGCCGGCTGACCGTGCGGGCGAATTCGAAATTGCCGTCGCCTGCCGGGTACAGGTGGGCGGGCTCGGCGTCAGCGGCGGCGAGCAATTTGACGCGATGCTCATATAATTGATCGATCAGGGTGACGAAGCGCGACGCCTCGTTGCGCATCTCGCGGGTCATCTTCGGGATTCCGACCAATATCACGGTATGAAAATTGCGGGCGATGGCGAGATAATCGGCGGCGCCGCGGGCGCTTCCGCACAGCCGCTTGAACGAAAAGACGGCGACGCCCTTGAGGCTCTTGGGAACGTGCAACGTCCGTCCGCCGCCAACCTCGAGTTCCTCGACGGGCACGTTGGCGCGATCCTCGACCGGATAATCGGTGAGCTGGAAGAAAGCAGCGCGCAAGGCTTCAGTCGCGGCCGGTCCGTTGGGCACATACCAGGTGTCGATCCCGCCCAGTCGATCGAGCCGGTAGTCCGTCGGTCCGTTCAGTCCGACCACTTCGAGCCGCGATTCGACCAGGCGGATGAATGGCAGGAACAATTCACGGTTGAGCCCGTCGCGGTAGAGGTCGGACGGCGGGCGGTTGCTGGTCGTCACCAGCCCAACCCCATGATCGAGCAAGGCGGCGAACAAGCGGCTCATGATCATTGCATCGGGCGGATTATTGACCATCATCTCGTCGAAGGCGAGAAAGCGCACTTCGTCGGCCAAATCGGCGGCAACCTGCAACACGGGGTCACCCTCTTCCGATTTGCGCGCCGCGCGAAGCCGCTCATGCACCTCCAGCATGAAGGCGTGGAAATGGACCCGGCGTTTGGGCTCGACATCGATATGCCGGTACGCCAGGTCCATCAGCATCGACTTGCCGCGCCCGACGCCGCCCCACAGATAGACCCCGCTGCGCGCCGGAGTCTCTCGGCCGAACAGGCGTGACAGGAAGCCGGTGCGCGTGCGGCCCATGGCGAGCGCAAAGCGATCGAGCGCCGCCGCCGCCTTGGCCTGGTCGGGGTCGGCCTTGAGCTCGCCCGCCGCGACCAGCGCGGCGTAAGCGTCAGCGACGCTCGGCATCACTGGCCGCGACGTCGCCGGTTTCGGACCGCGACTTGATCCGCTTGAGCGAGCCGCTGAACGAATAGCAGATCGCGCCTTCCTGCTCGCAATGGCCGTCGATGAACACCAGCCCGCCCGGTGTTTGTTTGAGCAGCCGGATGTGGGCATCGAGCGGAATTCCCGACTGGCCGCGCGCGATGAAGCGGGTGGCAAGGTCGAGCGTGACATAATGGCCCCTTGCCATCCCCGCGCAAAACCCGCCCGAGAACAAGGCCATGTCGATGAAGCTCATCACCGCCCCGCCATGAATCGACCCGCCGAAATTCATGTGGCGCGGTTCAGGAAACATGCGGACGACGGCACGTCCGGGCTCGGTCGGCCGAAAGATCATCGGCCCAGTCTGCGCGGCGAAACTGTCGGCGGGCAGCTCGCCCCAGGTGAACCAGCCGGCGTGGTCGGGATCGGGCCTTGCACCGGCGGGGAGAATGGGTTCCATTTGCTGGCTGCTATTGATGCGGCCCCCATGACGCAACCCGCGCCCTCAATTCACCGTCCACGTCAGCGGCTCGCACACGGTTTCCGACGCGATGATGTCCTTTTCCTCCCAAGGCCGGATGCCGAACGCAGCCGAATGCCGGGAGAGCATTGGCCAATTGCCAGTGACCAGCCGTGATGCCAGTCGGCCACGCTCGATTAGCCCCCGCAGGCGCATGAGGTCGCCCGAATCCAGCCTGGCCGATCCTTCGAAATCGAGCAATTCGCCCCACAGCTGCCGTTCCCGATCGCCAATCGTCTGATAACTTGCAAACATGTCGTAGATCGCCGCGTAACCCATCCGGTGTTGGGGCCGGAGATGGGCGGTGACATCGGGCGTGCGCGACTGCCAAACGCTAGTCCTGAGCGTGGTTGTCGTCGGCCGACCGATGCGGCTGGTGAGGGGAAGCCCCTGCCCGACGGCGACGCCCTTGTGCCAGCGGTCGAGCTGATCGAGCCTGCGATTGATGCAGTCGGACTGCTTCAGCCGATCGACATAGGCGCCGAGATTGTAGCCAATTTCATTATCGACGGCGGCGCGAAACTCCCGAACTTCGCCCCGCCAGCGCCACGCATCAACCATCTGCTGCGCGCCGAGCGCGATCAGCACCCCGAGGACGACGATCGCAAGTTCCGTGAAAAAGCCGGACCAGCCGTTGACCGGCTTGAGAAAACTGAAACGCATGGCTGCCCCCGTGACGGGAGACTAGCGAGCGAGAGGTGAAAGGCAACGCCCCCGGGCGAGGCCCGAGGAAGAGCTACGCCACCCGCTCCGCCACCATCTTCTTGACTTCGGCGATGGCCTTGGCGGGATTAAGCCCCTTGGGGCAGACGCTGGCGCAATTCATGATCGTGTGGCAGCGATACAGGCGGAACGGGTCTTCCAATTGATCGAGCCGCTCGCCTGTTATGTCGTCGCGGCTGTCGGCCAGCCAGCGATAGGCCTGCAGCAGCACCGCCGGCCCGAGGAACTTGTCGCCGTTCCACCAATAGCTGGGGCAACTGGTGGTGCAGCAGAAGCACAAGATGCACTCGTACAGCCCGTCCAGCTTGGCGCGGTCGTCGGGCGACTGCAGCCGCTCCTTGCCCGATGGCTCGGGGGTCGCGGACTTCAACCACGGCTCGATCGAGGCGAGTTGGGCATAGGCATGGGTCAGGTCGGGGACGAGATCCTTGACCACGTCCATGTGCGGCAGCGGGGTGATCTTCACCTCGCCATCGATGTCGTCGATCGCCGTGGTGCAGGCCAGCCCGTTGCGGCCGTCCATGTTCATCGAACAGGACCCGCAAATACCCTCGCGGCACGAGCGGCGGAAGGTCAGCGTGGGGTCGATCTCGTTCTTGATCTTGATCAGCGCGTCGAGCACCATTGGCCCGCACTTGTCGAGATCGATCGAGTAAGTGTCGTAGCGCGGATTGGCCTTGGTGTCGGGATCGTAGCGATAGACCTTGAACGATTTGGTCCGTCCGCCGGCTTCACCCCGATGGGCGGTGCCGCGCTTGATCTTGCTATTCTTGGGAAGCGCGAACTCGGCCACGAACCACTCCTATTGACGACTGCGGTGCCGCTAACATGGGGAGCGGAGCGGTTCAACGCTAGCGCATGGGTAGAGGAAAAGCGGTCGTCCGTTTGACGGTCTCCATCGCGATCATCGACGTGATGGTTTTCAACGGGACCGCGGCGGTGATCGCGCGATAGAAAGCGTCGTAGGCGGCGATGTTGGGAACCGCGATCTTGAGGAGATAATCCACTTCTCCCGCCATACGATAGGTTTCCATCACTTCGGGCATGGCCGCGATCGCCTCCGCGAAACGCTGGGTCCAGGCCTCGCTATGGTCATCGGTCTCGACCGTGACGAAGATGGTCAGATCGATCCCGACCTTGGCCGCGTCCAGCAGGGCAACGCGGCGGGCGATCACCCCGCTTTCTTCCAGCCTGGCGATTCGCCGCCAGCAGGGCGTCGGGGACAAATTCACCCGCGCCGCAATCTCCGCCAAGGTGAGCGAGGCGTCCTGCTGGAGCAGGTCGAGTATTTTCAGGTCGACAATGTCCATCCGCATACCGCCGTTTGTTGGAAGAATTTTCCACCAATAGCGAATTTACCGCTAATTTACCGCTTTATTAGCAACA
>JAZKHF010000129.1:0-4704 GCA_040385545.1 Pseudomonadota bacterium
CCACGCTGACCAAGGAAATGTTCCTCAACCACCTCTACGGCGGGATGGACGAGCCCGAGCTCAAGATCATCGACGTGTTCATCTGCAAGCTGCGCAAGAAATTGAGCCTGGCCTGCGGCGGCGACAATTATATCGAGACGGTGTGGGGCCGCGGCTATGTGTTGCGCGATGCCGAAGGCGACATGGTGGCACCGGAGGCCGCTGTCGCCTGAACAGACTTCCAGAGCAGGGGCTCGGAACGGCGGGGCGCGGCATGCGCTCCGCCTTTTTTCTTTCTAGCCCTTACCCCCGTCTGTTCATGAGGGCCTGAAGCGCCTTGGAGCGCTCCATCAAGGCGGCGACGTCGCGCGGGTCGAGTTCCTGTTCGAAGGCCAGGCCTAGCTGACCTCCATTCTGCCAGCGGACGGTGCCGGTACAGGCGAGCGAGCCGCAGTCGAGCAGGACATTGGTCCCCGACGGAACCGGATCGGCGAAGCTGAGCTTCGCTCCGCCCGACGACAGGTCGAGGATCTGGACCGAATGGCGCGCTCCATTGGCCTGCAGGAACGCCGGCAACGCCACCATCACTCGCGGATGGACTCGCCGGTCGGCGAAGGGATCTGGGTCGGGTTGAACAGCCTGCGCTTTGGTCATGATGTCTCGCTTCGAATCCGAGCGTAATCGAAAGGTGCTGACGGAGTGTGAACGACAGTCCGATGTGGAGTGAGGCCGAAATACTGGCATAAGCGAAACATGAATTCCCCGCGGCAAACCATTTGCGTGCTTGGAGCGACCGGGACAATCGGGCGGGCGGTGGTGGCCGAACTGGTGCGGCGTGGATTCGATGTGCTGTGCCTGGTCCGCGCGCCCGTGACCCCGGCGGGGGCGAGAGTCGCCCTGGTGGACGTCAGTGACTCCGCCGATCTCGCACGGGCCTTGGCCGGTGAGCAGGTAGAGGTCGTCATGTCGTGCATGGCGTCGCGGACGGGGGTGCCGGGGGATGCCTTGGCGGTCGATTATCAGGCCAATCTGAATGTGATGCACGCGGCGCGCGACGCGGGGGTCGGGCATTTCATCCTGTTGTCGGCGATCTGCGTGCAGAATCCCCGACTGGCCTTCCAGCATGCCAAGCTGAAATTCGAAGCGGCATTGGTCGCGTCGGGAATGCGTTACTCGATCGTCCGGCCGACGGCGTTCTTCAAATCACTGTCCGGGCAGGTCGATCGGGTGCGCCAAGGCAAGCCCTATCTGCTGTTCGGCGACGGTGAGCGGACGGCGTGCAAGCCAATCAGCGATGGCGACCTGGCGGCCTACATCGTCGATTGTATTGCGGAGGGGGCACGGTGGAATGCGATCCTGCCGATCGGCGGACCGGGACCGGCGATCACCCCGCGCGAGCAAGGCGAGGCGCTGTTCTCGATGATGGGACGCGAGCCCCGATTTCGATCTGTGCCGACGAACTTGCTGCTGGCCCTAGCCACCGGCCTTGGCGCGGTCGGTCGATTGATTCCGGCGCTGGGACGGAAAGCCGAACTGGCGCGCATCGGCCATTATTATGCGACCGAGTCGATGCTGGTAATGGACCCGCACTCCGGTCGCTATGATGGCGGTGCGACCCCATCGACCGGCAGTGAAACCCTGTTCGACCATTATCGGTCGCTAGTCGCTGGAGACAGCGCGAACGACCGCGGCGATCACGCTGCCTTCTGACGCAAAAGCGTCCGGGCATCGCTGCCCGGACGCTTCCAGCGGCACGCTGATGGTGTCAGCCAAATTGGGGACCGGCGGTCGGGCGGCGTCGGCGGCGCATCGCCACGCCGACCGCGCCGAAACCGAGCAGCATCATCGCCCAATTTGTAGGCTCCGGAACGGCAGCGGCAACTGCGACCGGGGTCGCGCTGGCGGCGACCAGGCCGGTCAGCAATCCAGGACCCATCGTGTCGACGCGATAGAGACATTAAAGAGAAATTAATGTCCCGTTTGGAGACAGTCGCTCGTCTCAGGCGTCGACGAGGATGCGTCGCGGCGTACGGACCGGCAGTTGCTCGCCGATCGACGGGATCGCTGCAGGTTCCGGCCCATCCATCGGCCCCCAGCCTTCGCGGCCGAGGCGTTCCATCGGTTTGAAGGTCGCCTTGTAGGCCATGCGCCCCGAACCTTCGACCCAATAGCCGAGATAGACATAGGGCAGGCTTGCGCGGGCGGCGCGGATGATGTGATCGAGGATGATGTAGGTGCCAAGGCCGCGGCGCGCACCGGGAGCGACATCGTAGAAACTGTAGATCATGGAGAGGCCGTCGCCCTGCTGGTCGCTGAGGCAGGCGCCGACGAGCTTGCCGGGGCGGCCATCGACCGAAGGCTCGCGATATTCGACGACATAGGTGCGGACCGGTGTCTGCTCGACCATGTCGGCGAAATCATGCTCGTCCATCTCGGCCATGCCGCCACCGGGGTGACGCCGCGCAAGATAGCCGCGCAGCAGGCCATATTGTTCTTCGGTAGTCCACGGGCGGCAGGCGCTGACCTCAAGGTCGGCGTGGCGGCGCATCAATTTGCGCTGGGTGGCGGACGGCGTAAATTCGCCGGCGCGGACGCGGACCGACACGCACGCCGAACAATCGATGCAGCTTGGACGGTAAGCAACCGACTGCGAGCGGCGAAATCCGATCCGGCCGAGCGCCTCATTCATCTCGCTCGAATGGCGACCCGTCAATTCGGTGAACACCTTCCGCTCGATCTTGCCCGGAAGATAGGGACAGGGCGACGGGTTGGTGACGAAGAATTTGGGAAATCGGAACGGTGCGCTCAACCGAGCCTCCAAAGGTTACTAAACTCTTTATGCGACCGGTAAACGCGGTTGAAAAGAGTTTGTCACCGGGGGAACAGGGTTAAGTGCGCCGGGTGTCCCGAAAGGGGATGTTTTCGCCTAATCCAGCTGCGCTCGTTCGACCGTAAAACCAGCCGATTCCAAGCGGGTGATCAGAGTTTCGATCGCCTGTGCGTCGCGCGCTTCGCATTCGACTTCGATCAACGTGTCCTTGGCCGGCAGGCGAGTGAAGATGCGCTGATGCTCGACTTCGATGATGTTGACGCCGCATTCGTAAAATTTTGCGGTGATCGCGGCAAGCGCCCCGGGGCGATCCTGCGCATTGATCTTGAGTCGCGCGATTCGGCCGCAACGAACCAGCTCGCGGACGAGCACGTTGGCCAGCAGATGGGTGTCGATATTGCCGCCGCACAAGATGGTGCCGACCTTCCTGCCGGCGAAGCGGTCCGGATTGGCGAGGATGTGCGCGAGGCCCGCCGCGCCGGCACCCTCGACTACAGTCTTTTCGATCGACACCAACAAGGCGACGGCATGTTCGATATCGCGCTCGGCGACCAGCTCGATCGAGTCGACCTTGTCGGCGATGATCGCGCGGGTCAGCTGGCCCGGTTCCTTGACCGCGATCCCCTCGGCCAACGTGTCGCCGCCGATCCGCCCACGCGATCCTTCGACGACATTCTTCATCGACGGGTAGAGCTCGGCCTCGACGCCGATGATCTCGATCGCAGGATTGAGCGACTTGGCGGCGATCGCCATGCCGCTGATCAATCCGCCGCCGCCGATCGGGACGACGAGAACGTCCAGATCCGGCACTTCGGCGAGCATTTCGAGCGCGATGGTGCCGGTGCCGGCAATGATCTGGCCATCGTCGAACGGGTGGACGAAGACCATCGCCTCCTCCGCCTCCATCTGACGCGCATGATCGTAGGCATCGTCGAACGTCTCGCCGTGGAGCACGACGCGGGCCTTGTGGCCCTCGGTCTGGGTGACCTTCACCGTCGGGGTCGGGTTGGGCATGACGATGGTGACCGGAATGCCGAGGCGCTTGCCATGATAGGCGACCGCCTGGGCATGATTGCCGGCCGAGGCGGCGATCACTCCTCGGGCGCGCTCGTCATCGGACAGCTGAAGCAATTTGTTGAGTGCCCCGCGCTCCTTGTAGGCGGCGGTATATTGGAGATTCTCAAACTTGAGCCAAAGGTCGGCGCCGATCATCTTCGACAGGACGCCACTGTGCGAAGTGGGGGTCTTTTCGATTGCGCCGTCGATGCGCTGGGCGGCCGCGCGGATATCGTCGATGGTCGGGGCGGTGAGGATCGCGGACGTGGTCATGACTGCGCGGACTAGCCCTTCCGAGCGCCACGAACAATGCTATGCAAGCTACATGAGAAACGCCCTGATCGCAGCCCTGCTGCTCGCCACCGCCTCCCCCGTGTACTCCGACACGCTGATCGACAATGTGAAAGGCGTGCAGATCGACGCCAATGGCAAGCTGGAACGGTTCACCGGATTATTGGTGGGCGACGACGGCAAGGTATTGCACGTGCTGCACGGCGAGAAGTTCAAGCTGCGCGATGGCACCGAGGTGGTCGACGGCGCAGGCCGCGTGATGCTGCCGGGACTAATCGACGCGCATGGCCATGTGATGGGGCTGGGCTTTATGGCATTGCAACTCGACCTGACCGGCACGACGTCGCTGGCCGACTTGCAGGCGCGATTGAAGGCCTATGCGGCGGCCAATCCGGGCGACGGATGGATCCTTGGACGCGGCTGGAACCAGGAAAATTGGGCCAACAAGAATTTCCCGACCGCCGCCGATCTCGACGCGGTGGTGGCGGGCCGGCCGGTGTGGCTGGGGCGGGTCGATGGCCATGCCAGCGTCGCCAACAGCGCGGCGA
>JAZKHF010000130.1:0-13552 GCA_040385545.1 Pseudomonadota bacterium
CGTAACTGCGCGGCAATTGATCGACCCGCGATCCGAAGATCACGAAGCTCGGCGGACGCGTCTTCACCTGGGTGATATAACGCAGCTTGATCCGCTTTCCGCCGGGCGCGGGCGGCGGGTTGGCCTCGACCGCTTTCTCGAACCAGCGGTTGAGTTCGCCCGTGCCGATCCGCCGCGACCATTGTTCGCGCACTTCGAAGGCCGCGCCGATCAACTGGTCGATGCCCTTGCCGGTGAGCCCCGAGATGGTCAGCACCGGCACGCCCTTGAGCTGGCTCAAGCCTTCCTCGAGCGCGCCCTTGACCCCGTTGAACAGGCTGGAGGCATTTTCAGCCACGTCCCACTTGTTGAGCGCAATCACCAAAGCGCGGCCTTCGTCGATCACCTGGCTGGCGATCTTGAGGTCCTGTACTTCCAGCCCGCGCGTCGCGTCGAGCAACAGCACCACCACTTCGGCGAAATCGATCGCGCGCTTGGTGTCCATCACCGACAATTTTTCTAATTTGTCCTCGACCTTGGCGCGTTTCCGCAAGCCGGCGGTATCGATCAAGCGGACCGGCCGCGCTTCCTTGGCGACGGGGTCGTTCCACAGCCACTCGATACTGATCGAATCGCGCGTGATACCGGCCTCGGGCCCGGTGATCATTCGTTCCTCGCCCAGCATCTTGTTGACAAGAGTCGATTTGCCCGCGTTCGGTCGGCCGACGATCGCCAGCTTGAGCGGCCCATCCTCGCGCTCGGCATCCTCGTCTTCGGCGAATTCCTCGCGCTCGATGTGCGGGCGAAGCGCTTCGAACAGGTCGACCAGCCCTTCGCCATGCTCGGCCGAGATCGCGAACGGATCGCCCAGCCCAAGCTTGTAAGCCTCCAGCCGCCCGGCCTCTCCGCCGCGCCCTTCGGCCTTGTTGGCGGCGACGATCACCGGCGTATCTTCCGAGCGCAGCCAGCGTCCGATTTCTTCGTCCAGCCCGGTCAGCCCTTCGCGCGCGTCGATCAGGAACAAGGCGACGTCGGCCTCGCGCACCGCGGCCTCGGTCTGCGCCCGCATCCGTCCGGGCAGCGATTTGGGATCCTCATCCTCGAAACCTGCAGTATCCATCACCCGAAACTGCAAGCCGAGCAATTCGCCCTCGCCCTCGCGCCGGTCGCGGGTCACGCCGGGGCGATCGTCGACCAAAGCGACGCGCTTTCCGACCAGGCGATTGAACAGGGTCGACTTGCCGACATTGGGACGGCCGACGATGGCGACGGTGGCTTGGGGCATGATGGAGCGCTTGGCCTCTCAGGCGCTCCGGGTCAACATGAGGGCATCCACGCCCCCTTGCGCATTGCCCCGTCACAACGCAGTCTGGCGCTTCATTTGGGGGAGTGAATGACCATGAACACCGCTTCGAGCCGTCCCGTCCCGCGCTGGTTCACCGCCGTCGCGATCCTCGCGATCCTGTGGGAGATGATCGGCTGCGTCATGTATCTGATGCAGGTGTCGGTCGATCCCGCCACCCTGCCCGCCGATCAGCGCGCGATGTGGGATGCCGCGCCGACGTGGATGATGGCCGCTTATGCCGTCGCGGTATGGGTTGGCCTGACAGGTGCGATCTTCCTGTTCCGCCGCCACCGCCTGGCGGAGCCGTTGCTGCTGGTCTCGCTGGTCGCGATCGTCGTCCAGTTTTCCGCGCTGGTGCTGGTGCCCGAATTGCGCAACCTCACCACCAGCGACGCCTTGTTCCTGCCGACGGTGATCCTCGTGATCGGCGTGGTGATCTGGCAATTCGCCCGCACCGCCGCAAAAGCCGGCTGGCTCCGCTGAAAACGCCCGGCTGGCTCCGCTGACCGGCGCGGGCTAGAAGGCGGCCATGTCCACCTTCACCATCGACAGCGGCACCAGCCGCGCCACGCCAAGCCCGGTGCCCGGCAAGCGCATGACCGTCCCCGCGATCCGCGCGCGCAAAGTCGACGGCACGACGGCCGAGCCGCTCGTCATGCTCACCGCTTACACCATGCGGATGGCGCAATTGCTCGATCCGCATTGCGAGATGCTGCTGGTCGGCGACAGCCTCGGCCAGGTGATCTACGGCCTGCCCTCGACCGTGCCCGTGACGATGGAGATGATGTGCGCGCACGGCGCCGCGGTGGTGCGCGGGTCGTGGCATGCATTGGTCGCGGTCGACATGCCGTTCGGAAGCTACGAAGGCTCGCCCGAGCAGGCCTTCGCCTCGGCCGCGCGGATCATGAAGGAAACCGGCTGCGCGGCGGTCAAGCTGGAGGGCGGCGCGGCGATGGCCGAGACGATCGCCTTCCTCACCAACCGCGGCATTCCCGTCATCGCCCACGTTGGCCTCACCCCGCAGGCGGTCAACGTCCTCGGCGGATACGCCGCCCGCGGCAAAAGCGTCGATGAGGCCAGGAAGATCGTCGGCGACGCCAAAGCCGTGGCCGAGGCTGGCGCCTTCTGCGTGGTGGCCGAAGGCGTGCTCGAAAGCATCGCCGAGGAGCTGACCAAGGCGGTCGCGATCCCGACCATCGGCATCGGCGCCTCGCCCGATTGCGACGGCCAGGTGCTGGTCACCGAGGACATGCTCGGCTTGTTCGAGCGCACCCCCCGCTTCGTCAAACGCTACGCCGACCTCGCGACCGAGATCGGCGCGGCTGCAGCGCAATATCGCGAAGAAGTTCGCGCCCGCACCTTCCCGACTGACGAGCAAACCTACCGCCCAAAAGCGTGACCGCCGTGCGCCCGGTAAAGCCTCGGCAGTCCGGACCAGTAGCTCAATTTCGCCAATAGCTGACTTGAATGTCCGCTTTGCGTTGAAGTGCACGGGTTGTGAATGTCCGACATGGGTGGAAAACGGACGTTAGCCGCCAAGCCTAAGCTTCTGGCGAGCTTAGCAGTTGCAGCAGGGCCGCCGCCGCGTCATTGAGGTCTTTCGCCGGGTGCAACTGGGCTTGGTCAGGTATCGGCTCGAAGCCCTCTTTGCTGCCGAGGTTGCGCTGCGGAGTGAGCTTCAATCGGCCATCGACAACCCTGATACTGACCCGCTGCGCGTCACCCATGAATGCCTTGTGGCTGCGCACGCCCGCCGCATTCAGGAACGGTTGGAAAAAGCCCTTCCATTCGTGTTGGGCAGGCTGCGCAACGATGCGGTCAGATTGGGCAAGAGCCTCGGCCAATGCGCCAGCGATGGTCTCTTGGTCTGGTGCCGCGCCCAGACCTATTGGGTCAACCTCAAGGCCAATGCCGCTCGTTGTTCGAATAACCGGAGCGATGACGACTGTTCCGTTGGCACGATAGGCCACTGCTGATTTTACCATGTCGGGACGATAGCCTGCATCCCAATGTCTTCAATGGGTCGATAGCGGACGTTCTGCTTTTCGGTTGCAATGCGGACCTACTAGACCGTCCCCGGTCTGCTATCGCCGCTTCGCATCTCAAAACCCGTTGCCGGCGCCGCCCAACGCGCTACGCTGACTGGATGAAACTTCGCCTCGCCTTGTGCCTCCTCGCCGCGCCCATTTTCGCAACCGGCGCCGCGCCCGTCTCCGCCCAGACCAGGCCGTCCGATGCCGATCGCCAGCTGAAGGCGCTTTACGACGGCTATTCGGTCTGGATCGCCAAAGAATATGGTTCGACCCAGGATGCCAAGGGCGAATATCAGCCCGCCGATTACCTCGCCAAGGTCGACCCCGCGAGCCACGCCGCCCGCGCCGCACACCTCCGCTCGATCCTCGCCAAACTCGACTCCATTCCCGTCGCGCGCCTGTCGCTCGACGAGCAGACCAATGCCGCCGTCCTGCGCAGCATTCTCGAATCCTCGCTGTCCGACGCGCGCTTTCGCGAGTGGGAAATGCCGGTCAATTCGGACAGCAATTTCTGGACCTATCTCGACGAATCCTCGCCCCTCGACGATGCCGAGGCCTATCGCCGCTACATCGCCCGGATGCGCGACGTGCCGCGCTTCTTCGAACAGCATATCGCCAACATGCGGTCCGGCCTCGCCCGCGGCTTCACCCCGCCCGCCGCCACGCTCGGCGGCCGCGAGGGGTCGATCAGCGCCTTCACCGTACCGGCCGAGACCAACGCTTTCTTCAAAGCCTTTGCGACTATGCCGACCACCATCGCCGCGGCCGACCAGGGCAGGCTCCGCGCCGAGGGCAAGGCGGCGATCGAGCAATCGATCATCCCCGCCTACCGCAATTTGCTCAATTTCTACCGCGACACCTATGTCCCAGGCGCCCGCAAAACCGTCGGCGCCAGCGCGCTTCCCGACGGCGACGCTTACTACCGCGCCGAAGTCCGCGAATATACCACGCTGCCGCTGACCCCCGAGGAAATCCACCAGATCGGCCTCACCGAAGTCGCGCGGATCGACGCCGACATGAAGCGCACCATGGCCGAGGCCGGGTTCAAGGGCAGCTTCCCCGATTTCCTCAAATTCCTCCGCACCGACCCGCAGTTCATCGCCCGCACCCCTGACGATTTGATGGGCGTCTCGGCCTATGCCGCCAAGCGCGTCGACGGCCGCCTGAAGGATTATTTCGAAGTATTGCCCCGCCGCCGCTTTGCCATCATCCCCGTGCCCGAGGCGCTCGCGCCCTTTTACACCGCGGGCCGGGGCGGGCTGACCAGCTGCCAGATGAACACCCACAATCTGCCGGTCCGACCACTCTACAACATCCCCGTGCTGACAGTGCACGAATGCGCTCCCGGCCACAGTTTCCAGGCCGCGCTCGCCGAGGAGGGACAGTCCCTCCCCCGCTTCCGCCGCAACCTTTATTTCTCGGGCTATGGCGAAGGCTGGGGCCTGTATACCGAATGGCTCGGGATCGAGATGGGGATCTACCGCACCACGTACGAGCGGTTCGGCCAGCAAAGCTACGAAATGTGGCGCGCGGCTCGCCTCGTGATCGACACCGGCCTCCACCGCTACGGCTGGACCCGCCAACAGGCGATCGACTATCTCGCGTCGCACACCGCGCTGTCGCTGCACGAGGTCACCACCGAGGTCGATCGCTACATCAGCTGGCCCGGCCAGGCTTTGTCCTACAAATTGGGCGAACTCACCATCCGTCGCCTGCGCGCCGAGGCCGAGCGCGAACTCGGCACCAAATTCGACATTCGCGGCTTCCATTCGACCCTGCTCGCGATGGGCGCGGTGCCGCTGCCGGTCCTCGAAACCCGCATGCGCGCCTGGATCGCGGCCGCCAAGGCGAAATAGCCCCCCCAAGCTTCGCCCCCCCTTTGCCTTTGCGCCTCACTTCGCTAGAGCGAGCGCCGGCCAGCTTCCGTTCATTGAGGGTGGGGGAAATGTTGTTTGGCCGTCATCCCCCGACGCATGAGGATCAACTTGGCGCTTTCTCCCGATCGCAGCAAACCCGACGACGCCTTCGTCCGCGAAGTCGACGAAGACCTCCGCCGTGATCAGGCGCAGGCATTCGCCAAACGATATGGCGCCATTATCGCCGGAGCGGTGCTGCTGTTCCTCGCCGCGGTTGGTGGCTGGCTCTACTGGCAGGATCGCCAGTCGAAGGTCGCCGCCGCCGACAGCGAGACGCTGACCTCCGCGCTCAACAGGCTCGATGGCGGTCCCGCCGCGGCACCGGCGGTTGCGCCGACGCTCGAGAAATTGACCAAAAGTCCGTCCGAGGGGATCGCGACCGAGGCCCGTCTTGCCCAAGCGGCGATTGCGCTCGGCGCTGGCAATCGCGCCTCCGCCATCGCCATCTATCGCTCGATCGCCGACGACAGCGGTCTTGCCGCCCCGTTCCGCGACCTCGCCTCGATCCGCCTCGCCAGCCTCGAGTTCGACACCATCAAGCCGGAGGCGGTGATCGCCCGGCTGGAACCGCTCGCCAAGCCCGGCAACGCCTGGTTCGGAAGCGCCGGGGAGCTGACCGCGATGGCGATGCTCAAGCAGGGCCGTAAGGGCGATGCCGGCCGCCTGTTCGCCGCGATCGCCGCTGACAACCAGGTTCCCGAATCCATCCGCAGCCGCGCGGTCCAGATCGCCGGCACCCTCGGGGTCGATGCCACCGCATCGATTCCCGGCATTACGAATAACGATCGATAGGACGCATCCATCCATGACATCCTCCACTCGCAAACTTGCCCTGTTGCTGGTCGCGTCGGTCTGCGTGACAGGTTGCAACCCGTTCAAGAAAGACGCCGTCAAGACTCCGGTGATCGGGGAACGGATCGCGGTCCTGTCGGGCGAGAATGCGATCGAGGTCGATCCCGAAACCGCCGCCATGCCGTTCGTCATTCCGGAAGCCGTCGCCAATGACGATTGGGCCCAATCGGGTGGCAATCCGTCCAAGTCGATGGGCCATGTTGCGCTCGGCAATGCGCTCGGCGTCGCCTGGCAGGTGTCGATCGGCGCCGGAAGCGACAAGAAAGGCCGCCTGATCAGCGCCCCCGTGGTCGCCGGTGGCAACGTCTATACGATCGACACCAACGGTGTCGCACGCGCCTTCGACGCCCGCAACGGCGGCGCGGTCTGGAGCGCGAGCTTCGGGGACAGCAGCGGCAACAAGGACAGCAATTACGGCGGCGGCCTCGCGGTCGATGGCGGGCGGGTCTATGCCGCCAACGGCCTCGGCCATGTCGCCGCGCTCGACGCCGCGACCGGCGCCCAAATCTGGACCGTCAAGCCGGGCGGCCCGTTGCGCGGCGCCCCGACGGTCGCCGACGGCGCGGTCTATGTCACCAGCCAGGACAATCAAATCTATTCGCTCAAGGCCGCCGACGGGGCCAGCAACTGGTCGAACGCCGCGGCGCTGGAAATCGCCGGCGTGTTCGGCTCGGGCTCGCCCGCGGTCGCACGCGGTACGGTCATCGCCGGCTTCTCTTCGGGAGAACTCAACGCCTATCGTTTCGAGAATGGCCGGATCGTGTGGCAGGACGCCTTGTCGCGCACTTCCATCTCGACCAGCGTCGCCAGCCTGTCCGATATCGACGCCAGCCCGGTGATCGACGGCAACCAGGTGTTCGCGGTCGGCAAGGGCGGCCGCATGGTCGCGCTCGAAATCAACAGCGGCCAGCGCATCTGGGAACAGAATGTCGCCGGTATCTCGACTCCGTGGGTGGTCGGCGACTGGGTGTTCGTGGTCACCGACGAGGCCAAGGTCGTCGCCATGTCGCGCACCACCGGCAAGGTCCGCTGGATCAACGAGCTTCCCCGCTGGGAAAATCCCAAGGGTAACAAGGGGCTGATCTACTACAGCGGCCCGATCCTCGCCGGAAACCGGTTGGTCCTCGTCGGTTCGAATGGCACATTGATCAATATCAACCCGGCGGACGGCAGTTTTCAGAGTCAGACCCGCGCCGGTGACAGCATCAGCGTCCCGCCCGTTGTCGCCGGGAATACGCTCTACATCCTCAACGACAGCGGCAGGCTCATCGCCTACCGTTAGTTGTGTTGCCGTCGCCTGCCGGTAGGTGGTTGCCATTTGTGGCGGACAGTCGATGAAACCATTGATCATTCGATGGGTCACGTCATAGTCATCATGGTGGACATACAGCGGGAAGAAACTGTTTCTGTGGCCAAGCGGTCAAGCCGTCTTGATGCTCGATTTGTGAGCCTCGTCACGGACAGCCCGATTCCCTCGGTCATCAGCAATCCACGGCTGCCCGACAATCCGATCGTCGCCTGTAACACGGCATTTTGTGAGTTGACGGGTTACGGACCCGACGAGGTCGTTGGTCGGAATTGCCGCTTTCTCTCCGGTCCGGGAACTGAGCCGTGGCTGTCGGAGGAAATCCGGCGTGGTGTTCGGGAGCATCGACCGGTCCTGGTCGAGATCCTCAATTATAAGCGTAATGGCCAGCCGTTTCGAAACGCCGTGCTTGTGGCGCCAATCTATGACGAGCAGGACCAATTGCTTTATTTCCTGGGGTCGCAAATCGAGATCGGGGCTGATGCCTCGACCTCGTCGAGCATGCGTTGCATCAGGGCCGCGGAAATGGTCAAGGCACTTTCGCCGCGCCAAAGTCAGGTGTTGAAGCTGGTGGCGAATGGCCTGCTTAACAAGCAGATCGCGGGCGAACTCGGACTTGCCGAGAAAACTGTCAAGATGCATCGCGCCATCCTGATGGAACGGCTTCACCTCAAGACCACCGCCGACTTGATTCGACTGGCGGTCGAGGCAGGCTTCTAATCTCCAGCTAGGGCTACGGCACAAAAGCCGTATCGCCGGCCAGTCGACAAGGCCCTAATTGAGTTGCACGTCACAGCGCCGCTCCACGCCTGCCCGCCCTGCACGTGGATTGCCGACCCTCCTCCCGTCGGCAGATGCGGTCGCTGTGGCGAACCCGCGAGGATCAGCGCGATTGCCGATCCTCGCGAGCCGGTGTTCCGGCGATCGTTATGTCCCTCGATCGCCGGGCACCGAACCTTCACTTCGGCAGGATCACGCGTGGCAAAGGCGTCGAAAGTGCTTGCATGGTTTTCCCCCAACACTGGAGCACCAGCAATTAAGCGTCGCCGGAACATGGCGCGATACGGTCGTTGGGCCATGGTGCAGCGCCGGGGCTCAAGCTGCTTGGCGCCGGATTCAGGGGCCTGCCGTCGAAATTATTTAGCCGGTGCGGCCGGACGACGGAAAGAGTTGCCGTGCGACCCGTTGCCTTCATGTCCCCTTTCCCGCGGAGCATGCGCATGGCCAAGCCTTCTTCTTCCACGCCCAAAGCCAATACAGGCACCACCATTGGCAATGGCGGCGAGACCCATCAGTCGGGGGGCGGGCTGACCACCAACCACGGCGTTCCGATTGGCGACAATCAGAACAGCCTTAAGGCGGGCGCGCGCGGCCCGACCCTGCTCGAGGACTTCGTCCTCCGCGAAAAGATCTTCCATTTCGATCATGAACGCATTCCCGAGCGCATTGTCCACGCCCGCGGATCCGGTGCGCACGGCGTGTTTGAAGCCACCGACGACATCTCCGACCTCAGCAAGGCTGCGGTCTTCCGTAAGGGCGAAAAAACCGAAGTGTTCACCCGCTTCTCCACCGTCGCCGGCGGCGCCGGGTCCGTGGATACGCCGCGCGACGTGCGCGGTTTCGCGGTCAAATTCTACACGAAGGAGGGCAATTGGGACCTGGTTGGCAACAACATTCCGGTGTTCTTCATCCAGGATGCGATCAAATTCCCTGATCTCGTCCACTCGGTCAAAATGGAGGCCGACAAGGGCTACCCGCAGGCGGCGTCCGCCCACGATACTTTTTGGGATTTCGTCAGCCTGATGCCCGAATCGACCCACATGCTGATGTGGGCGATGAGCGATCGGACCATTCCGCGCTCATTGCGCACGATCGAGGGTTTCGGAGTCCATACGTTCCGACTGGTCAATGAGGCGGGCAAGTCGAGCTTCGTCAAGTTTCACTGGAAACCGTTACTCGGCCTGCAGTCGACCTGCTGGGACGAAGCGGTCAAGATCGCCGGTGCCGACCCCGACTATCATCGCCGCGACCTGTATGAGGCGATCGATGCCGGCGACTTTCCGCAGTGGGAGTTGGGCATTCAGATCTTCGACGAAAAATTTGCCGCCGCACAACCTTACGACGTGCTCGATTCCACCAAGCTCATCGCGGAAGAGGATGTCCCCGTGCGGATCATCGGGCGGCTTACGCTCAACCGCAATGTCGACAATTTCTTCGCCGAGACCGAGCAGGTCGCCTTCCTCCCGACCAACGTCCCGCCGGGAATCGATTTTTCCAATGACCCTTTGTTGCAGGGCCGACTCTTCTCTTATCTCGACACGCAGAAGTCCCGGCTCGGCACGACCAATTTCCACCAGATCCCGATCAACGCCCCGCGCTGCCCGTTCGGCAATTTCCAGCGCGATGGAATGATGCAGACGATGGTCCCCAAGGGCCGCGCCAATTACGAACCGAACAGTCTTTCCGAAGCCGGCGAAGATGGCGGCCCGCGCGAGAGCCACCAGGGCTTTGCGACCGTCGCGATCAACGACGAACGTAACGATGCGACGGAGAAATTACGGATTCGCTCGGACACGTTCGCCGATCACTACAGCCAGGCGCGGCTGTTCTTCCGCTCCCAGACCGAGATCGAGCAGGCGCATATCGCGTCGGCATTCACCTTCGAATTGTCCAAGGTTCAGCTTGAGCCGATCCGGCTGCGGATGCTTGGCAATCTTCGCAATGCCGACGAAAATCTCGCCAAGCGGGTTGCTGCCGGCCTAGCGATGGACCTTCCCGCTGCGAACAAGGCGGCCAGGGAACCGGTCGACATGAAGCCATCCGACGCGCTGTCGATCGTCAAACAAGGCGACGTTCCGATGACCGGTCGCAAGGTCGCGATCCTGTTTGCCGAGGGGTCGGACAAGGCGACGATCGACAAGCTCAAGAAAGGCATCGAGGACGGTGGCGGCACCGCCTTTCTGGTCGCGCCAAAGGTTGGTGGACTTGCCGTGAAGGGCGGGACGCTGAAAGCCGACGGCCAGCTGGCCGGATCGCCATCGGTGCTGTTCGACGCAGTCGCCTGTGCGATCATGCCCGATCAGGCCAAACTGCTCGCCAACGACGGTGCTGCGCTCGGCTGGTTCATGGACGCGTTTGGCCATTGCAAGACGATCGGTTATTGCCCCGCGACAAAGGAATATATCCTCGACAAGCTTGGGATCGAGCCCGACGCGGGAGTGGTACCCAACGACCAATTCCTTGCCATCGCGCCCAAACGTCACTGGGACCGCGAGCCCAAGGTTCGAATGCTGGCCTGAATATAATGGCAGCCCGCTCTTCTCCCGTTCGGGAAAGGAGCGTGCTGCCACCCTAACCCACCGGCCCGACGCTCATCCCGTTGCGATAGTTCAGCACCACGCTGATCCGCGTCGGCCCGTCCTTCACAGCAACCGCCGTCTGGCCGAAACTCGGCCGACCGCCGAGCAGACTGAGCTTGGGGTTGCGGGAAAAGCCCGCGCCGTCGTTCCAGTCGCTCTTCTTGTTGGCATTGCTGTCATGTCGCACCGCCACCGAATATTGCCCCGTGGCAGGCAGCGGCAGGCAGATGTCCATGCTTCGCCGACCACCCAGCGGCACATCGACCCGCCCGGCCCATCCGCCCTTCTTCAAATGTTTGGCTGCGCCCGGACCGTAGGCCTGGACGCGCACCTTCCCGGCGCCATTCTTCAACCCGGTGACCCGCACCAGCACGGCGGGCGAACCGCCCTTCGCACAGGTCGGATCGTTCGGCCTGGCCTCGCGCGGGTCGGCCGCCGCCGGGGTCGCAATCGCCAGAGTGCCCAAGGCAAGAAGTGCCACTTTGCTGAGGTTTTTCATCCGGGCCTCCTGCCAGTCAGCCGCTGAACCTTGCCTTAAAGCCGATTGCGACAGGTTTCGGGGACGGTCGTTCAAGCTCACCATGGCCAACCTCCCCCACGCCGCAGGGCAGGTTGGCACGGTTCAGCGCGGCGCTTCAAGCACCGCCCGGATTACTTGGCGCGGAACAACACTTCGCCGCGGCGCGAGACGAGCAATTTCTTGAAGCTGACCGGGTGGAAATAAGCTTCCACGCGATTGCCCTGCGGGTCGGTGCCGTAGACTTCGTAGCAACCGCCATCGACCTTGGCTTTCCGAACCTGCCAACCCTGTTTGACCAGGTCGGCCTGAAGCTTCTCCATGCTCTTCCACTGCTTCTGCGGGGCGTTGCAGGTCATCTTGCCGGTGGCGGCGGAGGGGCTCGCGGCGAGCGCGATGGTCAGGGCGGCAGCAATCGGAAGAATAAGCATTTTCATGTGAATTTCCTTCGGTTGGGTTGGTTGGTAAATTGGCGAAACAATCGAATGATTTGAAGCAGAATGAGCGGTGCGAATTGAACCAATGCTGACGCCATCCCGTCATGCACCAAAATCCAGTGAACAAGGGTCAGCACCGCCGCCGGATAGGCCAGCCGCTGCACCCCCTTCCACGCACCGCGCAGCGTCCGCATCGCCGCGTCGTTGCTCGCCAGCGCGGGCGGTATCATGCACAGCAGGGCCAGCCACCCGGTCCATATTCCGGGCGCGCCAAGCTCGGCCAGCATGGCCGCCACCGTTTCCATGTCGAGGATGTAGAAAGCGAGGTGAAGCAATGCATAAACGAACGCCGCCACCCCGAACGCGCGTCGGTGCCGCACCAGCCAGCGGATCGGTCGAACGCCGGGAAACAAGATCGCCAGCGGCGTCAGCATCAAGGCGACGATGATCAACCGGGCCGACCATTCGCCCGTCGAATGAAGCAGATCACCGGCCCAGATGTCGGGCGTGGTCAAATAGCGGTGCAGGATGAGCACGGCGGGCACCGAAAGCACCGTCCAGAGTACGCTTTTACCAATTGCCATCCGCTGCATGATGGCCGTCATAGCTTATTGCGAAAGATTCGCAACTGGCCTCGCTATCCCGCGCCGACTACCTCAATTCTTTGCGCGTCAGCCGCCCGTCCTTGTCGACATCGTAATTGGTGAAGCGCCGGTTCGCGGTCTTGCGGAATTCCTCAATCGTCACCCGCCGGTCGAGATTGGCGTCGGCCATTGCCACCGGCTGCGGCACTTCCGAAAAGTTGATCCGCCCGCCCCCGGGATGAATCCGCGTCGCGGTTGGCGCATCGCCGCCGGTTACGACCGCCACCCGCCCCTGCTCGACCGGCGAGGAGGATGTCGCCTTGGGGCGCTTGCTCGACGGCAACGCCGCCCCGCCCCCCGCCGCCCGGGTCCGGCCGGGCGCGAGTTGCTCATATTTGGCCATTTCGTCGCCATCGATGATCTTGTCGCCGTCGAGGTCGAGACTTTCGAAAAAAGCCTCGGCATCGGCCCGGAACTCGGCGTTGGTAATTGCGCCGTCGCCATCCTGATCGGCCATTTTCACCCACTGGTCGAACGGATGCTCACCCGCCGAATTGGTCCAGTACGGCTCGCCCATCAGGCTCATGTAGACGGCGTCCTTGGCCAAGGCGGGCGCGGCGGCAAGGGCGATGGCCGATGCAGCGAACAAATGGAGCAATCGCATGAAGGTTCGTTCCCGGTGACCGTTGATCGCCCCTTCTATGCCGCGTGACCGCCTAGATCGCCAGACTTGAGTTGCCAGGACGGATACGGACTTAAGCGACCGGCGCAACATTCACGATCGTCCCGAAACGGGAAACGGTTGACGCGCCCGGCACCCTCCCTTCGCGATCGGTCGTTCTGGTCCCAACGACATCATGTTCAAAGGGGTAACACAATGACGGAATCATCTTCGACGCTCATGGCCATCCTGTTCGGCCTCGCCGTTTTCGCGCTGATCGTCGCGGTCGGCTGGCGCAGCGTCCAGAACCGCCGCATCCTGCGCCTGCAGGGTGCCGACGGCAGCGAGACCATCATCGTCGCCAGCGAAGACGACGACGTCACCAGCATCGCAACGACCGCCGAGACGAGCGGCCAACGATAAAGGCACCTTGAACCTCACCCGTCGAACGACGCGCTTCCCATCGCAGCAATAGCGCGTCGTTCGACAGCCACTAAGCGTCCGCTATGGGTGGAAAAAGGACGTTTATGCTGCCACCACGTCTAGGCGTTGCGCCTCTCGAC
>JAZKHF010000131.1:0-11013 GCA_040385545.1 Pseudomonadota bacterium
TGGACCAAGACCAGAGGAGGGTGGCGTGACAGCTATCCGTAAGATTTTGCGCACCTTGTGTGCGTCTGAACGCGGTGCGACCGCGATCGAGTACGGATTGATTGCCGCGCTTATCGTTGTTGCCATGATCGGCGGCCTCAAGACGCTCGGCGGCGGCACCAATGGCATGTGGGGCAAGGTCGGCAACGCCGCTTCGACCTATATGTAGCGCGCGAGAATGCGGCGAAGCCCCTAGCTTCGCCGCGTCCCGTACACCACGATCTTGACCTTTTGACCGGGGGTCAGCGCCGCATTGGCGGCAAGTCCGTTGAGCGATCGGAACCGGTCGACCTTGAAATCGCGGTACGCCATGCGCTGGCCGAGCGACTGGATCGTATCCCCCGGTGCCACTGTCACCACATCGATCACCCGCGGGCGGATCGAGGCCGCCTCTTGCGGCGTAATCCGGCGAAGCGAATCGACCATTGACGCAAAGGGTCCGATTCCCACCCCGGCCTGAGTCAGCATCACGAAATGATAGACGGTGTCGCGATCCCAACGATAGGCCATGACGCTGACATCGACCGCGCCGGATGACGTATTGGCGCGGTTGATGCTGTAAATCGCCGGCAGGCCGTTGACGGTCGTTTGTCGCATCTGGCCCATCGCCATCCGCTGCCGCCCGCCGGTCAGTTGATACAGCACACGCTGGATATAGCTTTCGAGCGTTCCGGTGTAGCCGCCGCCGCTGAACTGCGCTTTCCCCGCCGATCCTTCGATGGTGACGGCACTGGTGCCGTTCTGCATCAGATAACCGGTCGGCACGACGAACTGCAGGCGCAGGTCGGGATGGCTGAAGCTGCGCCCTTCGATCACCCCTTGGGCGGGATCGTCGTCGACCGTCAGCCCCTCGATCTGCGCCAGGAAAGCGTCGCGGTTGCGCAACCCCTTCCCCGCGCGGCCGGTCTGGATCGCCAGCTGCCGCTCCCGCTGAACCCGATTTTCACTGTTCGGGTGGGTGCTCGCCCATTCCGGCAGCGAGCGGTTGCCCTTGCCTTGGATCCTGAGCTGCAGCGCATCGGCCCGGCCGAGCGACGCCAATATATTTGCCCCGCCAAGTGGATCGTACCCCGCCGCGACAACGTATCGCGTACCCAAGGTGTCGGCCTGATATTCCTGATCGCGCGAGAAGCTCAGGGTGCGCAATTGCGCGCTTTGCGCCAGCAGATTGCCGAAGGAATTCCCGCCGATCGTGCTGCCGATGATGGCACCGAGCACGCCCAGAACCGAGTTCCGCTGCGCCGCCGAACGCCGCGCCTGCGCGTGGTTGGCGGCAATGTGCCCGGTCTCGTGCCCGAGCACGAAGGCAAGCTCGGACTCGTCGTCCATCAATCCCATCAGCTGACGCGTAATGTAAATGTAGCCCCCCGGCACCGCGAAGGCGTTTTCCACGGCGCTGTTGAGGGTCGTGAAGCGATAGACCTGACCGGGATTGGCGACCCCTGAATAAGCCGCCACCCGACGCCCGACCCCTTCGACATAAGCGGCGCGTGCGCCAACCTCTGCACCGCCATATTCGCGAACCAGTTCGGGATGCTGGCGCTGCGCTTCGGCGACTTCACGGGGGTTGAGATTGCGGACCTGAGCCACAACCGCGATCGGGGTTAGGACAATGGCGCTGGCGGCAAGCAGAAGGATTGGGCGACGCATGCATACTCCGTACGAATCGGGGGATTTCTCCCCAATGAACGGGCTCAAATGCGACTTGGTTCCGGGTGCGTGCCTAGCCAATGGCGAGGAATTTGGAGCGCCGCTGGGCCAGCAATTCCTCGGGCGCCAGCGCTTTCAGTCCGGCGATTTCCTCAACCACCGCTGTCTTCAGCGCGTCGATCGCCGCCGCCGGGTCTCGATGCGCCCCGCCCATTGGCTCGGGCACGATCCGGTCGGCCACGCCCAACGCCTGCAAATCGGTGGCGGTAATCTTCATCGCCTCGGCCGCGTCCGCCGCCTTGTCCGACGTCCGCCACAGGATCGACGCGCAACCTTCGGGCGAGATCACCGAATAGACCGCATGTTCGAACATCAGCACGCGGTTCGCGGCGGCGAGTGCCACTGCTCCGCCCGATCCACCCTCGCCAACCACGACCGCGATCAGCGGCACCTTCAAAGCCAGGCATTGCTCGGTTGACCGGGCGATCGCCTCGGCCTGCCCGCGCTCCTCCGCTTGCACGCCGGGAAATGCGCCCGGCGTATCGACCAAGGTGACGACCGGCAGCCCGAACCGGTCGGCCAGTGCCATCAGCCGGATCGCCTTGCGATAGCCTTCGGGCTTGGCCATGCCGAAATTGTGGCGGAGCCGCGACGCGGTGTCGTCGCCCTTCTCATGCCCAATCAGCATCACGCGCGTACCGCCGATCCGCGCCAGTCCGCCGATGATCGCCGGATCGTCTCCAAACGCCCGATCGCCCGCCAGCGGAACAAAGTCCTCGGTCATGCCGGCAACGAAATCCTTGAAATGCGGCCGATCGGGATGGCGCGCGACCTGACTCTTCTGCCACGGGGTGAGCCGAGCGTAGGTGTCCTTGAGCAGTTTGGCCGACTTGGCCTCAAGCCGCTCGATGTCGCTATCCAGATCGATCGACCCTTCGCTCGCGGTTTCGCGCAATTCGGTCAGGCGCCGTTCGAGCTCGGCAATCGGTTTTTCAAAATCGAGATAGGTCTGCATGGTCGGCGCGGGGGTTAGGCGGGGGATCGGCCATCGTCAACGCGTGGCTTTCTGGCCAACGGATGCCGTTCGTTGACCAGCTGCACCAGCCGCTCGCTATCGACATGGGTGTAGATTTGAGTCGTCGCGATGTCGGCATGGCCAAGCAGTGTCTGCAATGCGCGAAGATCCGCTCCGCCCGCCAGCAGGTGCGTCGCAAAGGCATGACGAAGCACATGCGGGCTGACCCGCTCGGGCGCGATCCCCGCCGCGGCAGCCATCGTTCGAACGATTTGGAACAGCCGCACCCGGCTGATGTGACCCGTACGGCTGGGGAACAGCCATTGCCCCTCCATCAGCGTTCCGGACCAGCGCTCGACCACCTCGGCGGCGCGAGAGGAAACCGGCACCAGCCGTTCCTTGCCGCCCTTGCCGCGCAGGATCAGGAACGGCTGGCCCGGCCGAAACGCGCGTCTTGGCAAGGTTACCAATTCCGACGCGCGGAGCCCCGAACCGTAAAGCAGTTCGAGCAGCGCAAGATTGCGCAGCGCTCCCGGCTCGTCGCTTGCGGCCTTGTCTTCGGCGGCCTGGAACATCGCGGTCACGTCATCGGAATCGAGAATTCGCGGCAATGGGCGAACTTGCCGCGGTCGGGCGAGCGCGGCGGCTGGGTTGTCGTCGCGAAACCCCTCCTCCTGGAGGAAACCATAGAATCGCCGCAACGCCGCCGAGCGCCGCGCCAGCGTCGATGCCGCAAGCTCCGACCAGGCCGGCGCGAGGCTCCCCAATTGCTCCATTGATGCCTCCCCGAGGGACGGCACCAGCGCGCCGGCCGCCATCAGATCGCTGCGATAGGCCGACAGCGTATGGCGCGAGGCCCCGGCTTCGGACGCCAGCATGTCGAGAAAGCGATCGACCAGCCCGGCGTCGTCGCCAGTCACGCGCAATCCCTCACGTCCGCGACAATGCCTCGGCAGCGATCATCCGGGCGGCGAAATCTTGGCCGTTGCGGCTCAGCGCCGTGATCAGGTGGAACTGGTGATAGCCCGGCACCGAATCGAAGCCCGGCGCCTGCAGTCCCACCGCGGCGAGCAAGGCCACCGTTCCCGGCTGCCGTCGAATCGACGCACCGTCGATCATCCTGCTCCATTCCGACCTGCCGCCAAGTCCGAGCGCATGCTGCTGGCTGAATTCTCCCGCCGAAGCAGTCGTGATCCGCCCGAGACCCGCCAGGCCCGCCACCAGCAGGGCGCTTCGGTGCTTGCGGGGGCTGGTATCGCGATCGATAAAATCGCCGACCCGGTCCCCGTCCAGGTCGATGCCCCGCGTCGACGCGCTTGCGAGCGCCAGCATCGCCCAGCAGCGGTCGGCGAATTCGTCGTCCATGTCCTCGACCACCGCGGCCCAGCGTGCCGCCTCCCGGTCGAACCCGCCCGCGAGCATCGCCGCGATCAGATCGGGTGCCACCTCCTGCAAACCGGCATCGGGCGCGATGCGCATCGCCGCGCGGGCCAGCAGCGCACGGGTCGCCTCCCGTTCGATCGATCCCTGGACTCCATCGTGCAGCTTGCGGAAGGCGCTGATCTTGTTGTCGATATTCTTGCCGGTGATCGCAAGTCGCAATTGCCAGGCATCGCTCTCGGCAAGATCGCTTGGGTCGGTCCGGTCGTAGATTTCGGCATAGAGGTCGATCAGCGCCTGCGACGAGAACACCCCCAGCCCCGCCGCGATCCGCGCCGAGGCCAGCCTTTGTTCGGCGCTCAGCACCGGTGCGCGCGCCTGCCAGGCCCGCAGTTGCGGCGAAGCCGCGTCGATCAAATTGGCGGGCGGGACCATACCGGTGGCGGTCGCAAGGCCGAAACGCCATGCATTGAGCCGTTGGACCTGTTCCCATTCGACAGTCACCGCACGCGCCGATTCCGCGCCCGCGCCGACCACCTTGTCGGCCAGTACAAGGTCGATCGGGTCGAACCGCCCGCGTCGCCGGGCCGCCTCGATATCGGCCGCGGCAACCGCGCTATTGCCCGATAGCGATGCGCACATCGCCCGGGCAAGCGGAGCGATGCCGCGCTCGACCTTGCCGATCCCGCTTTCGATCGGACACAGGGCCGCCGGGTCGGCATTGGCCAGCGCGCTCTGCACCCCGACCTGGAACAATTTGGGTGTAAAATCATCGACATCAACGCCCGACACCAGCATTCGCGCGCCGTCCGCTTCGCCCATCCGGATCAGCAGCCAGGCACGCTCCGCGACCCAGTCGGCCGGGTTTACGTCGGCCGGTGCCCGCGATTTCGTCAGCAGTGCATTGCGGAGCAGGATATGCCCCCAACGCGAGGCAAGCGGCGTATCGGTCCGCCGCATCAGGATCGACAGGAACTTTCCGCTCGACCCGCCCCAGGGCTGTTCGCCAAAGCCGGTCTGTGTCGCCGGCAGGGGCCCGACCTCGGCCGGGTCGCGACGTGCGGACTCGGGCAATTCGATCGGCGGGGCCAATTCCACCACCATCGCATCCGCCGCTTCTTCCAGCGACAGGCCGTCGGTCTCGACCACACCGCTGCTCTCGGCCGGACCCGCCGGGGCGGCTGTCGAGCTGTTGCTTGCGGGCGCGGGCGTCTGCGTGTTCGACGCCGGTGCCGGCTCACCGAAACCGGGCGGCAGAATCGATTCGGGCCGGTCCTGCGCCAATGCCGGGATCGCAACCGCAATCGCGGCGGCGGCGATCAGCAATCTATTGCGCGGACGGTGCATTGACGACATCGGCCTCGATTGGGGTCAGCGGCACTTCACTCGCGCTCGTCGACAAATAAGCGGCACCGCCGATCAGCAGCAGCACCAGGATAATCAGGAAAATTACGCCGCGCGGCATTGGCTTCCACTTCGTCAAGGATTGGGACAAGCGGCCTTTTGCCCGACCATGCATCCCCATGTATAGCCCCCTTGCCCATGCAAACGCTGACCGACCGCCTTGAAAAACCGATTGTCCTTGTCGGCCTGATGGGCGTCGGCAAGTCGACCGTCGGACGCCGCCTCGCGCGGCGGCTCGAGCTGCCGTTCATCGACAGCGATTCGGCGATCGAGGATGCCGCCGGCTTCTCCGCCGCCGAAGTCTATGAACGCTATGGCGAAAAGGATTTCCGTGATGGCGAACGGCGGCTCGTGGCGCGGCTGGTCGAGGGTCATGTCCGGGTGATCGCGACCGGCGGCGGGGCCTTCATCGACCCGCGCACCCGCGAACTGCTCAACGCTCGCGCGATCACCGTCTGGCTGGATGCCGAAGTCGACGTGCTGACCGAGCGCACCGGTCGCCGCGACACCCGCCCCTTGCTCCGCAATCCCGATCCCAAAGGCACGCTCGAGCGGCTCGCCGACGAGCGCCGCCCGTCCTATGCCGAGGCGCACATCCACATTCGCAGCGGCGCCGGCGGCCATTATGAGGTGGTCGAGGCGATCATCGCCGCGCTGGACCAGCATTTATCCAGATGATTTCGTTCGCGGTTGTTCACGGCGAGTCTACTTACGATGTACTGATCGGGAGCCTGTACGAGGCGATCGACCGGATCGCCGCGGTCGGCGATGGTCGACCGCTGCCGATGGTGACCGATGCCCGCGTGCTTGCACTCCATGGAGCGACCCTCGCGCCCGTCGCACTCCAGCCGCCGATCCTCATCCCCGAAGGCGAGGCAGCGAAGGACTGGACCACGCTCGCCGCCATCACCGACGGCCTTGCCCGGCGCAATGTCCATCGCGGCACCCCCATCCTCGCCTTAGGCGGCGGCTCCATCGGCGACGTCACCGGTCTCGCCGCGAGCCTGTTCAAGCGCGGCTGCCCGGTCATCCACATTCCCACCACATTGCTGTCTCAGGCCGACAGCGCGATCGGCGGCAAGACCGCGATCGACGCCGCGGGACAGAAGAATCTGGTCGGCACCTTCCACATGCCGGCGCTGGTCGTGGCCGACCCGGCGTTGCTCGACACGCTCGATCCGCGACAGATGCGCTCGGGCTATGCCGAAATCGTCAAATATGGGTTGATCGACGATCCCGCCTTCTTCGCCTGGTGCGAAGATCATGGCGCTGCCCTGATCGCGGGAGACCGGGTCGCCCGCCACCACGCCGTTGCCACCTGCATCCGCGCCAAGGCCCGCTTCGTCACCGCCGACCCCTTCGACCGCCTGGGTCACCGCGCGCTGCTCAATCTTGGACACAGCTTTGCCCATGCCGTTGAGGCTGAAGCCGGGATGGGGCGTCTGCTACATGGAGAGGCGGTGGCGATCGGGCTGGTGCTTGCCTTTCGGCTCTCGACGCGGCTCGGCCTGTGTCCCGAAGCCGATGGCCTTCGCGTCGCCGCTCATCTTCGCTCGGTCGGATTGCCGACCAGCCTCGACCAGGTCGGGCTTGCCCGCGCGGGCGACGCGCTGCTCAACCATATGCGCGCTGACAAGAAGAACCGGTCGGATGCGTTTACGCTGATCCTGACCCACAGCATCGGTCGCGCGACCCTCGCTCCAGTGCCGAACGAAGCGCTGGTCGCGCTTCTTGCGGCCTAAAGCCCGGTCTCGTCCTCCGGATCGGCAAGTGCCCGATTCTCGGAAAAAATCTGGTCGCGGCCTGCGCGATAGTCGCCCGCTTCCCGCTGCCGCTCCAGCCGCTCGCAATCGCGCAGGCGATAGGCCTCTTCGACCCGGTCGATCTCCGCCGCATCGATCCCCAACTGGGCAAGCGCCTTGCGGCCCATCTTGACCGCGCTCTCGAACAATTCGCGCTGTGCATAATCAAGGTCGAGCCCGCGCAAATCGATCAGCTGCCGACGATCGAATACCCGCGCCATGACGCTGGCTTGGGGAAACGCCTCGAGAATCCGCTCAAGCGCCGCTCGATTCAAGCCCTCGCCATCGTTGCAGAACAGGATCGCCCGCGCATCGGCCGCTCCCGCAATCCGGAGAAGATCAATGCGCGTGCCATCGCCGTAATAAACCTTCCAGCCGAATTCGCTGCTGACGTCGATCATCTCGGCGTCCAGGTCGATGATTGTCACCCCGATCTGCTTGGCCATCAGCATCTGCGCGACGGTCTGGCCGAAGCGTCCGTAACCGACGACGATGACCGGCGTTTCCGGCGAATGTTCCGGGCCATCGAGGTCGGTGCGCTTTTCCTCATAGCGGTCGAGCACCTCCGTCAGGCGCATCAGCAGCGGCGTGGTCGCCATCGACAACACGACGACAGCGCTGAACATCGCCGCCGACTCGGCCGTCAGCAACTGGCCCGCCGCCGCCTGCGCGAATAGAACGAAGCCGAATTCCCCCGCCTGGCTGAGCAGCAGGCCAAGCCGGACCGAGCGCCGCCACGGCAACTGAAACGCCCGGCCAAGGAGCATCAGCACGACCGCCTTGATCACGACCAGGCCGATCGCCAGTCCGATGACGGTGAAGGGCTGGCGAGCGATCACGGTCAGGTCGAGCAGCATCCCGACCGACAAAAAGAACATGCCAAGCAACAGCGAGCGAAACGGCTCGATGTCGCTTTCCAGCTCGTGCCGGTAGGGGCTTTCCGCCAGCATCACCCCAGCGACGAACGCGCCCAGCGCTACCGACAGGCCGAAATAATGCATCAGCGCCGACACGCCGATGACCACGAACAGGCCGGCAAAGACGAACAATTCCTGCTCGGCGATCCGCCCGACCAGCCGGAATAAAGGCCCGAGCAGGAAACGACCGGCAATCACTAGTCCGACCACCGCCACCACCGTGTAGAGCGCGAGCATCGCTCCGGACGGTGCCGACGGGTCGGGGTTGACCACCGACAAAGCCGCAACGATCGTGATCAGCGGGACGATGCTGAGATCCTGGAACAGCAGGATCGAGAATGCCCGCTCCCCGCGCGGTGTATTGAGCAGGCCACCCGACCGAAGCATCGGCAGCACCTGCGCGGTCGACGACAGGGCCAGAGGCAAACCGATGGCTAATGCCGTCTGCCACGAAGGTTCGAACACCAGATAGATGAACCCGCTCAGCGCCAGCCCGGTCAGCACCACTTGGGCCAGACCCAATCCGAAAATATTCTTGCGCAACCGCCACAGGCGGCCCGGGTCCAGTTCCAGCCCGACGATGAACAACAGTAAGGCGATACCGATTTCGGTCAGGCCCGACAGTCGCTCGGGATCCTGCACCCACCCCAAGGCGTAAGGGCCGATGACCGCGCCGCCGACGATATAGCCCAGCGTCGCGCCGAGTTGCAGCTTGCGGAACAGCAGCACGAACACCAGTCCCGCGCCGAGCAGGATCGCACTCGCCTCCAGCAAGGCGGTTGTCGCGTGGGCGGTGGTTTCGCCGTCGATCACTTTGCCCCCTCAATCGCCGCGACGAGCGCACGGAACGGCAGCAGTATTGCCCCATGCCGCCCGCGCCGCGAGCGTGCAGGATCGAGTATTAGCAGGTCGGGCCACGGTTCGTCGCCCTCTCCGTCCAGCCAGCGTTCGACGTTGGCGAGCGCCGCGACCGCCTCGTCCTTGCTCGTGCCGATGCCATGCAATCCAACCAGGGCGGCAGCTGCCTGCCCGAACGCACACGCCTCGACTGCTTGCTCAATGGCGGTAACCCGACCGCCGTCTTCAAGCACCACCCGCATCGCCACCCGGCTACCGCAAGTCGGCGACCGAACCAGCGCAGCATCCCCCATCTCGGCAAAGGACCGCTGGCCCGGTATCGACGCCGCGAGGCGCAGGATGTCGCGGGTGTAGAGGGGGGCCGCGGCGTTCATTGGACTGTGTTCCTGCGAAAGCAGGAACCTTGCACGCTAGGGCTGCATCGCTTCGGGTGGGCACCGCTCCTGCCTGCGCAGGAGCGCAGCGAACTGTGGCAAGCGATCAAGCCCGCCGCCACGTCGTCCCCTCCGGCCCGTCTTCGAGCAAAATGCCCTCTCCCTTGAGTTCATCGCGAATGCGATCAGACTCTGCAAAGTCTCGCCGCGCTTTGGCCTTGGTCCGACCTGCAATTCGCTCTTCGATGCGATTTGCCGTCTCTTCGGTCATGCCTAAGAATGTCCGAAACCAATTGTCCGACCCAACTGACATCAAACCCAATAACTGAGCAGATGCGCGAAGATTTCTGGGGTTCTCAATCGCGATAAGACGCGAGATCGCCAGCGGCGTATTGAGATCATCGTTCAAGGCCGCGAGAACGCCATGGTCTATGGTCCCGACCTCTTCTTCGTCATCGTCGAAGGGGAATCGGTATATTTTGTCCAAAGTCGCTTTCGACTGAGCGATCAAACTCTCGGTCCATGGCAATGGCTGTCTGTAATGCGCTGACAAGAGAGCAAGACGAAGAGTTTCGCCTTTGTGTCCAGCGCTTAGTAAATCGTTAGGCGTCACCACATTGCCCAGGCTCTTCGACATCTTCTCCGTACCCATGTCGAGGAAACCGTTGTGCACCCAATATCGCGCCAACGGCTTGCCCCCATGCGCGCACCGGCTCTGGGCAATTTCATTCTCGTGGTGCGGAAAGATCAGGTCGAGCCCGCCGCCATGAATATCGATCGTCTCGCCCAGATGCGCCCGGATCATCGCCGAGCATTCGATATGCCACCCCGGCCGTCCGCGGCCCCAAGGCGAATCCCAACCGATCACCCCATCGTCGCTCGGCTTCCACAGCACGAAATCGGCCGGATCGCGCTTGTAGGGCGCCACCTCGACGCGGGCACCGGCAATCATCGCCTCGCGGTCGCGGCGGCTAAGCTGGCCGTAACCGGGGTCCGACGCGACCGAGAATAGCACATGACCCTCGGCGGCATAGGCATGACCGCGCTCGATCAAGGTCGCGATCATGGCCACCATCGCCGGAATTTCCGCCGTGGCATGCGGTGCGATGTCCGGCGGACGAACCCCGAGCGCGCCCATGTCCTCGAGATAGAAACGCCCATACCGTTCGGTAATCACTGACGGCTCAACCCCTTCCGCTTCCGCCGCGGCGATGATCTTGTCGTCGACGTCGGTGACGTTGCGGGCGTAGGTCAAACTGCCGGCGCCATATTGATGCTCGATCAGCCGCCGCAGCGTGTCGAACACCACCGCCGGCCGGGCGTTGCCAATGTGCGCGCGGCCATAAACCGTCGGTCCGCAGACATACATGGTGATGCGATTGGGATCGGCGGGCTCGAAGTCGCGCTTCTCCCGCGCCAGCGTGTCGTAAAGCCGGATCATTGCGTGGGTTCGATCGCCTCGGGCCGATGCTCGCTTTCGACCCAGTCGACCACCGCTTTCGAGGTTGCGTTAAGCAACGGATAGGTGCGGCTGCTGGTCATCCATTCGGGCCGCTCGGCCGCCGGGCCATAGA
>JAZKHF010000132.1:0-11883 GCA_040385545.1 Pseudomonadota bacterium
AACTTCACGCGGCCGGCCAGGCGCAATTCCTCCCGGTCGCGCAAATCCTCGACCGAAGTATCGATGTCGCGATTGAGCCGGAGGTAGCCTAACTGGACATAGTGCTGGTCGGTGCCGACGGTCAGGTCGAGCTCGTTGCGGCGCGGTGCCAGATTATCCTTGTCGATGCGAAAACGGTGGGTCAGGTCGATGAACCGGCCAAAGCGCACGCGCGTTCGACCGACGATGTCCGACCAGCGATCGGTGAGTCCGGTGCCATCGGGGAAGATCCCCGGATTGCGAGTCAGGCGGTAGCTTTGGCCGATGATCGTCGAGATGGAGAGGTTGGGCCGGTCGAGCTGATATTCCAGGCCATAGGTGACGCGTGAGCCGTCTTCCCAGCGGTCGTAACCTGGGAAGCGGTTGAGCGCGAAGAGGTTGCTGTCTTCCAGGTCAACGGACCGCGCATCCTCGTTCGGAATATCGAGGTTGGGGGTTGGAGGCGTCAGCACCAGCTGGACGCGGGGAGTCAGTCGCTGCGTGCCGCCGAAGGCATTGCCGATGAACGGCCAGCGCATGTCGGCGGCGAGCGCGCCGATGCCACGGAACTGCCAGCCATTACGCCCGGCGTAAGCAGCAACGCTCGTCTCTTCTGTCTCGCTGGCATGATAGACATCAGCGCGAGCGAAGGCGGTGAGGGTCAGCTCCTGCCCCAAGCGGGTGATCTTGCGCAGGTCCCACTTGGCGCTGGTGAAGGCACGCTGGGTATCCTGGCCGTCGATGCGCAAAATGGCGAGGCTGTTGGCCTGGACCAGAACCTTTCCGCCGACGATGGTACCGGGCAGTATAAAGCGGGCGTCGAGCGCGGGCAGCGCGATCGGGATCTGCTTTTGCACATCATCGACGCGCAGGCCCTGGAAGGCCCAGCCGGCGATCGAAATGTAGCTGTTGCGGTCGATCCGCTCGATGTCGACGAAATTGCGTAGCACGTCGTCGCGGCTGATGTCGTAGCGGCGCGTGACGGTTTTGTCGGAGGCGGCGCGGAGCGATCCGGTGATGCTCCAATAAGGGTCGAGCTGGAACTTGCCATTCGCTTCGAAATAGCCGCGGAAATTGCGCCGTTCGTTGGGGTTGACGGCGTCGGGGTCGGGATCATCGATGCGGCCGTAGGTCGCGAACGCGCCGATCTGATAGGCGCCGAGGCTGGTCAGGTTGCGGAACCGTCCTTCGAGCGCGGGAAGGGTCTTGGTGTAGATGTGCGGGATGATCGTGAGGTCGCGATTGGGTGCGAAGCGGAAATAATAGGGAATCGCGAGTTCCAGCCCGTTCGAACTGGAATAGGCAATATCGGGGACCAATGCGCCCGACACGCCGCCACCACTGCCGCTGCCGGTTCCGACGCTGAAGATCGGCAGTAGCGGAAGCGTGAAACCGAACAGGCTGATCCGCCCGCCGGTAAAGCGGATGCGGTTGGTCGCGGGATCCTGGACGACGCGTGCGGCGACGATTTTCCAGCTGGGGTTCTTGGGACAACCCGCGGGATTTGTGACCGGGCAGGGCGAATAGACCGCATTCTCGAGCGTCGTGACGCCATTCACCCGTGTGCCGCGCGTCGCTGCGATACGGCCGCCACTTTCAAGCACGACCAGAAGGTTGTCGATGACTCCGTCGCGCAAGGAGTCCGTCAGCGTGACGCGGTCGCTGACCAGTTTGTCGCCCTCCGGATTGACGACCACGACATTGCCGACTGCCTGGACTTGCCCGGTCTTGCGATTCCAGACGATCTGGTCGGCGGCGAGATAATTGCCGTCGCGATCCATTCGGACCTGGCCGGTCGCGGTAACCAGATCGGCCTCGCTGTCGTAGGCGGCCTCGTCGGCGCTGAAGTTGATCCGTTCCTCCGTCTCGGAGGCAGGGGTGGTTACCGTCGTGCTGCCGGCGGCGGGAGCAGGGGCGGCGAACGCATCGGTCGGGCGTGCCTCGGCCGGCTGTTCCTGCGCGCCCAAGGTAGCTCCCGGCCATGCCAGAAGGATCGGAAGCGCGGTCCACCTCAACCTTGTCTTCGATACGCTCAAGTCGACCCCGCCCGGCACGTCACTATGTCATGCCGCCTATTGCACCTTGGCCCCTATGCGGCAATCCGCCTTGCGTCCAAGCGGATGACATCTGCGCTTTGCTTGGGCGCTGGCGCGGCCTAAAGGCCTTGTTCGTTTTGAAAAGTGACCATTTCCCGAGGATCCGCGTTCCAATGAAAATCAGCTTCGCCGACAGCCGCCCCGATGGCGACTATGCCCTGGTCGTCCCGGTCGCGGGCAAGAACGGAAGCGACGTGCTTCGCGGGCTTGGCAATGGGATCGACGCCGCGCTAGGTCGCCAGCGCTTCGATGGCGAAGCGAGCGCCGCGGCGGAGCATTTTGTCGGTGATCGGCGGATTGTCGCCATCGGTACAGGCGACGGCGTCTCGTCGGCCGATGCGGCGGAAAAGCTTGGCGGCGCGGCGGTGGCCCGGCTGCTTCTGTCTGGCGAGACGGCGGCAGTGATCGACCTTTCCGGCCTGAATTACGACGCCGATGCGGCGGCAAGAGTCGGGCTGGCGGCAGCTCTTCGAGGTTGGCGGTTCGACGTTTATCGCACCAAATTGAAGGACAAGCAGAAGCCGACGCTGGCGTCGGTGACGATCGTTGGCGGGGGCGCGGGTGCCGCCGATCGCTGGTCGTCGCGCTATGCACCTTTGGTCGAGGGCGTGGCGCTGACCCGCGAACTGGTCACCGAGCCCGCCAACATCATCTATCCGGAAAGCTTCGTCGCGCGAGTCAAAGACAGCGTCGAGGGGCTGGGCATTTCCATCGAGGTGCTGGGCGAGGCGCAAATGGAGGCGCTCGGCATGGGTTCGCTGCTCGGCGTATCGCAGGGCTCGCGGCGCGACGCACAGATGCTGATCATGCGCTGGAACGGCGGCACCACGGGCGATGCGCCGATTGCACTGCTCGGCAAGGGCGTAACCTTCGACACCGGCGGCATCTCCATCAAGCCCGCGGCGGGCATGGAAGCGATGAAGTGGGACATGGGCGGCGCCGGTGCGGTGGTCGGCGCGATGAAGGCGCTGGCTGGACGCAAGGCCAAGGCCAATGTGGTCGGCATCTGCGGGCTGGTCGAGAATATGCCCGACGGCAATGCCCAGCGTCCTGGTGACGTCGTGACGTCAATGTCGGGCCAGACGATTGAGGTGATCAATACCGATGCCGAGGGGCGGCTGGTGCTTTGCGACGTGATGACCTGGACGCAGCGTAACGTGAAGCCGCGGCTGATGATCGACCTGGCGACCCTGACCGGGGCGATGGTGATCAGCCTGGGCCATGAGATGGCGGGCATGTTCTCGAATAATGACGAACTGGCCGGGCAATTGCTCGCCGCCGCCAAGAGCTCGACCGACCAACTGTGGCGGCAACCGCTGGGGGAGGCCTATGACCGGCTGATCGACAGCCCGATCGCCGACATGAAGAATGTCGGCCCGCGCGAGGCGGGGTCGATCACCGCCGCGCAATTCCTCCAGCGTTATGTCGAGAATGATACGCCCTGGGCGCATCTCGACATTGCCGGCATGGCCTGGTCGGACAAACCCAAGCCAACCTACGACCGCGGCGCGACCGGCTTCGGCGTTCGCCTGCTCGACAAGTTCGTCGAGGATGTGGCGGAAGGATAGACGCCGGGCAGCATGCGCGTCGATTTCTATCAGCTCGGTCCAAATGGCCATGGCGGCGTAATCGGGACGCTCGCGCGCAAGGTGCTGGCGGATGATCAGCGACTGCTGGTGGTTGCTGGTGACGAGGCCTTGCTGGCCCGGCTTGACCGGATGTTGTGGGACGAGGGCCCGACCAGCTTCCTGCCGCACGGTATTGCGGGTGGCCCCGACGATCCGCGCCAGCCGATCCTGCTGTCGACCACGACCGATGCCCCCAATCTCGCTCGCAATATCCTGATCGCGGACGGCGAGTGGCGCGATTCGGCGTTGCACTTTGATCGTGCCTTCTACCTGTTCGACGAGGAAACGCTGGTGGGTGCCCGGCACGCGTGGAAATTGCTTGCCGGCCGTGACGAGGTCGAGCGCAATTACTGGGCATCCGAAGATGGCAGGTGGGTCAGGAAGGCCTGAGCGGCTTGCCCTGACCCTGCGCTCCGGCTAGGGGCGCGGCCAATCCTTCCACCCCTTGTCATCCGATGGAGCTTTCCATGGCGGTTACCCGCACCTTTTCGATCATCAAGCCCGACGCCACCCGCCGCAACCTGACCGGCGCGGTCACCAAGATGCTCGAGGATGGCGGGCTGCGCGTCGTCGCGTCGAAGCGGATCCACATGACCAAGGACCAGGCCGAGGGCTTTTACGGTGTCCATCGCGAGCGTCCTTTCTTCAACGACCTGGTCAGCTTCATGATTTCCGGCCCGGTCGTGGTCCAGGTGCTCGAAGGCGAAGACGCCATGCAGCGCAACCGCGACATCATGGGTGCGACCAACCCCGAAAATGCCGAACCCGGCACCATCCGCAAGGAAATCGCCGAATCGATCGAGGCCAATTCGGTCCACGGATCGGACTCGGACGAGAATGCGGCGATCGAGATCGCTTACTTCTTCAAAGACGATGAGATCGTCGGCTAACCCCTTGCGACTCTAAGATGAACAGGCCGCCGGAGCGATCCGGCGGCCTGTTCATTGAATCGCGCCACGGATCAGACCGACTGGATCAACCCGTTGACCGGCGTCGGCCGCCGCCTGCGCATCATTCCCCCGACCAGGCCAAATCCGAGCAGCATGGTCAGCCAGGTACCCGGCTCGGGCACTGGCGGGATGTTCAGCAGCCCGCTGAATGTTTGCTCGACCACCGGACGGCCGGTCAGGAAGCTGAGCGTCCCCGAGCTGTCGAACGAGCCGGTCGCGCCGCTGAACCAGCCGGTTCCGCCGGTCACCAGATGGGTCTGAAACACCGAGAAGAGGCCGGGCTGGAGGAAATTCAGACTGCCCGAGTAGGTCCCGAACAAAGTATCGCCGGTTTCGAAGGTGAAAAGGAACTCCCCCGAATCGAAGGGCGTCGGCGCGCTCGTTGAGGGCGGCAATTGAATGCAATGACTGAGGGTCGGGGTGAACGAACCGAAATTGGACGTTCCAAACGAGGTAGCCGTGGGCGGATCGTGGCGTACGCTGGTGGTCGTTCGGCTTCCGCACCGTTCCGCCGCGACGCCGGGTGCGTCGGTATTGCCGCGTGTCCCACTGAACAGGACTTCAGTGGCGAGGCTGGGTGTGGCGGCCGTCACCAGGCCGATTGCAAGCATTGCCTTACAGAAAAATCTCACGACTGCTCTCCCCGTTGGAACTACGCAGCGGTCGTCGACCGGATGGCTCAACGCCGCGGCGCTGGCCTGCTTCGGGGTGTCGGTCATGCCCATGAAGGAAAGCTGGTCATTATCTAAAGAATAGATGATCATGAAGGATTGCAGAAAGTTAGCCGTGATTCAGATGCTGACGATTCAGATTGTTTCCAGGCTTCCTTCGCGAAAATCGGGCCGGCTACCGGTCCGCCGCCAATAATCGACCAGTCCGATTCCGTCGCACAGATCCTTGAACCCGGGATGCATGCGAAGCGCATTGCTCGCGGGTATCCAGAGCATCATGGCCATGCGGTGATGCTGGTCGGTGATTGACGGCTGACCGGCGCTATGCCGTTGCTCGACCAGCAATTGGCCGCGCCGCAGCAGAAATCCGCGCGCCACCTCAAGTGACTGGTCGGGAGCGTTGAGCCCGCTAAGCAGCATGATCGCGGAAACTGCCTGTCCGGGACTGGTCGTGGCGGCGGCGGTGTTTGCGGCAATTGCCGCCTGCCGGGTCGGGCCCCCACGATCGTCAAGTGCGCGAAGTGACAACTCAAGCAGGTTCTGCCCGACCGCCGGCATCGGGGGACGCGTCGCGCCGTTGGCCAGCATCCGTAACGCAGCCGAGACCCGGTCGGTGAAGGCTAGGGTCCAGAAGCGTGCAAACCAGACCGCGACATGACGCGGCCACGATTGCAGCGCCGCGTCGGCGACGCGGTCCATTTCCGGCAGTCGATCGTTGCTCCACAACGTATAGACCCGGCGAAATTGGTGGTTCGGCGACAAGGGATCGCGCTGCACCAGCCAGTCGAGTTGCTGGAGGCATCTAGCGGCCTGCCCGGTCGACATCAACAATGTGCCGTATGCGCTTCGGGCAAATTGATTAGCCGAATCGATCGCCAGCACCGCGCGAAGTCGGCGCTCCGCCTCGGCCCATTGGCCAAAGGAGGGGACCAGCAACGCAAGCGCGGTGAGCGCGTCCGATTGGCGCGGGTCGATCGTCAAGGCGCGCCGCGCGGCGAGTTCCGAATTTCGTGCCGCCGCGCCGGCACGTGCCGGGTCGGCATATTCCGATGCTGCTCGCCACGCCAGCGCGAGCAGTCCCCAGGCCCTGGCATTGTCGGGGTCGATGGAGACCACCTGCCGCAATGCATTGACCGCTTGCGTCCCGGAATCCGGGAGCCCTTGACGCAGGGCGAGTGTGCCGCGCGCCATCAGGTCGCTGGTGTCGGCGGTCTGCGGGCGGGTCCGTGTCACCAGCGCCACGCCGGAAACTGCCGCTGCGGCCACAATGGTGCTGGCAATCAGCGTGCGCGTCATGCGGCGCCGAGTGTGGCCGCTTTCCGGCGTGGACGGCACCGTGCCGATCCTCGGCCCGGCGAGCCGATAGCCGGTCTTCGGAATGGTCTCGACCCGAACGTCTTCACTGCCCACCAAACGGAAAGCTCGGCGCAGTTCGGCGATCGCGGCGTTGAGCGAATCATCGGCGACGAACCGCCCAGCCCAACATTGCTGCGTCAAATCATCGCGACTGACTACCGAGCCGTCGGCGTCGACCAGCGCCAGCAAGACTTGCATTATCCGCGGCTGGACCGTGACGCCCTTACCGCCATGTTCAATCCGCCGCGTGGCCGGAATGACGTGGGTGCTGCCTAGCCGGAAAGCCTCTCGATGGGCCAGGTCGGCGGCGCTCACAATCTTGTGATCATTCCCGTTCAATTGCCCTCCTCCCAAACCCGCGCGCACCGGGGGAGAAGGACTAAGGGGGCACTGACGAAACGCCAATCCCATCGCGCCGACAGCCACCGTTTCAACAGCCCGCAGATCACAGCAAAGGCCCCAGCATCGAAAGGAGGTTCTGCCATATGCGTTTGAGGATGCCATCGCGATTCACGTCTTCGATCGTAACGCGCCGGCAGTCGGCAAGCCATTCGTCCTGCCGGGCGCGAATCTGGCCAGCCAGATCGGGATCATGGAACAGGATATTATTCTCGAAATTCAGCTCGAAGCTGCGGCGGTCGAGGTTGGCGGATCCGATCAACGCGACTTGCCGGTCCACGACCATCGTCTTGGCGTGAAGCAGGCCAAGGCGATATTCGTATAAAGCGACACCGGCGTCGAGCAAGTTGCGGTAGAGGCTCCGGCTGGCGGCGGCGACGATGCGGCTGTCGTTGCGCTCGGGAAGTAAAAGTCGGACCTTCACGCCCCGCCGCGCCGCCGACAGTAACGCGAACAGCAATTGCTCGTCGGGTACGAAATAGGGGGTCGTGACGTCGATTTCGGTGCGGGCGGAGTGAACGAGTTCGGCAAAGCAGGCGGTCATGGCGGCGTAGGGCAAGGTGGGGCCGGTGCCGATCACCTGGGCGACGATCGGTCCGTCTTCGGCTGCCGATGGACCAGTTAGCATCGCGGAGAGATCCTCGCCTCGCTCCCCCATCCAGTCGGAGATGAACAGGAATTGCCAGTGCCGCGCGACCGGCCCGACGAAGCGCGCCATCAGGTCCACCCACGGCGCATAATGGGGCTTGATCCGGAACTCGGGATCGGCGGCATTCTGGCTGCCACACCAGGCGATCGTCCCGTCCACCACCACCAGCTTGCGGTGATTGCGCAGGTCCACGCGGCCGCGGATCATGGTCCACAGCATGTTGCCGACGGGCAGCGCTTCCTTCAGCTGGACGCCGGCATCGGTCATGGTCCGCCAGTGGGAAGACCGGATCAGCAAGCGCGATCCCAACGCGTCGGCAAGCACCCGAACGGTGACGCCGCGCTGGGCGGCACGGATCAAGGCATCGCGGAGCTTGAGGCCGTTGGTATCGGCCAGCCAGATATAGAAGCAGCAATGCACATGATCCCGCGCCGCATCCAAGTCGGCGACGATCCGGTCGATCGCGTCATTGCTGTCGGCCGCCAGCGTGGCGCGATTGCCGCCGGTCGGACCGAGCCGGTTGACGGTGCGTGCCAGCGCGAAGGGGGCGGCATAGGGCGTGTCGGCGAGGTCCAGCGCCGCTCTTTCGTCGAACGCCGGGATCGGCAGGCTGGCATCGATCGCCCGGCCGCGTTCGCGGCGGGTGCGGCTGACGCGTGCTTCGCCGAGCAAGAGATAGGCGAGGATTCCGATCACCGGCAGGACGACGATCACGATCACCCATGCGAGTCGGGATGCCGGCTCGCGATTGGGCCGGAGCATGGCGCGCCCGAGCACTAGCAACTCGACGGCCAGGATGATCAGCGTCAGTGGATGTCGGAGCCAGTCCATCGCTCGCAGATGGCGCAGATTCGCCGAAGCCTGTCCAGCCGGACCCGCTCAGCCCCGATTGAAGCTCGTCAGCCGCAAGGACCGACCGCCGAGCAGCCCGCCTTTCTCCCATCGCCATGCCAGCCGGTAGCGTCCACTCCTGGTTCGATCCTGTCCGGCTTCGACGTAACGGGCGACCACGGTCACGGAAAGTGATCCGGACCGAGCGTCGTCGCTCCTGGCGTCGAGCAATTTCTCGACCTCGGGCGCCGCAATCCGACCGTCGTTGCCGATCGCAAGGGGCGGCTTGCCGGCTGCGGTCAGGGTCAGCGAATCGAGCGCATGGCTGGTTTCGACGGGTAGCACCACCAAGGCACGGCCCTCGTCCTCGATGGAGCCGCGAAGGGTGAGCGGAATGGTGCGCTGCCGCTCGACGACCGTGGCCGGCCCCTGATCCTTATCGCGGCCCCAGCTGTTCCATAGCGCCAGACCCGAGATGATGAGCCCGGCCACCGCGATGATCTCGCCGATATTGATCCAGCGGCGGCGCTGCTCGCCCGGGGTGAGGTCGCTCATCAAAACTCCTCGGCGATGGTCATCAACTTGGTCAGTCGTGCGGGCGCGCTTATCTGCCAGCTACGCTGCAACCATTCCGCGACATGATCCCAATCCACTCCCGGTCGATCGAGGCGGATCCCGATCCAGTCGGACGGGCCATAATATTGCGGGCGGAAATATTGCGCGGGATCGGCTTCGATCAGGGTCGCCATCTCGTCCTGCCCGCCACATTTGACCAGCACCGCAACCGATTCTTCCCCATGATGCTTCATCCACATGATGGCGAAGAATTTGTCGCTCGACGGGCTTCCGACCTTCCACCCGGGCGCGCCGTGACTGGTCTTGAAACGGGTTTCGGGGAGGGCGAAGGCGATTTGTCCGACGCGCTCGACGATCCAGTCGGGATCGCGCTCGCGGGAGACGAACTGGCTGAGCGTGCGGGCGTAAAGCTGGTGCTCGGCGATGAGTACGCGGCTTGCAAGCGCTTCGGCCGTGTCGTCCGGCAGGATGGCAACCTCGACCTGGCTGAGGATCGCGCCCGAATCGACCTCCGACGTGACGAGATGGACCGTAGCGCCGGTGACGGAGTCACGATTGTCGATTGCCGATTGGTGGGTGTGAAGCCCGCGATACTTCGGGAGCAGGCTGGGGTGGATGTTGATCATCCGGCCCGCCCACCGCTCGACGAAATCGGCCGGAATGATCCGCATGAAACCGGCAAGCGCGACGACATCGATCGAGGCCTTCTCGAGTGAAGTCTGCAATTCATTCCAATAGGATGAACCTGACTTCTTCGAGTCCAGCCTAAGAATGGAAATGCCTTCCGCCTCGGCGAGATCGAGGCCGGGAGCATTGGGGCGATCCCCGCTGACGAGGGCAACTTCATAGGGGCAATCGTCGGCGCGCGATGCGTAGAGCAGGGCCGCCATGTTCGATCCGCGGCCCGAAATCAGGATCGCGACCCGCGCCCGTTCAGCCATGATAGCTCGCCGACCAGTTTTCTCGCGCGCTCCACGTGTCGATCGAGCCGCGCACGGTGCAGCCGATCTCGCCCGCCTCGATTGCGCCGATCCGGAAGACGGTTTCGCCGGCTTCCTCAAGCGCCGCAGTAACGCCGTCCGCCTCGTCGGCGCGGACGATCGCAATCATGCCGATTCCGCAGTTGAAGGTCCGCGCGAGTTCAGCCGGCTCGATCGCGCCACCCGCCTGGAGGTAGGCGAACAATCGAGGCAAAGGCCAGAAGTCGGCATTGACGACCGCGTGGCAATTGTCAGGCAGAACCCGTGGAATATTCTCGAGTAATCCTCCCCCGGTGATATGCGCCAAGGCGCCGATTCGACCCGCGCGGACGAGGGGCAACAAGCTTTTCACATAAATGCGTGTCGGCTCGAGCAAGGCCGCGCCAAGCAATCGCTCCTGGTCGAACAGCGCCGGGCGATCGAGCTTCCAACCGTTGGTTTCGATCAGCTTGCGCACCAGGCTAAAGCCGTTGCTGTGCACGCCCGAACTGGCAAGGCCGAGAATGACATCGCCCCGTTGGACATTCTTGCCAGTCAGTGCCTTGGCCCGATCGACCGCGCCGACGCAGAAGCCGGCGAGATCATAGTCGCCATCGGCATACATGCCGGGCATTTCCGCCGTCTCGCCGCCGATCAGCGCGCAGCCGGCCTGCTTGCACCCTTCGGCGATCGAGGCGACGACGGCGGTCGCGACCTCTGGATTGAGTTTGGCCGAAGCATAATAGTCGAGGAAAAACAGAGGTTCGGCACCCTGGACGATGAGGTCGTTGACGCACATCGCGACCAGATCGATTCCCACCCCGTCGTGACGGCCGGTGTCGATGGCAAGTTTGAGCTTGGTCCCGACACCGTCGTTGGCAGCGACTAGCAGCGGATCGTCATAACCCGCTGCCTTGAGATCGAAGAAACCGCCGAAGCCGCCCAGTTCAGCGTTTGCTCCAGGCCGCGCGGTGGACTTGGCAAGCGGCGCGATGGCTTTGACCAGCGCATTGCCCGCGGCGATCGAGACGCCGGCTTGTTCGTAGGTCAGACCCATATCCGCGGCCCCTAGCCACAAGTTGCTTGGATTTCCACGCACAACTCGCCAAAAGCCCGTCCATGCCTTCCCCGCGGCGCTCCGCCCTCTTTGCAGTTACCGCCATCGCCGCGCTCGTCGTCGGTTCGGTCGGCTATGCGCAGCTCGAATCGGGCGATCGCGGAATTCTTCCGATCGACAGCAGCGGAACCTTGGAAATCGGCGGAATCCACGTCGACGTCGGGGGCAAGGATGCCAGCGCGGCACGCTATGCCGGCTGGCGGGTCGCCCAGCGCGAGGGATTCAAGGCACTTTGGGCGAAGCAGCACAAGCGCCCGATCTCCGAAGCGCCGACGTTGAGCGATTCGACGCTCGACGGGCTGGTCAGCTCGATCATCGTCGAACGTGAGCAGATCGGCCCCAACCGCTATATCGCCGATCTCGGGGTCCTGTTCGACCGCGCACGAGCCGGCGAATTGCTCGGGGTGGCGGGGATCACACGCCGTTCGGCGCCGATACTGCTGATCCCGGTGCTGGTGTCCGGTGCGACGATGACCACGGTCGAAAGGCGAAATCCGTGGCAGCGGGCCTGGGCCAGTTTTCGCACCTCCAATAGCCCCATCGATTATGTCCGCGTCAGCGGAATGGGGGTCGATCCCTTGCTGATCAACGCCGCCCAGACCGCGCGCCCGGGGCGCGGGTGGTGGCGCAACA
>JAZKHF010000133.1:0-2637 GCA_040385545.1 Pseudomonadota bacterium
GGTCGGCAATGGACGAGACAGAGCAGCGTCGAAGCAAGGCCTTTGTCGATCTCGCATTGGGCAAACGCCGCACCTATTCCAACCAGTGTGAAGGGCTCTATTATCCCTTCCTCCCCGCCGACGAGTTTTTCGACCGGCGGCATTTTGCGTGGATGCCCGAAATCGAGGCGGCGACCGCCGATATCAGGCGGGAGCTCCAAGCATTGCTGGCCGATCCGGGAGATGCGCTGCGGCCTTATGTGCGGATGGACAAGGGATTGCCCGACAATAAATGGACGGGCCTCGACCATTCACTCGATTGGGGTGCATGTTTCATTTGGGAGTACGGGCAGCCCAATCAGTCGGTTCTGGACCGCTGCCCGAAAACCGCAGCGGCGCTGGCGGCATTGCCGTCGGCCCATATACCGGGCCGCGCGCCGAGCGCGTTCTTCTCGATCCTCAAGCCCAGGACGCGGATACCAGCCCACACCGGCGTCACCAATACAAGGGCGATCGTTCACCTGCCGCTGATCGTACCGCCGGGATGCGGATTTCGCGTCGGTGGAGAGGCACGCGAATGGAACGAAGGGTCCGCGTTCGCCTTCGACGATACCATCGAACACGAGGCATGGAACGATAGCGACCAAATGCGCGCGGTGTTGATCTTCGATGTGTGGAACCCGCACCTCACGGTTTCCGAGCAGGAACTCATCACAAGCTATTTTGCCGCAGCGGACGAAACCGGGTTCAACCCTGCACGGTGACGCCGAAGGGCCACAGGGTCCGATTCTGCATTTGCACAAGCTTTGTTTGAATGATATCCCCTAGACTTAAGCTTTCCCAAGGATGATAATTATGCGTCACGTCATTTTCGCTATCGCGCTCGGCAGTTTTGTATCGGTCGCGCCCGTAGCTGCCAATAATGAGTCGGCCAGTGCAACCACAGCCCCGGCGGCCGATCCCGATCAGAAAATCAAATGCCGCAAAATCGAAGTGACCGGGTCCATCGTCAAAAAAGGCAAGATTTGCAGGACGATTGCCGAATGGCGCGCCACTCAGGAGAGCCATAACACCGCTGCGCGCAGAATGGTGGAAGACAACACCGGTCGCCCCAGCGGCCAGTAATTTCACCTGCCTTCGACAGCGCTAGACATTCAAATCGAGCTGCCCGTCGCCTTCCTCGACATTCACCGTCGTGCCGTCTGGAATTTCTCCGCGCAACAGCATGTCCGCAAGCGGATCCTGCAAATGCCGCTGTATGGCCCGCTTTAGCGGCCTTGCGCCGTATACCGGATCATAGCCGACGCGGCCCAGCCACGCCTTTGCCTTGTCGGACAGGTTGATGATTATCTTCCGGTCCTTGAGCAGCTTCGCGACCCGCGCCACCTGGATCTCGACTATCGGTGCCATATGCTCGGCTGCAAGCCGGTGGAACAGAATGATCTCGTCGAGCCGGTTTAAGAACTCCGGCCGGAAATGCGCGCGCACGCTTTCCATCACTGCAGGTTCGGCCTTCGATACATCCTCGTCGTCGCCAAGTGCGGCCAGATGCTGGCTGCCGAGGTTGGAGGTCAGGATGATGAGCGTATTCGAGAAATCGACGGTGCGGCCCTGTCCGTCGGTCAGGCGGCCATCGTCGAGCACCTGCAGCAGCACGTTGAACACGTCCGGATGCGCCTTTTCGACCTCGTCGAACAAGACGACCTGATAAGGTCGGCGGCGGACAGCTTCGGTCAGGACACCGCCTTCGTCATAACCGACATAGCCAGGAGGTGCGCCGATGAGCCGTGAAACCGCGTGCTTTTCCATGAATTCGCTCATGTCGATTCGAACCATCGCGCTGTCGTCGTCGAACAGGAAGCTGGCGAGCGCCTTGGTCAGTTCGGTCTTGCCGACGCCGGTTGGGCCGAGGAAAAGGAAGCTGCCGAGCGGGCGGTTTGGATCTTGCAGACCAGCGCGCGAGCGGCGAACTGCCTTCGACACGGCCTCGACCGCGTCCTTCTGACCGATGACTCGCGCGCCGATTAGCTCTTCCATCTTGAGCAACTTGTCGCGTTCGCCCTCCAACATCTTGTCGACCGGAATGCCGGTCCAGCGGCTGACCACCGAGGCAATATCCTGAGCAGTCACCTCTTCGCGCAGCATCGCGTTGCCAGCCGCCGCTTCGGCATCGGCTAGCTGCTTTTCGAAACCGGGGATGGTGCCATATTGCAGCTCGCCCGCCTTGGCGAGATCGCCAGCGCGTTGCGCCTGTTCGAGTTCGATGCGCGCGGCGTCGAGCTGCTCCTTGATCTTGGCTTCGGCGGAAATCTTGTCTTTCTCGGCCTGCCAGCGCTGCGTCAGTTCGCTCGATTGCTGCTCTAAGTTCGCGAGTTCGCCCTCAAGCGTCGCCAGCCTGTCCTGTGACGCATTATCGGTTTCCTTGCCCAACGCCTCGCGCTCGATCTTGAGCTGGATGATCCGCCGGTCGAGATTTTCGATCTCTTCGGGCTTGGACTCGACCTCCATTCGCAACCGCGACGCTGCCTCGTCCATCAGGTCGATCGCCTTGTCGGGCAGGAAGCGGTCGGCGATATATCGATGCGAGAGAGTCGCCGCGCTCACCAATGCGCCGTCGGTGATCCTTACACCGTGGTGAAGCTCGTATTTCTCCTTGAG
>JAZKHF010000134.1:0-23332 GCA_040385545.1 Pseudomonadota bacterium
CGAAGGTCGAGGAAATGACCTCGCCCTTCACGCTGCGCTGCATGTCGGTAACTTCTTCCGGCCGTTCGTCGATCAGCAGGACGATCAGGAACACTTCGGGATGATTGTCGGTGATGGCACGGGCGATATTCTGCAGCAGCACGGTCTTGCCGGTGCGCGGCGGCGCGACGATCAGCGCGCGCTGCCCCTTGCCCTGCGGCGAGACGATATCGATCACCCGGGCCGACTTGTCCTTCTGGGTCGGGTCGGCGCTGTCCAGGGTCAGCTTGCTGTCGGGATAAAGCGGGGTGAGATTGTCGAAATTGACCCGGTGACGGACCGCATCGGGGTCGTCGAAATTGATCTGGGTCACGCGGGTCAGCGCGAAATAGCGTTCACCGTCCTTGGGACCGCGGATCTCGCCTTCGACCGTGTCGCCGGTGCGAAGGCCGAATTTGCGAACGAGGTTCGGCGCGACGTAAATGTCGTCCGGTCCGGCGAGATAGTTCGCTTCCGGGCTGCGCAGGAAGCCGAAACCGTCGTTGAGCACCTCGATCGTGCCCATGCCCATGATCTCGGCACCGCTTTCGGCGCGCACCTTGAGGATCGAGAACATCAGATCCTGTTTGCGCAGGGTCGATGCACCCTCGACGCCCATTTCCTCGGCCATCGCCACCAATTCGGCAGGGGTGTTTTTCTTGAGATCCTTGAGATGCATCGGTCTTGGGCTTTTCGATTGGGTCGCGATGGAGCGGTTACGCAAAACGGCAGGACGCCGCAAAGGAACAGGCCGCACCGACGATAAGGGAGTTGGAGCCGGCGCGCCGTATCAAGCGGCACTAGGTCTGGCCCCTGGCTTAGTCAATATGGGGCACGGAACGGCTCGACTTCAAGATCGACCGGTCCGGCGATCAGGCCAGATACAGACCCAACAGGATGGCAAGCGCAATCGACGCTATTCCAAGCAGCGGCAGGAAGGGCGCCACCGATGCAACGGCCAGAGCGGCGAAGCGCCGGTGAACAGACGGAAAGAGTACTAGGAGCGTCGCAGTGGCGGAAAGGAAGATGCCGATGATGCGCGCGAACAGGGGGTGCTCCAGGCTTGGCGCGGCAATGACAAAGGCCATTCCCACCACAAAGCGGAGGACCGATTCGATCCAGTTGGCACGATCGGTCTGGGCGAAAGCGGCGAGAAATCGATGCGCGACATCGCGCGCGAACAGGATCACCAATCCCAGGCCCAGCAGAAAGCCGCAAGCAAGCCACAGAATCACCATCGCGCCGTTGACGATCAGCGCGGGCATGGCCTCAGAACGGACGCACGATCACGAGTACTACGATCAACGCAGCGGCGATGCCCGGAATTTCGTTCATGATCCGGAGCGTTCGATTCTCGAGCGGGCGCATCCCCTTGGCAAGCTTCTTGCCGTAGGAGGAAATCCACCCCTGATAGCCGGTCAATGCCACCACGATGGCGAATTTGGCGATGAACCAGGGCTGCCGGAACACGTCGAGGTGCACCGCCAGGATCAGACCAAGCGCCCAGACGATCAGCATCGCGGGCCCAAGGATGATGGTGCGGGTGCGATCCTCGCGCTCGATCCAGGCGCGATCCTCGGCCGAACCGGGGGTCGTGGCATGGTGATAGACGTAGAAGCGCGGCAGCAGGAACAGGCCCGCCATCCAGAAGATGACGAAGGTGATGTGCGCGGCCTTGACCCACAGATAGGCGGCTCCGAGGAAACCGGCATAGTCGCTCATGGCGATCATCGTTACGCTTTGCCCTTCACCAGTTCCACCAGTTGATCGACGTGGGCAATCGGCGTGTGCTGGCCGATGCCATGGCCAAGGTTGAAGATGTGCGGCCTGCCCGAAAGCGCGTCAAGCAGGCGGTGCGTCGCATCGCGAAGCGGCTCGCCGCCAGCCATCAACGCGAGTGGATCGAGATTGCCCTGGACCGGCATTCCCTCGGGAAGTTCGCGGTTCGCCCAGACCGGATCGACCGTCTCGTCGAGCCCGATCGCGTCGCAGCCGGTTTCGCGGGCATAGGCACCCAATTTGCCGCCGGCGCCCTTGGGGAAGCCGATGATCGGGGTGTCGGGATGGCGCTTCTTCAATTCGGCCACGATCCAGGCGTTGCGGGCGATGACGAAGCGCTCGAACTGCGCCGGGGCAAGGCTGCCCGACCAGCTGTCGAACAATTGCACCGCTTCCACGCCAGCTTGAATCTGGCCCGAGAGATAATCGACCGTGACCGAGGCGATCGTGTCGAGGATCGTGTCCATCTTGGCCGGATCGTCATAGGCCAGCTGGCGCGCCTCGGCCTGTTCGCGGCTACCCTGGCCCGCGATCATGTAGGTGGCGACGGTCCACGGGCTTCCTGCAAAGCCCAGGAAGGTCGTTTCCGGCGCGAGGGCGGCCTTGACCAGTTTCACCGTCTCATAGACCGGCAGCAGCCGCTCCAGGGCCGGCTGGAGGTCGCTCAAGGCGGCATCGACCATCTTGGGGGCGAGCCGCGGGCCTTCACCGGTCTCGAACCACAGATTCTGGCCGATCGCGTAGGGCACAATGAGAATGTCGGAAAACAGGATCGCGCCATCGAACGCGAAGCGGCGCAGCGGTTGTAGCGTGACTTCGGCCGCGGCGGCGGGATCGTAGACCAGATCGAGGAACCCGCCTTTCTCCGCCCTCAGCGCGCGATATTCGGGCAGGTAGCGCCCGGCCTGGCGCATCAGCCACATCGGCGGCGGATCGCGACGTTCGCCACGCAGCACGGCCAGCAGAGGCTTATCGACGGTCGAACGGGAATTTAGCGAGGTCGCCAACCCTCTTTCTCCTTAAAAAGTATATTTAGAATCTAATATTGGAGTTGTTAGTAGGTCGCTTGGCAGCGGGGCTTAAGGTGCGCTCCCGCATTTGCCAACAGGCAGGCCAACTTCGCGACTCGCGGGATTCTGGCGAGTCGCCTTGCCCCATGCCCATGATTCACAGCTTGCGCTGTTCGCGACTGGGCATGTGGACTCTTTGTGAGCGCTTTCGGGGTGTCTGGGGATAGCAGGCAGGGGTTGGACCATCCCCACGCCAACGGCTAGGCGGTGCACACGCTTATCCACAGGGTTGCCCAGACACGCATGACATTGGTCCTCGCCTCCGCCAGCCCGATCCGTGCCGACATGCTGTGCTCGGCCGGGGTCGATTTCAGGATCGATGCCGCGCGGGTCGACGAATCGGCGATCAAGCATGGGCATGAAGGTGACGACGCTGCGTTGGCGGTCGCGCTGGCGGAGGCGAAAGCGCTTGAAACCAGCGCTCGCCACCCCGAAAGCTGGACGATCGGCGGCGATTCGCTGGTCAGCGTCGACGGACGTCGGTTCGACAAGCCCGCCAGTCGCGACGATGCCGCGGCGCATCTTCGTGCCTTTTCGGGCCGGACAATGCGACTGACCAGCGCCGTCGTCCTGGCGCAAGGCGGACGAATCGACTGGTCGCATGTGGGCGAGGCTTTGCTCCATGTCCGCTTGCTGTCGGATGATTTCATCCACACCTATCTGGAGGCCGAATGGCCCGCGGTCGGGGGCTGCGTCGGCGTGTTCCGGATGGAGGGTCGGGGGGTAACCCTGTTCGAGGCAGTCGAGGGCGATCATTTTACCATTCTTGGGATGCCGCTAATCCCGCTGCTTGGCGCGCTTAGGGAGCGGGGACTGATAGCGTCATGACGTCATCGCATCCGTATGCGGAAGTGATCGGCGATCCGATCGCGCAGTCGAAATCGCCCGACATCCATCGATTCTGGCTCAAGGCCTTGGGTGTCCAGGGTGACTATCGCGCCACCAGAGTAACGAGAGCGGGATTAGCGGAATATGTCGCCGATCGCCGCAGGGATCCGGCTTGGCGCGGATGCAACGTCACCATGCCGCTGAAGCTCGACGCCTTGCTGTTGGCCGATGAGCGATCCGACCGAGCCACCGCGGCGGGGGCTGCCAATTTGCTGGTCGCTCGCGACGGCGGTCTGCTGGCCGCGAATACCGACGTTGGTGCGATTCAAGAGCTGATCGCTCCGCTGGTCACCAAGGGGGAGGACAATCCAGTCGTCGTTCTCGGTAATGGCGGCGCGGCGCGGGCGGTCCTGCTCGCCTTGCGCTCGCTCGAGGTCGGGCCGGTCTATCTGCAGGCGCGCGACATGGCCGAGGCGACCAAGCTGGCGGTCGAATTCCGCACCGGTTACCGGCCGCGCCGCTTCGACACGCCGGTTGACTCCAAGGGGCTGATCAATGCCACACCCATGGGCATGACGGGGGTGGCGACAACCAGGATCGACATCGCGGGCATGCCCAAGACTGGCTGGCTCCTCGACCTGGTCAGCGCCCCCTTGCCGACTCCGCTGATGACCGCTGCCAGCGAAAATGGCCTGACGGTGATCGACGGCCTGTCGATGCTGGTCGAACAGGCTGCCGAGAGCTTTCACCTGCTGTTCGGGGTGAAACCGCCACGCGACCGCGACCCCGAATTGTTCGCGATGCTGCGCGGATGATCAAGCTTGCCATCACCGGGTCCATCGGAATGGGCAAGTCGACCGTCGCGGCGATGTTCGCGGAGGCCGGTATTCCGGTATTCGATGCCGACGCGGAAGTTCGCGCCATGCAGGGACCCGGTGGCTCCCTCGTCCACCGGATCGAGGAACGCTTTCCCGGCACCACCCGGGACGGCGCGGTCGACCGCGACCGCCTGTCGGAGCGCGTGCTGGGCGACCGTGATGAACTCGCGGCGTTGGAGCTGATTGTCCATCCGGCGGTCATTGAACGACGCGAGACATTCATCGCCGGTCACCGCGACGCACCTGCCTTGCTGTTCGACATTCCCCTCCTGTTCGAAACCCGCGGCGAAAAAGCCTTCGACAAGCTGGTCGTGGTTTCGGCCCCAGCCGACATACAACGCCGCCGAGTGCTCCACCGGCCAGGCATGAACCCCGCCAAATTCGACCAGATCATCGCCCGCCAAACGCCCGATGCGACGAAGCGAGCAGGCGCCGATTTCGTCATCGACACTGGTGGCAGCCTGACCGAGACACGCGCGCAGGTGGACCGGATCATTGCTTGCCTCGGGCTCCAAGCAGCGCGATAATAGCCCCATGCGGGAAATCATATTCGACACCGAAACCACCGGATTGAGTCCGGCGGGGGGCGACCGGATGGTCGAGATCGGCTGCGTCGAGATGATCAACCGGGTCGAAACCGGCCGCACGTTCCATGCTTATTTCAATCCCGAGCGCCCGATGCCGAGCGAAGCCGAGGCGGTCCACGGGCTCAGCAACACCTTTTTGTCCGACAAGCCGATGTTCGTCGACACCGTCGAGCAACTGCTGGAATTTGTCGGCGATGCGCCGCTGATCGCCCATAATGCGAGCTTCGACTTCGGCTTTCTCAATGCCGAACTGCAACGCTGCAGCCGCGATCCGGTCTGCCTCAGCCGAATGATCTGCACCCTGGTGCTGGCCCGATCGCGTCATCCCGGCGCCAAGCACAGCCTTGATGCCTTGTGCACCCGCTTCGGGGTCGATCGATCGCACCGGGTCAAGCATGGCGCCCTGCTCGACGCGCAATTGCTGGCGCAGGTCTATGTCGAGCTGACCGGCGGACGGCAGATCGGGCTGACCCTGATCGACGAATCGGGTGCGACCGACTCGACCGCGACATCCCCCGCGCCCGAGCGCTTGTTTCGGGCGCCGCGACCTCATTTCGCGTCGGATGCGGAACGCGAACGCCACCGGCGCTTTATTGCCGCACTGGCCAATCCTCTGTGGGAGCGCTTTCTTGCTCCGACTTCAGGCGATGTGCCCGCCAGCGCGTGATTGAAAGGAATGTCCGTGAACGTTCGGGTCGCCGGCCACCAGGTCGAAACCGGGGAGGCGCTGCAAGCGCATGTCAATGAGCGGGTCGGGGCCATCACCAGCCGCTATTTCGATCGCGCTGCTTCGGCCAGCGTAACCTTCGGACGCGGCCCGCACGACGACTTCACTTGCGACATCGTTGCCCCCGTTGCCCAAGGCGTGGTGCTGAAAGCGTCCAATCGCGCGCCCGACGCGCACATCGCGTTCGAGGGAGCCGCCGACAAGATCGAGCGTCAACTCAGTCGCTACGTCAGTCGGCTCCGTAATCACAAGGGCAATGGCGCCGAGCAGCCGATCGGCGGGCCCGATCTGGTCGAAGACGCCGGCTACACGATTTTCGCCGCACCGCAGGCGAGCGAAGAGCCACCGATGAGCCCGCCGGTCATCGCGGAGACCAAGGTCGATATCCCCGCCGCCACCGTGTCCGACGCGGTCATGATGCTGGACCTGCGCAATACCAATGCGCTGATGTTCAAGAATCTGGCCAGCGGGGCGTTCAACATGGTCTATCGACGGGACGATGGCACGATCGGCTGGGTCGAACCGCAAGCGTAATGACATCCCGCTGATCGCCCTGTAACCGGACGCATAGGCGCGTACCCGCCTGTCCATTTGTTGAAAGCAGTCCAATGCGGCTCACTGAACTCCTCGATTTCGACTCGATCCGGGTCGGCCTGGCCGTCGGTAACAAGCGGCAACTGCTCCAGCAGCTTGGACAGACCGCCGGCGCTCGCCTGGGCATCGACCCGGCGGTGATCGTGGATTCGATCCTGGATCGCGAGAAGCTTGGATCGACCGGCTTTGGCAATGGCGTCGCCATTCCCCACGGCAAGGTCGAGGGGCTGACCAATATCTATGCCATGCTGGTGCGACTGGCCGAGCCGATCGATTACAAGGCAATCGACGAATTGCCGGTCGATTTCGCCTTTCTCCTGCTTTCCCCGCCCGACGCCGGCGCGGCGCATCTGAAAGCGCTGGCGGCGGTCAGCCGGGCAGTCCGCAATGGCGCCACGCTGGAAAAGATGCGTGGGGCGCGGAGCCGCGATGCGCTGGCCGCCGTGCTGATGTCTGCCGACGAGCGCGATGCCGCCTGACGTTCCCGTTGGAGGAGCGGCAGCGCATCTGCGCGGGCTCGAAACGCTATACGATTCGGCACCGGTCAATCGCCTGTTCGAATCGCGACTGACGCTGCTGGAGGCCGGTCAGTCGCGGATTGAATTCAACGTCACATCGGCGGCCTTTCATGCCGCTGGTGCGGCGCATGGCACGCTTTATTTCAAGATGCTGGACGACGCCGCTTTCTATGCCGCCAACGGGCTGGTCACCGACCGTTTCCTGCTCACCACCGCGTTCAACCTGCACTTCACGCGCCCGATGCGCGAAGGACCCATGGTTGCCGAGGGCAAATGGATCAGCGGCAAACGACGCGTCTTCATTGCCGAGGCGCGGATCGTCGATGCCGATGGCGAGGAATGCGCGCGCGGGACGGGCACGTTCCTCCGTTCGCACATCGCCTTGTCCGGGCTCGACGGTTATCGCGCGGCGTGAGCGACCGCCTCCCCGCGAAACTCGAAGCGAGTGCCCTGGTTCGCCAGGTCGAAAGCGCTGGCGGTTTCGCGGCAATCGTCAAACGCGGTGACGCCGACCGCGGTGCCCTGATCCTGATGGTCGCGAGCCGTGGCCATCCGGTCGCCCTGATCGAGCGACGAATGACTGCCGATTTCGACTATCGCTGGACGGTGACGATGCGCGCCAACGACGCAACGACGGAAAAGTTCCACGAATCGCTCAATAAAAGCGGTCGATTTGATCCGGATTGCTGGCAGATCGAACTGGACGTCGCGGATGCGGAACGATTCATCGCTGAAACGATCGCTTCGCCTTGATCGGGTAATCTTTACCGCCGAAAGCGGGGGCAACAGAAGAGCGAAGGGCGTTCTTGCACGGCAAATCGGCCGGCAGCCGCCACGCAGACGGGGCACGATCCAAGGCGCGACAGAGGCTCAAAAGGGCCCGGGCATCACGGATCGTTCGCCGCACATGTTAAAGATCAAATGACGTTTACCGTTCGCTCTACCGCTCTGGTCCTCGCTGGCTTGACCGCCATGACGGTCGCCCCGGCCCAGGCATTCCAAGTCCCCGAACCCCTGATTTTCGGCAATAGCAGCGCCATCCCGACGGAAACCGTGCAGCAGGTGATCCCGGCCAGCGTGAAGCTTCCCAATCTGTCCGCAACCGACCCGCTCGCCCCCGTGGCCGAGAGCGAAGAAACCCCCGAATCCTCCGACGAAGCGCCAGTCGTCGACACGCCACGCCCTACTGGTGATCTCGCATCCAAGGTTGCGGCGTTGCGCGGTAGCGACCCCGGCAGCCGGGAACTCGAATGTCTCGCCGTCGGCATCTATTATGAATCCAAGAGCGAGCCGCTGGCGGGCCAGCTTGCGGTCGGCCATGTGATTGCCGATCGCGCCAATTCGGGTCGTTTCGCCTCAACCTATTGCGGCGTCCTGTTCCAGCGTGGCCAGTTCAGCTTTGTCCGCGGCAAGTCGTACAAGCAGCCGGCCCGGGCGACGCGCCAGTGGCACAATGCGGTCGCGGTGGCGAAGATCGTCGATCAGCAATTGCACAAGTCTTCGGTCCCCGGCGCCTTGTTCTTCCACGCCAAGCGCGTGTCACCGAGGTGGCGCCTCAGCCGCGTGGGAAGCGTCGGCAACCACATCTTCTACCGCTAGAAGACTTTCCCTCGTTCTTGAATCGTTCTAATCGGAAGCGGTGAACCACGCCGCTCCGATTCCCGATTGTTTCGTCGATCAGTCCCCTATTGCGGCTGAGGTGGCGCGTGGCGTGACCCGGCTGTTTTGCCGACGTGACTGGTTCGCGATGTGCGAGGTGCCGCTGCCCAACGGACGCCGCGCCGACCTGGTGGCGATCGATCCCAAGGGGCAGCTGACGATCGTAGAGATCAAGGTCAGCCGAGCGGATCTGATGGGGGATTTGAAGTGGCGCGATTATCTTGACTATTGCGACCGCTTTTACTGGGCGGTGCCAAAGGCGCTGTGCGGGCTTCTGGAACAGGCGCATTTCCTTCCCGATGAAGCCGGGCTGCTGGTCGCGGATCGCTATGATGCCGCGATCATGCGCGAAGCGGCGCTCCGTCCGTTGAGCCACGCACGGCGAAAGGCGGAATGGCTCAACTTCGCGCGCCGCGCCGCACGTCGGCTGTCGGCGCAGATCGATCCAACGCTGGGTTTCGGCTCCTAGGGTTTCGCGGGCGCTATTTGCGACGCTCGCGATTTTGTCGTTTCGATCAGCCGCAGCATCTCGCGCGTTCGCGTATCGCGTTGGGCATGCTCGCGCGCCGAATAGCCGGTGTGATCGCGCTTGTCGGGATCGGCGCCAAGCTTGAGCAACGTGCTGACGATCGGGGCATGCCGCTGCTGGACCGCCACGATCAGTGCCGTTTCGCCGATGCGGTTGGACCGGCCGATGTCGGCCCGAGCGCGAAGCAATTGGGCGACCCCTTCGCCATAGCCGTTACGCGCCGCCAGGATCAGCGGTGTATCGCCATTGCGGTCGCCGGTATTCTTGTCGGCTCCCTTCTGGAGCAGGTAACTCACCCAGTAACTGTTGCGCTTGGCGGTGGCGACGTGGAGCGGGGTCGACCCATCGATGCCGCGATGATTGACCAGGCTCGACCCGCTCTTTTCGATCAAGGCAAGGGCCTTACTCCCTTCGTTCTCGCGCAGGGCCTTGAGCAACTGTTCGCCGTTTGGCGTGAGGCGCCCCTGGGCGGCGAGCGGTCCCGCCGCCAGCATCAGCCCGCCCAGCCCAGCGATCAGCAATTTCGACACGTTCATTCGTTCGGCATCCTCGAAATGGTCAGGCCAGCGTGCGGCGGCCTTGATCCGCCGCTCTTGCCCGCCCATGGCTACACCGCCGATGAACGGAGACAAACCTTTTTGGGAAAAACCCCTCGCCAGCCTCGACCGCGGACAGTGGGAGGCCCTGTGCGACGGCTGTGGCCGCTGCTGCCTGCACAAGCTTGAGGATGAGGAGACGGGCGAGCTGCACGCGACCAACGTCGCGTGCAAGCTGCTCGATCGGCGAAGCGGGCAATGCGGCAATTATTTGATGCGGAAATCTCTGGTCGACGATTGCGTGCAATTGACGACGGGCAAGCTGGAAGGGCTGGAATGGCTTCCGTCGACCTGCGCCTATCGCCTCCGCGCGGCCGACGAGCCGCTCAAGGCCTGGCATTATCTGATCTCGGGAAGCCGCGAAACGGTGCACGATGCGGGCGAATCGACACGCGGCTGGACGGTTAGCGAGGTGGATGCGGGCGAACTGGAGTGGCACCTTGTCGATCGCCCGCTCTGAAGCGACGCTGGACCATCCCGGTCTGCCATGGCCGATTGCCATCCGATCCCACCCCCGGGCTCGACGGCTCCGGCTCCGGCTCGATCCGGAGAAGCGTCAATTGCTGCTGACATGCCCGCCGCGATCCAGCCGCAAGGCTGCGATCGACTGGGCGGTCGGGCAGCGACAGTGGGTCGATCTCGAGCTCGCAAAACTGCCCCCCGGCGATCCGATCGCTCCGGGCGGGACGATCCCGTTTACCGGGGTCGAGACATTGCTCGTCCTGGACTGCGAAAAGTCGCGCCTGGTCCGGCATAGTGACGCCCGGCTGATCTGCGGCGGTCCGCGCGATGGCTTCGAACGGCGAATCCTTTCCTGGCTCAGGCAGCGTGCCCGCGAGACCCTGTCGGAGGAAACCGCGGCGATTGCGGCCAAGGCCGGCGTCACGATCAAGTCGGTCGCGGTTGGCGATGCTTCGTCGCGCTGGGGAAGCTGCTCCGCGTCGGGCGCGATCCGCTATAATTGGAGGCTGATCCTGGCGCCGCCGGAGGTGCTCCGCTGGGTTGTAGCTCATGAAGTCGCCCACCGCATTCACATGAACCACGGCCCCGCGTTCAAAGCGCTGGAAGCCAGTTTGTTCGACGGGGACGTCGATGCGGCGCGAGCGACGCTACGGCTGGTCGGGCCGCGGCTCAAGCGGGTCGGGCGCGGGCTCTGACCGCGGCGGCGGGGCCGGTCGCGGGGCCGGCTGCTGTTGGCGAGGCGGTGGCGGACTGGCGAAAATCCGGTCGAGCTCGGACTGGTCGGGACCGCCGGGTGCGGTGACGGCAGTCGAAGGTCCAATCGTTTCCACCGGTTGCGGATCGATCGGATTGCCGTTTTCGTCGACGAGCGGTGCCATCGTGCCTTCTTCGTAGGGCAGGCCCCAGACTTCTTCATCGGGTTCCAGTTGCCAGTCGGGTAGCGGCACATCGGTTTCGAAATTCTGCACCGGGCGGCCGGCCACCGCGACTTTCATGAAACTGGCGAAGGCGCGCGCCGGGGCGGTGCCGCCCTGCAGACCGGAGACGGCCTTGGCATCGTCTCGACCCATCCACACGCCGGTGGTCAGCCCACTCGAAAAACCGATGAACCAGCCGTCCTTGTTGGACGAAGTGGTGCCCGTCTTGCCCGCCACCGGACGCCCGATGTTGGCGGCGCGTCCGGTGCCGCTGAGAACCGCCGACTGCAGCAGGTCCGTCATCCCCGCCGCGACCCACGGTGCGACCAGCACGCGTTCTTCGCTGCGTTCGTGGCTATACAGCAGGCGGCCGTCGGCGGACACGACCTTGGTGATCGCATAGGGCATCACCGACACGCCGCGATTGCCAACCGACGCGAAGGCGCGGGTCATGTCGATCAGCCGCACGTCGCTGGTGCCCAGCACCATCGACGGATAGGTCGACAAATTGGTGCCCACCCCGAACCGCCGGGCCATGTCGGCAATCGTGCCGAAGCCAAGTTCCGACCCGATCTTCGCGCTGATCGTATTGATCGACCGCGAGAATGCCTCGCGGAGCGATACCGGGCCGGCAAAGGTGCGGGTCGAGTTGCGCGGGGTCCAGCCATCGACCGTAATCGGCGCGTCGACCACCATGTCGGTCGGCTTTCGCCCCGCTTCGAGCGCGGCGAGGTAGACGAATAATTTGAACGCCGATCCCGGTTGGCGCTCGGCCTGGGTCGCGCGATTGTAGAGCGACGTGACATAGTCGCGGCCGCCGATCATTGCCCGAACCGCACCGTCGCGATCGAGCGAGACGAGTGCCCCCTGTGCGCCGCGTGGGGCATTGGCGTTGATTGCACGATCAGCGGCAAGCTGCATACGCGGATCGAGCGTGGTCCACACGTCGATCGGCTCCGATGTTTCGTCGATCAGCGTATCGAGCTGGGGAAGTGCCCAATCGGTGAAATAGCGCGCGCTATTCTGCTTGGCGGCGGGCTGCACGCGGATCTGGGCCGCATCGACTTCGACTCCCGGCGACAGGAAGCCATTTTCGATCATCGAATTGACCACCACCCCGGCGCGGCCTCGGGCGGCATCGACGTCGGCGGTTGGCGAGTAATTCGACGGCGCCTTGACCAGTCCGGCAATGATCGCCGCTTCGCCAAGGCTGAGATTCTCGGCCCCGTGGCCATAAAAGGTACGGCTTGCGGCATCGATGCCGTAAGCGCCGCCGCCGAAATAGACGCGGTTGAGGTATAGCTCGAGAATCTGGTCCTTGCTGAACTTGCGCTCCAGCGCGAGGGCCAGCACGCCTTCCTTGACCTTCCGACCGAAGGTGCGGCTGTTTGTCAGAAAGATGTTGCGCGCCAGTTGCTGGGTGATGGTCGACCCGCCCTGCCTCCACGAACCGCTGTCTAACCTGACCTTGACCGATCGCGCCATGCCGATCGGATCGACCCCGAGATGCCAGCGGAAGCGCTTGTCCTCGACCGAGATCATGGCCGCGCGCATCGTCGCTGGAATCTGGTCGTAGGGCAGCCATTTGCCGAAGCTCGGTCCCATCGTCACCAGCACGGTGCCGTCGGCGGCGCGAACACGGATCATCTGGCCAAGGTCGTCGCGCTGCGCCAGCTCGTCATAATCGGGCAGGGATGCCATCGCCACGCCAACCGCGACGATCAGCGCGAGCAGGCCAAGGCCAGCCACGGCGAGACCATATTTGAAGATGATCTTCAGCCAGGTGCCGATCGATTTGGAAGGAGCGCTAGCCATTCGGTCTCAAGCGATAGGAAGAAGCCGGGGTCGCGGCAAGAGTCCGTGTTTTCCGCCTCGGCATGGGTGCCGCTGGTGCGCTGGAAATCGTGAAGCGCTGCTTAACCATCTTTTCATGCCCTGCCGTTAGGACGGTGCGCATGTCGGGCCCGCGTTTCGCCCTGTTGTCGCCAATTGCCCTGTTTGTCGGGGCCATCACCATGCCCGGCACCGCGCCGGCGCAGTGCCGCCTGTGCGCCAGCCCAACCACCGTGGCTGATCAGCCGGGCACCGCCACCCCGATCCGCCTGGAAGTTCAGGCGCGGCTCGACTTCGATCAGGTGATCCTGATCGATTCGGGCGGGACCGGCGTGGCGCGTATCGCGCCGGACGGGTCAAGTTCGACCAGCGGCTCGGTCGGGGCGATGGGCGGCCGCTCGATGGTGGGAAGCGTGATCGTGCGCGGGGAGCCGGGAAGACTGGTGCGAATCGGTTTCCCCGACTCTATCCTGCTTCATGGGCTGACCGGCAATTCCATCCGCGTTCGCGCGCTGACCAGCGATGTTCCGAGCGCTGCACGGCTTGATTCGCAAGGAAACCTCCAATTCCGATTCGGTGGCGCGCTGGAAATTTCCGGTGAGGTGGAAGGCGATTATCGCGGCGATATCCCGATCACGGTCGACTATCTCTGAGAGACGCCTCCAATCCGGACCAATTCCAAACGGTCCGTTAACCATGGTGTTGAGCAAAGCCGTAAGCGGTCGCGGTTAATGACGACATCACGGTTGGCCGGTTGTCCGGGCGCCGCTCGGATTTGACCAAGTGGGGATTTGATTATGAACAAGTTTGTGAAATTGGCGGCGCTGGCCGCGACCGTTCTCGCCACGACGCCGGCGCTGGCCGCTCCGGTTGGCGTGACCGGCGCTCCGCCGTCGGCGACAGCGCGGATCATCAAGCCGCTGACGCTGACCTCGACCGGTTCGCTGAACTTCGGGACCGTCGTGATGGTCAACGTGACCAGCGACCAGACGATCTCGCTGAGCAGCGCCAACGCGCTGACCTGCGGCGACAATGTCCAAGTGACTTGCTCGGGCACGACCAGCGTTCCGACATACAATGTTCGCGGCACGCAGGGCCAGGTGGTCACGATCATCAAGACCGCGAGCGACCTGACCAATGCCAATGACGGCACCACCTTGTCGATGACCCCGCTGGGCGCCGCCGATTTGACGCTTGGTAACTCGGGCGCGCCCGGTGCGTTTTTTGAGATCGGCGGCTCGATCGTCATCGGCTCCGCCACGACCGATGGCGTCTATTCGGGCACCGTCAACGTGCAGGTCGATTATCAATAAGCTGTTTCAATAGCTTAGCACGTCGCTTCGGTACGCCGGGGTGATAGACCAGAGGGGTCGCCGGTTCGTCCGGCGGCCCTTTTTGCTGCGTCAGTGCCGTCCGGGCTGGGTTCACCGCGGGTAAGTGCCCATGGTTAGCGGTAAAGTAACCATTTCCGACCATTCTCCTCCGAAACGGACCTAGTGGAGTTTGATCGATGCATGTTTCCCGCCGCCTGCTCACCGCTTTCGCCCTGCCCCTGGCGTTGTTCGCAACGCCGACCGCCCAGGCGGGGGTTGGCGATCTGCTGGTCGCGCCGACCCGGATCGTGCTCAACGGATCGCGCGGCACGGAGATCGTGCTGAGCAACATCGGCGACGATGTCGCGACCTATCGCGTCTCGGTCGAGCTTCGCCGGATGAAGCCCGACGGCAGCCTGGAAGATGTCACCGAAGCCAATGATCGCGAGAATATCTCGCGCAACATGATTCTCTACGCCCCGCGCCGCGTCACCATCGCCCCCAACCAGCCGCAGACCATCCGCATCGCTGCGCGTGCGCCGGCCGGGCTCGCCGATGGCGAGTATCGCGCGCATTTGCTGTTCCGCGCAGTCCCGCCACCGCGCCCGGTAGCGCCGCCGCAGCAGGTGAAAGGCGTGTCGTTCGAGCTGATCCCGATTTACGGGGTCACCATCCCGGTGGTGGTACGCATGGGCAATCTCACCGCCAAGGTCGGGATTGCCAATGTCGCGATGACCCAGGCCAACGGCAAGCCGGCCGTCTCGCTCGACCTGACCCGTGCCGGCGATCGCTCGGTGTTCGGCGATGTCCGCGTGTTCAAGGCGGGGATCAAGGATCCGATCGCCATCCAGCGCGGGGTCGCCATCTATACCGAAGTCGGCACGCGCCACATGGTGATTCCGATCAATCCCGATCTCGCGGCGTCCGCCGCAGGGCCAGTGACGGTCGATTTCGTCGAATCGACCGACAGCGGTCCCGTGGCCTTGGCCGAAACCCGCACCGTGCTTCGCTAGGGCGAGCCGGGGGGCGGGGCACAGCGCATCATGCGCATGATCGGCAAATGGGGGCGGTCCGCGCTCGCATGGATGGCGCTGGCTTCGGCTGGTGCCTTCGGTGCGCCCGCGCTCAGCGGTCTGGCCTCGTCATCTGCCAGTGACGGCTGGACCGCCGACCCCGACGATCAGTTCCTGCTCGACGTCAATATCCGTCAGCAAAGGCTCGGCGACGGCGTGCGCGCTTATGCCACGCCGAGTGGCACTTGCATCGTGCTGGGTGATTTCCTGACCGCCATCGACGTTCCGATGAAGATCGATCTGGAATCGAATAGCGCCAGCGGCTGGGCGTTCAAGGAATCGTACAAGATCGCGATTGACCGACGGTCGGGCCAAATTCGCTATGGTGCGCAGACGGAAACGCTCGCCAAAAGCTGGGTGCGCGACGTGCCCGAGGGCTGGTGCGTCGATTCGGCCGCGCTCGGTCGCTGGTTCGGGATCAAGGTTCTGCCGAAGACCAATGGATCGGCGCTGGTGCTTGAATCCGAGGCGAAATTGCCGGTCGAGCTGGCCGCCGAGCGCCGCCGCCGCGCCGCCCAGCTTCAGAAAAATGCCGCGCTGGACCTGAAGGCGCTGCCACAGGTTCGCCTGCCCTACCGCATGTGGCGCGCGCCGGCGCTCGACTTCGTGGTCAGCGGCGGGGTCACCTATCGTGCGTCGGACGGGACCAAGATCGATCGCCGAGCCGCCGTCTATGCCGCCGGCGAAGTGGCGCAATTGTCTTACAATGCGCAGGCCTCGACCGACGACAAGGGCAAGCCGCAGTCGGTTCGCTTTCGCGCCTTCCGCTCGGACCCCGAGGGCGGGCTGCTGGGTCCGCTCAACGCCACCCATTTCGAATTTGGCGACGTGTCGGCGCACAATAGCCGCTTGCTCGGCGCGGGCGCCAACGGGCGCGGGGTCGCGGTCACCAATCAGCCGTTGTTCACGCCATCCAGCTTCGACCGCACCCGCTTCGAAGGCGAATTGCCGGTCGGCTGGGAAGCGGAAATCTATCGCAACGGGCAATTGCTCGGCTTTGCCCAGACCAGCGGCGACCAGCGTTACCGGTTCGAGGATGTCCAGCTGCTCTATGGCGAAAATCGCATCGACATCGTGATCTATGGTCCACAGGGTCAGGTCCGCACTCGAAGCGAAATGGTCAATGTCGGGCAGGAGAACGTCCCGCCCGGCGAGACCTGGTATTGGGCCGGGGTCAACCAGCCCGGTCGGGATCTGGTCAATTTCTACAACCGGCCGGACGATCCCAACCTGCCGCGGGCACAGGCGACGCTCGCGCTCGCGCATGGGATCGACCAGAAAACTTCGGTTGGGGTGACCGTGCAGGCATTGCAGCTGACCGACGAGCGACTGACCTATGTCGAAGGGACGGTGCGACGCTCTGTCGGCGCGGCGCTGGTTGAAGTGGCGGTGGCGCGCGACGACAAGGGCGGGATTGCGGCGCGGGCGCAGATGCTTGGCAAGTTCGGCGCGGTCAATGTCAGCGCAGAGGCGATCTGGGCAAAGGATTTCCGGCTTGCCGGGCTCGACCGACAGACCGTGCGCGAAGGTCGCCTGGCCGTGGATGTGCCGCTCAAGATCGGCCGCGCACTCGTGCCGGTGCATGGCGATGTGCGCTATCTGGAGCGCGGCGACGGCACTCGGCAACTTGAAGCCGCTGCACGATTATCCAGTCATATCAATCGCTTCAATCTGGCCGGAGACCTACGATACCGACGCCAGTGGATTGAAGGCGGGCCGGCGCCGCCCGCCGAAATCGAAGGATCGATGATCGCATCGGGCCGGATCGGCGCGGTGCGCGTTCGCGGATTGGGCGTGTGGCGGATTTCACCCGACAGTCGGTTCAGAAGCGCCGAATTGTCGGCTTACTGGTCGGCATCCGAAAAAGCGGACTTCGAGGGTGCGGTCGCCTATGATGCCCAATCTCGCCTGGGCCGCGCGCGAGTGACCCATATTCGGCGCTTCGACACGATGGCGATGGCGCTGACCGGGGAAGCGGCCAGCGACGGTTCGCTGGCAGTCGGGTTCAACCTCAATTTCTCGCTCGATTCGAGCCGCCGCGGTCTGGGCCTGTCGCGACAACAACTTGCCAGCGCCGGCGCGGTGCGTGCGACAGTGTTCCGCGATATCAACGACAATGGGCGTCGCGATCTGGGTGAGCCGGTCGAGAAGGGTGCTCTGGTGACCACCGGATCGCGCCTGTCGGAGCGCGCGACCGATGCGCAAGGCACGGTGCTGGTCGCCGGTCTCACAAACTACGTGCCCGTTACGGTCGGCGTCGACACCTCCAGTCTTGGCGATCCGACCTTGACCCCGCGTCAGGCATTGCAGGTCGTCACGCCGCGCCCGGGCATTGCCGCCGATGTCGAAATTGCGCTGGTCGGGGCGGGCGATATCGAAGGCGCGGTGGTAAAAGACGGCGGGGAGGGCTTTGAGGGGCTCGAGCTCGAGCTGGTCGATGCCGGGGGCAAGGTCGTCGCGACCACCCGCACCGATTATGACGGTTTCTTCCTGTTCGAGCGGGTCGCCTACGGGAAATATACGGTGCGCGTTTCCGCCGAAAGTGCGCGGATCGCCCGCGTCGCGGTAGGGCTCGGCCTGTCGGCATCGATCGACGCGGATGCGCCTACCGCTCGGCTAGGCGCCGCGCGCGTTACGAAAATGCCTGAAATTGCGGGAATTTCGATCGCGACGGAGTCGTCTGGCACGACATTGAGGTAGGGGAGGATCACCCTGGCGCTATTGCGAACCAGTATCGCTAATAGCCGCCAGGGGAATTTGGTGCGGTCGAGAAGACTCGAACTTCCACGGCCTTTCGGCCACAACGACCTCAACGTTGCGCGTCTACCAGTTCCGCCACGACCGCATCCGTGAAAAACGGCGGGAAATGCCCCCGCCGTCCCTGGCAAGGCGCGGCCTCTAGCAAGTCGGTTGGGCGCGCGCAACGGCTTTGCCGCCGTCCCGGCGCGGGACAGTGGTAAACGCGCCGTTTACCATGACAAACGCAAGGACTAGGCCAGTGAGATGGCGTTCCTTCTCCTCGCCCTTGCCGCGATGGCTCAGCCCGCCCTGCGCCCAGCTGGCGCGCTGATGCCTGCCCGCGCCACGGTCCGCATCGTGGCGGGCGCGCGCGTCCATCTTGGCCCCTCAGCGAAGGCGCGGATGATCAAGGCATCGGTGCACATCGAGGATGGCCAGCGCCGCCCTGCCTATTTGATCGAATTCGAATGAAGGGAAGCTAGGCCGGTCCGCCCAAGCGGATGCGGATGAACTCCCCGCCCTCCGGAACATCGACTTCGGCGCTATTGAAGCTCGCGCTCTTATTGATGTCGAGCGAATTGGTGGGCGGCGAGATCGTCCAGCGGTGGATCACGCGCTGCTTGCTCTTGTCGAGCAGTTCGGCACGGATCGGCGGCACCGGCTGCCGACTATCGGTCGAATTGACGATCCGGCCGCTGACGGTGAACAGATTATTGCCACTCGCCAGCCGCTGATAGTCGCCGGTGTTGACCACGGCATAGAGTTGCGATTCCTTCGCCGAGGCGAGGCCGGCGCGGGCGCGCAATTCGGCCGGGGCGAAGAACCAGAAGGCGATTGCCGCAAGCGCAACCATTATCACGAGCAGCAACACGAGCGGCCATTTGCGCCTGAGCTGCTCGATCGGCTCATGATCGTAAAACGGCTCGAACTCCTCCGCGGGTTGTTCGGGTTGCGGTGGAGCGGGAGCGGGTGCTTCGACCGGGTCCACGGGGTCGTCCCAGGCACTCGCGGGCTCGATCCGTTGCCACTGGCGGTCGGCCGTCAGCGGCGGCACGCCCCTGGGCTGCACATCGGCGACGATCTGGTCGAGCGGGTTCGGTGTATCGGTGGTCGGGAAGAACGGCGGTTCGACGATCGCCGCCGCACTCTCGGCAACCTGGATCTCGGGATCTGGCGCGGGCTGCGGATCGGGCACCCCTTCGTCGGCTTGCGACGGCTGGACCGCGCTTTCTTCCGGATCCTGGTGCCAGCTATGTTTGCACGACGCACAGCGCACCTGTCGCCCGGCGGGCGGAATGGCGCCATCCTTGACGACATATTTGGTGCTGCAGGCCGGACAGGTCAGGATCATGGCGGCTCGACAATCCTTCTGCGCAAAACGTCATTGTTCGGTAACAGCATGACGCCGCCATTGGCAAGGCGGGCGTCCCTGTGTCAGTGAAGGCGATGGGAACCGGCTTAGGGGTGCTTCAGACTGTCGACCGTCGTCGAATTCGATTCCGTTGGCCTGCGCTACGGCACGGGGGCCGAAGTGCTGCGCGACCTCGATTTCCATCTCACGCGCGGCGGTTTCTATTTTCTCACCGGTCCGTCGGGGGCGGGGAAGACGTCCCTGCTGAAACTGCTGTATCTCGCCCAGCGCCCGACGCGCGGGCGGATCCGCCTGTTCGATGAAGAACTTGCCGACGCGGACCGTTCATCGATGCCGGCGTTTCGTCGCCGGATCGGGGTCATTTACCAGGATTTCCGGCTGATCCGGCACTTGTCGGCGTTCGACAATGTCGCCCTTCCGCTGCGTATCGCCGGCCATGACGGGATCGACGTCGAAGGCCCGGTGCGCGAGATGCTGGCCTGGGTCGGCCTCGCCGACCGCGCCAGCGCGCGTCCGCCGACCCTTTCAGGCGGGGAACAGCAACGCCTGGCGATCGCGCGGGCCGTCATCGCGCGTCCCGAACTGCTGGTTGCCGACGAACCGACCGGCAACGTCGATGCCGAAATGGCGCGCCGGATCCTTCATCTGCTGACCGCGCTCAACCGGCTGGGCACGACAATCATCGTTGCCACCCATGATCTGTCGCTGATCGCCGCAACGCCCGAGGCGCAGATGCTCCGGCTCGACAATGGCGCGATGGTCGATCCTACTGGCCTGCTCAAGAATCCGCCGCGTGAAGCGAAGGAGATGGCCGGATGATCGGCTTCCTCGCTGCATCGCCGGCCGAACGCCGCCTCATCCCCGGCGGCCGGCTGGAGGGACCGACACCCTATGTCATCGCGATCATGATGTTCGTCATGGTGGTGATTGGCGCAGCCGGGCTGGCGCTGGCCAATTCCGCCCGGCTGGTCGCGGCCGGGGTCGATAATCGCTATTCGGTCGAGATCGCCGACGGCGCGGTCAAGGCCGGACGCGCGCAGGTCCTGCTCCGCGCCATGCCCGGCGTCACCGCGATCCGCCCCGTCAGCGAAGACGAGATGCGCAAGATACTGACGCGCTGGCTCGGGCCGACCGGTGCGGCGGCCGACCTTCCGCTGCCGGCAATTATCGACGTCGATCTGGCCGCCGATGCACAAGTGGCACAGATCGCCGCGAGCATCGAACGCCAAGTCCCGGGCGCGCGTTTCGTGGCGCATAAGGACAGCCTTGGCCCGGTACTTGGCGCGGTTCGCGCGCTCGGCTGGCTGGCGCTGACCCTGGTGGTGCTGATCGCGCTGGCGACGGCCGCCGCCGTCGTTCTCGCTGCCCGCGGAACGCTCGACACGCACCGCTCGACGATCGAGGTGATGCATGGCATTGGCGCGACCGACGATCAGGTCGCCCGCCTGTTCCAGCGCAAGATCGCACTCGACGCGTTGACCGGCGGCACCGTTGGTGCCGTAGCCGCCGGAGCGGTGCTGCTGCTGATTGCCGGCGGCGGATCGACCTGGCTTGCCGATCTGACCGGCGGACCACTGCTGGCCTTGCGCGACATTGTGCTGCTCGCGCTGCTGCCGCTTCTGGGAACGATCCTCGCCACCATCGTCGCACGGACCGCCGTCCTCAACGCCCTGAGGGCCAGTCTGTGACGGGGTTTGATTTGTGATCGTCCGCTTCGGCTCGCTGCTGCTAATCCTGTACGCGCTCGGCTTCCTGCTGTTCGGCGTCTCGCTGGCGTCGCCCGCGTCCGATGACGTCAAACCAACCGACGCCATCGTCGTCATTACCGGCGGCGAAGGACGGATCGAGCGCGCGGTGGAGGTGCTCGCGGACCGAAAAGGCAAGCGCCTGCTGATTGCCGGGGCCGACCCGGCAGTGACCAAGGACGATCTCGTCCGGCGACTGCAGGGCCGCCGCAGATTGCTGCAATGCTGTGTCGATCTCGGCTCCGAATCAGTCGACACCCGTTCCAATGCCGAGGAAGCGCGGCGCTGGCTCGAGAAAAAGAACTATCGCACCGCGCGGCTCATCACCAGCGATTGGCACATGCGCCGCGCCGCCTATGAGTTCGATCGGCAGCTCAATGGCAAGGTGAACATCGTCCAGGATGCGGTGAAGAGCGAACCAAATTTCATGACCCTGTTCGCCGAATATAACAAATATCTGCTTCGCCGCCTGGCGGTATGGCTCGACATCTGATGGACGCAATCCGCTCGGCGCTGTTTGCACTGCTTTTCTATCCCGGCACCCTGTTCTACGTCCTCGGCGTGATCCTGGTCTCGCCGATCGGCACGCGCCCGGTGCAGGCGGTGGTCCACGCCTGGTCGGCCTATCATCACTGGCTGGTGCGCAACGTGCTGAACATCCGCAAGGTGTGGGACGGCGCAATCCCCGACGGCGCCTATCTGATCGCGGTCAAGCACAGCTCAATGATGGAAGCGGTCGATACGCTCCATTTCGCGCGCTCGCCGGTGGTGGTGATGAAGCGCGAGCTGACGGTGATCCCTTTGTTCGGCTGGGTGACGCTCCGCTACGGCGCGATCGGGGTCGATCGCGAGGCCGGATCGGCGGCGCTCCGGGTGATGATGGCGCAGGCCAAGGCGGCGATCGCGGGCGGTCGACCGGTGATCATCTTTCCGGAAGGAACACGGGTGCCGTTCGACGAATCGCCGCCACTGAAACCCGGGTTCGCCGGCCTGTATCGGGCGCTTGGCCTTCCGGTTGTGCCGGTGTCACACGATGTCGGCAAATTATGGCACAAGGGCTTTATCAAGCGCCCCGGTGTGGTCACCTTCAAGGTCGGAGAAATCATCCCGCCGGGATTGAAGCGGCCCGAGGTCGAAGCGCGCGTCCACGCCGCAATCAACGCGCTGGCCAAATAAGCTCCTTCCTGCGCCCTTGCGCGGGGAGGTGGCAGCCGCAGGCTGACGGAGGGGTTCTTCCTTACCGCGGCTAGCAAGAGCCCCTCCGTCCGCTTCGCGTCCACCTCCCCGCCGAAGGCGGCAGGGAGGAGCTAAGTCCTTAAACTCGCCCCCAGCTTAGCTGCCGCCGTCACGATCCTGGCCGAAACCTCACCAATTTCGGCGTCGGTCAGCGTCTTGTCGACCGGCTGCAAAGACACCTCGACCGCCAGGCTCAGCCCGGCGGCCCCCTCGTAGCGATCAAAGATCCGCGCGCCCGTGATCAATGCCTTGTCCGCACCACGAATGGCGCGGACCAGGGCATCGGCAGCGAGGTCGGCGGGCACGATGAAAGCGAAATCGCGGCTCAGCGCCTGCAGCGTTGGCGGCGCGAAGGCGACGCGCGCCCGCTCCTTGCCGCGTGGGGCAGGGATGGCGTCGAGATAGAGTTCGGCGGCGATGGTCCCCGCCGGCGCGTCGAGCGCCTTGGCGATGCGCGGATGCAATTCGCCGAATGCCGCGAGCACCGCCTTGCCCAACCCGAACGTCGCCGATCGTCCCGGATGCCAGGTCGGCCCGGCGTTCATGGTCAGCTGCAAATTGGCGACCGGCGCACCAGCCGCTTCCAGCAATGCCAGCACTTCTGCTTTCGCATCAAAGGCGTCGAAGCCTTTGGCCTTGCCATCCTGCCACCCGCGCGCGCTTGCGTTGCCCGCCAGCAACATCCCGACCGTTGGCTTTTCGCCATCGGCCAGATAGCGCCGACCGACTTCGAACAGGCGAATCTCCGCCGCGCCGCGATCGGCATTGCGCCGCGCCGCCGCCGCCAGCCCGGGGATCAGCGAGGGGCGCATATGCTTCATCTCCTCGCTGATCGGATTGGCCAGCACATGCGGCGCGC
>JAZKHF010000135.1:0-38571 GCA_040385545.1 Pseudomonadota bacterium
AAAAGCAAGGAAATGCTGATGGTTGAGAAGGTGGATGGCTCCCTGAGTAGGGGCGTGGCAGTTTCGGCAGATCAAGGGCTTGGTGTTGTCCAACCGCTTGGTGGGGCTGACGGTGGCCCTAGGGGCGCGGGCGAAGGCTTGTCCAACCTTTCGGGCCACACAGGCCACCCCCTCATGACCAAAACCACCCCCCTACCTGAGCGGGTCGCATGGGAGCAAGTCGATTTCACGACGCCCCGCACATGGCGGCAATTCTACGGTCGGCGCATCGGTCGCACCGTGATCGGCATGACGCTGGCGTTTAGCACCCGCTCAATCGCGTTCGGCTTTGAAATTGTGAACGGTGACGCGAAAGGGTTGGCCATTTTGTTCGGGCCGTTCCTGATTTGCCTTGCCATCCTTCGCGCAAAGGAAACCCCATGAACCTCCCAGCCCGCATCGAGGCAATGACCGGGCCGTCGAGAGAGATGGACGCGGAGATTGCGGCATTGGTTTCGACCGACCCAACATCGCGCGTCGTTTGGTTCAAAGGTCGCCGTCGCTATCTGTCTGCCGGTGCTGGCAGACTTCCGATGCACGTTGGCGGCGGGAAAGGAACCAAGTGGGGCATCGTCTACCAGACTAAGCCCTACACCGCTTCGATTGACGCGGCGGTGTCGCTTGTTCCGGCAGGGCATTGCTGGACGCTGAAAGACTATGGGACACCGAAATGTGTCGCTCAAATCGGCGCGCTTATCCAGTCATCCGCCGCTACCCCCGCGCTCGCACTCTGTGCCGCCGCCCTCCGCGCAAGGAGCCTGACATGACCGATAGCCTCGCCAAGCCCGCCAACCTGCCAGAGCCTCACTACACGCCGGAGAAGGGCGGGTGGAGGGCGTGGGCGGGCGGGGACAGGTCGCCGGATGATTGGGCGGGTAGGCGCGCTGACGACAAGTCAGTGTGGCTTCGCAAAGGGTCTTACGGCTTCGGCAATCGCTGGACACACCGTGACAGTCCGGGCGACATCATCGCCTACCTCGCCAAGCCCGCCTGCATTTGCGACGTCTACGAATGTGGCGTCGCTAAGCGCCTCGACTGCCCTGCCTGCAACCGGGTGGGGGAGGGTATCTGTCCCCCGCTGCCGATAGCCGAGGCCATTGAACGCGATTGCCCCCGATGTGCCGCACTGAATGAGGCTCCCAAAATGCTTACCGAGCAAGACCCGTTTGAAGATGAGGACGCGGAGGCGGAAGAAATGCTGCGACCGGCGCTGGAATGCTGGCAAATGGCCGGGAACGCCTTTGCAGCGTGGATGGGCGACCCCGATGGGAAAGACGACTTGCACTCCGCCAATCTCGCGGCTGCACAGATCATCCATGTGTTCGCTACCCCCGATCTCCCCACCGCCCGCGCCACCTGTGAAGCTGCCGGGTGGAAGGTGCTGGAGCCTAAAACGAAAGAGGGCTGGCGGCAGTGGTTAACCGACCAGCCAGAGGACAATTTGCCGCTTAGCATCGACTGGGGAACGTGGGCCGCGCTCGGCCTAATCCTCCCCGATGATGGAGAAACGTGATGCCTTGGGTGCCGCACAGTGAGCGCGAGGAGTATCGCCAGTGGGCGAAAGACAATTTCGCCCCGCAAATGGATGAACGGGCTTGGGTTCACGAATCTGCATATCAGGATTTTGCGCGGCGCGAGCGCGGCGACCACCTCACCGAACAGGAGACTCCCCATGACGAATGACCGTCTAAACAAGCTGGAAGCCGAACTGCGGCGGGCCGGTCGCGTGGATACCGCCGATGATCTGGCAACGCTCGTCGCATCCAGCGCGGGGATGGTCGAGGCTTTGGATAAACTGGACGCTTGGGCGATTGCGAGCGGATGGATTAAGAGCAGCTATTGCGAGTTCTGCGAGAGCAGCGCACCGAGTAACGAGGAGGGTGAGCCAATCGGGCCAATCGAGCATGATGGCGATTGTCCGCTGGGTGCCGCTCGCGCCGCCCTCGCCGCCCACAAGGCCACCCCCCCCATGCCGGATAGCCCGACCCCCGCGCAGCTATTGCGCCTGCGGGATATTGTGGTGAGGCTGGCGAGCGGGGAAGGCAACGGCAAGATGCGCTTTTCGCTGTGCCGGGAACAGGGCTGGATTACATCGAACAGCGAGCAAGCCGTCCGCGCACTCTGCGACATTTGGAACAACCGCGCCGTTCTCGCCATCGCGCTCGGGATGGTGAGCGAGGACCAAGGCGGGGATGATTGAAAAAGGAGAATGAGGATGGACCCGATTTACATGAAAAAGCTGGCGCAGCGCATGGAGATGATCGCCATCCGCAAGAAGCTCGCCAAGCTGTTCCCGCAAGCATATCGGGACATTGCGCCATGACCCCCGACACCGACACCGCCGCGATGGTGGAGCGGTTGCGCGAACTAGGCGAGAAAGCCGCGCAAGAGGCAGATGACGTTCGCTACTATGGCGGGCCGTCTGGCACCTATCGTCCGCACCGAGACGCGCTGCACAGGGAAGCGGTGTTGGCAGTCCCCGATCTACTCGCCACCATCACCCGCCTCACCGCCGAGCTGGATGCTATGCGGGCGGAGAGGGATGGGGCGATTGAATGGGCGGCGGGGGTGGCAGAGAAGGAAGGTGATGACCCCGCTTTGAACGGTATGTATCGCAGGGCTTGCACGGCCATCGCAGCAACTATTCGGAAGAGGAGAGGGTAGGTGGCCAAGATACCAGACTGGGCGCTGGGCAAGCACATTGATGCGGATCAAGGTGTCGAAGTCCGCTTGAACGACGACACCACCGTTGACGAGGTGACCGCCAGCAAGGTCGATTTCCACCTAGAGCAGATGGATGACGGGCAATACTGGATCGGCCTGCACTGGCGGGGTGCGGACGGCAAGGATTGCCATCAGTCGATTATGCTTACCCGCCACGGAAAGCACATTTACCCGACGCTGTATCGATGACCCGCCGCGCTCGCGCATTCTGGTGGACGTGGGCGCTGTTCGGGGTGGCAAACCATGCTTGAAGCCCTCGCCCTGTGCCTGGCATCGGTCCATGACGGCGACAGCCTCAGACTATGCGACGGCACCCGCATCCGCCTCGTCGCTATGGCTGGCCCGTTCGATGCGCCGGAACTCAGAGGCTCGCCACGGTGCAACGGCTGCGATCATTCCGCCGGCATCCGTGCGCGCGATCGGCTGCGGCAGTTGCTCGCCAGACCCGCTGTGTTGCATTGCCGTGGCGTTGACCGATACCAGCGCCGGTTGTGCCGGGTGACTATCGATGGGCGCGATGTTGGTGACCAGATGGTGCGCGAAGGGCATGGTGTGATAGTCCAGCGGTGGCGGTGAAGGTTAGTTCGGCACCACCACCACAGCGGACGTCTGCCGCACCCAATCCTGCAAAGCCTCTAGCCTAAGCGCAATCTCGGTAGCCTCTAGCCGCTCGGCGTCAGAAAGTCCGTTCGGCTCGGTGGCACCATCAATTCCGCTGGCGGGGTCGCTGGCGCTGGGCATACCAGTTGCGTCGGGACTGCCTGAATTGGAACGGGCTTGTGCGCGCAACCGCTCATAGCGAGCGCGGGCATCAGCAATGCGAGCGCGATAGTCTGTCGTGACATTCTCGGTGATCCTTTCCTGTTCGGCTTCAACCCGCTCTACGTTGGCCACAGCGGCGCGCTGGGCGGCTTCCGATGCTTGGCGGTAGTCCTCGACCGTTTCGTCGAAAGCGGCCTGTATGGCGTCTGCATGGGCGGTTTCGCTGTTCGCCTTTTCCTCCCAATTGCCAGCTCGCAACATTTGGAAGCCCGCGAACAACGCCAGCGCCAGCATGACCGGGCGATACCATTCGGCGAACAGCCATTTGAAGATCCCGCCGATGAAACCGAACGCCTTGCCAGCGCCGATTTTGAGCAGGAGGAAAAGGGCTGCCATCACACTTTCTCCACGGTCACGACATCGCCGGACTCAATCGGGTCTGCATTGCCACCCGACGCCTCGAAACCATCGCGGCCAAGCTTCACGGCGCGGATCGAGACGAACATCGCCAGCCCGGTCACAATGATAAGCAGCGCCGATGCGACAATGAGCGCGAGGTAGCTGAATGTCGGGAACAGCGCCGTCCGCTTGAGGGACTGCCACATCGCCCATATCACGACGCAGGTGAGCGCGGGGCCGCACCCGGCGAACACCAGATAGACCAGCGTCTGCCGCCCCTGTTGCGTGAAGGGCAGCTTGCGGGCGATGCGGGAGAGGAAGGTCACGGGTAGCGCCCATGCGGCAATTGCCAGTGCGGCCCATCTTTGAACGAACGCCAGTCGCCGCCCCATTCGATAGGGACGCCAACGTCAGCCGCCGCCTGCTTCACCACCTTGGCGAGCCGGTGGTAGAGCGGCCAATCCCATGACACCGCGCCATCGATCATCGGGGCGATATCGACCGCCCGCGACTTACCATCAGGGCCGGGAAGGTGGCGCGACTTCATGGTCTTGCTCGCACCCTTGGCAACGAGCTGGCGTTGGCGTTCGACCGTGCGGAGGGTTTCCAGCACCGTGAAGTCCAGATCGCTGATAGCCGCCGCTCGCTTGATGACTTTACCCAAGTCGCCATGCGCGCCGGACAGACGCTCAAGCGAACGCTGCGATAGTGTAATGGTCATGTCTCGTCTCCAATATCCCGCGCAATCGCCCGCCCCAGCGACAGCTCCTTTTGCGCTTCCTGCCTTGCCTGTCCGACGTGTTCGGCGACCTCTTGTTCGACCAGTCGCTTCCAAACCCATTTGACAGCCATCTGCCCGGTGCGGACCCCGCTGATCGCCACCGTCGCAGCGATGCCGATGGCGACGATAGGATCGCTCACTTTGGTCAGGCGGATGATGGCGACCGCAAAAACGAAATTGGCCCCGCCGATCATCAGGCTCACCAACAGGTCGCGCAGAATGTCGGACTTGGCCTTGCGACGTTCGATCATCAGGCCCGCGCGAAACACGATGCCGATGATAAGCCCCGCCACCACGACCGCGCCAAGCGCCGGGTCGAACGGCAATGGCACCGCGACCGCTATGGCTGCACCGGCAAGGGGTGGGGCATATTTGGCTGCTACCGATTCACCGATCATTTGAGCGCCGCCGCGTAAAGGCTGGCGAGTATCAGCATGGTATAGGCAACCCCGACCGGCTGTGGGCGCGGAGCTTTGGCCACCGATACCAGCGCCATGACGGCAGCTATTAGCACCCAAGCGAACGCCGCGCTTTCCCGTTGCAGCACCGTTTCCGGCGTCATGAACGTCACCTGCGACAGAATGACATTCGGGACGCCCGCGAACAGCACTGCCAGCGCCATGATGCCCGTGATCGCCGCAAACATTTTCGGCGTCGTGTGGTGCAGGCGGCGCGCATTCACAGCCAAGAGGATGAGATTATACCCCGCGCCCATCACGGCAGTCAGCCGGAAGGCCTCAAGGATCATCGCCAGCGTGTCGGCGGTCATGGCTCTTGTCCAGCGGTTCGCGCAGTTTGCGCCACACGATTGCGAGCAGACCCGCTGCTGAAATAATGAATAACGCCTCGGCCAGCATCATGCGTTCCCCAAAGGAGCAACAATCCCCATTGCAGCCAGCCGAGAATAAGCTGCAATGACACGAACCGCTCTACACCATCCCCTCCCGCAAATACATAATAAATATCAACTAGAGCCATTGCGGAGAAAATAAACCCGACAGACCAGTTTGCAATGTTGCGCGGGCGTGATAGAACAGCAAGCGCGCCGATTAGATCGATGTAGGCGTAAACCTTGAACGCTGCTTCACCCGGCTCAATGACATAGGTCGCAGCACTGGCAAGCAACATCACCGCCCACGCGCGCAACTTGGGTTCGGACGCGCGCCCCCATCCGTTGCCGACACTCGAAAGCGCCAGCAACGGCAGGACATAGAACATGGCATAGTGCCACGGCTGCATTAGAGCTGAGGCTCCGGCACCTGCGGCGGCGGCGTCGGGTCTTCCGGCTTCGGCTCCGTTGGCTTCGGTGCAGGCGGCATATCTTTTCTCCTATGCGTGATGGCCGTCACGCTCGGTCAAACGGGTGCCAGTCCGCCGCGATAAGGCAGATAGGCACCGAGATCGGGGAGCAGCAGCGTGACATCGGATCCGCTGGTTTTTGCCGCCGCCAAGACAGGGCGGAACGACGAGGCGTCCACGACTTGCGTCAGGCTGGCGGTCGTCTTGGTGTCATCGATCGGCTGCAACCCGCTGGCATAATCGACCTGCGATGCGACAAGCGCGGTGGTGTTGGCCTTGATCGCGGCGAAGTCTTTCCAGCCCGGCCCATCGACGGGATCGGTCAAATCGACGCCAGCGACACGCACCTCGCGGATCATCGGATTCGCGCCCGATGCCCACACCGCCGAGCCTGACGGGGTGCAGAATATGTTGCCGGTCCACACTTCGCGCCCGAGTCCGAGAATGAGCCGCCCGGTCAGCCACAGCAGGCCGAAATCGCCCTCGACCGCAAAGATATTGTTTGCGATGATGTTCTGCCCGCCTTGGTGGTTCCCGGCGAGGGTCAAGGCAAGGTTCATGTCGAAGAACATGGTGGCGACAGACGGCCCGCCCGTGTTCACCGATGGCCCGCGAATGCCGATGGTGTTGCCTTCGAGCGTCCAGGGGAAGGTGTATTCGAGCGCCCCGGTCTTGATGCCGTGCGACGACAGCGGCGACGGCCAGCAAATGCCCTCGCGCGGTGTCACGCCATCGCCGTCGATGGCATCCTTGCGCCCGAAGAATATCTGCGACACCGGCACCATGACGTTGCGGCTGACGACCGGCCAATCGACGCCGCGAGCAGCTTCCGACCGCGAGCCGTCCCGCGATACGCCAGCATGGGTGAATTGGCAGTCGTGGACATACCAGCCCTGATTGGTGGCGTAGAACTGGAATGTGTCATCATAGGTCGTGAAGGTGCAGCGATTGGCCCACGCCAGCTCGGTGTCGCTCGGATCGGTGTCGTCCAGCTTGCCGAACTCGAACTCGGTCCCGTCGCCGAGCGAGCCGTCGAAGAAATTCTGGAGCGTGTAGCGGTAGAAGTGCCAGCGCGCCGATGTGTAGATGCCGCCGCTGCCGATTTCGCCCGATGCGATCGCGACCTTGCGGACGTTCTCAGCCCCCGTCGCACCGCCTTTGAAGTCCATATAGCACAGATTGCCGTCGAGCTGGATCGCGCCTTCGCTGAGCCAGTCGTGCATCGAGCAATCGTCCATCGCCGCCGTGTTGCAGACGCGATAGAAGGGCCGGTCATAGGCGGGGTTCGTCGAGGTGCCGCAGAACTCCCAATGGCTTTGACGGGGCTGGGTATAGTCGCAGGCGAAGGAGGTGTAGCAGTTGACGATTGGCACTTGCCACTTGATATGGCTGGCACCGATGCGAAGGCCGAAGCCATCGACCGAAATGGCGATTTCATTGTCGCCGGGGACCGTGGACGTGACGCCGGGGACGGTGCGCGACAACATGGCGGCGCTGGTCGGGTTATCGAGGCGCAGGCGCAGCTTGCCGGTCGAGGTGATGCGCTCGATCATCCATCCGGGATAATATTCGCCATTGATCAGATAATTGTGCGTCGTGGCGTTCATCTGGACGCCTTCGCCTATCGACCCCTTGGCAGGGCAGAGAGCGAACCAGCGCCCGTCCAGCTTGATATTGCCGCCGACCGAATAGGCATTGCCCGCCGTCCGAACCGCTACCGTCGTTTCGTAGATCTGTTTCCCGACATCGTTGACGATGCGGGTCCATGTCAGGCTGGCCGAAACATCGCCGTCGATGACTGCATATTGGCCGGGATAGACGGCATAGGTGATCGGACTGCCAAGAACGCCGGAGATGCGCGGTTTGAACCCGTCCTCATTCGGCGTGAAATAGCTGGTCGGTGCATCGGGATCGGATGAGCCGATCAGCAGCACTGTGCTGCCGGGGAGAAGGTCGGTGTTCGCCGCGTCGAGGGCATGGGCCAGCGTCCACGCGGTTGCGGGTGACAGTCCATCCTCCAGCGCATCGCCCGTCGTGCTGACGTAGAAGACCGGGCCATTGATTGCGTCGCCAGCATCGCCGACGAGGAAGTCGGTGTCGATCTCATACCGCTTGCCCCGAAACCAGTATTCGGCGCGGTAGAAACCGGGCAGCGTGTTGAGATAATATTCGCCGAGTGGACCGGCTTTGACCGGGTTGGAAAGCGTGGCCCCGCTATCGTCGAGCAGGTTGGCCAGCGCGCCGGTCGTCTTGCTGTAAACGTAGAGCAGCGCCCCTTCGAGCGGTATGCCGTTCTGGTCCTGAATGATGCCGTCTTTGCGCGCCATCATGAACCCCCGTAGTTTTCAGCAGATGCGTAGGTGAGATTGGTCGTCACCGTGGCCCCATCGGCATCGGTGACGGTGCACTCAAACTCGGCTGTTTCGATGCCGGACGCTGCCACAGTCACGGTAAAGCTGCTCGAATCGTCGGTCGGATTGTTAATCGTCCACGACGGCGCGCCCGCATCGTCTCGCGCCCACGCATAGGTGTAGGGTGCTGACCCGCCCGCAACCGTGACGGACACGACATTGGTCGTGACCGGGATCGAACTGCCCGACGAACCAGCGCCATAGCATCCAGCGGAGATCGACGCCGAAAGCGTGTCGAGCGCGCCCCAAACCTTTTTCCACGTCCCGCCGATCAGGCAAAGCACCTCGCCCACCTCGCCGAACGAGCCGTCATAGGCGTAGATCGCGCCCACCGCGTCCATGTCGAGCGGGCCGCTCACACCTTGAGCCTGAACACGAGATCGCCGTCGTTACCCGATGGCAGGGAAGCCGCGAGCGCGATGATGCTGATCTTGCCCGACGCGAGGCCAGCGTCGCCATGATAGATATGCCCGCCCGCCGACGAGCGGATGATATTGCCCGTCACGGTCCCGCCCGAAAGCGGCAAATACGGCACCAACCCCGCCGCCGTCCGCAGTGCCGCAGCATCGGCAAGCGCCAGCAACGCCCGCCCGAATGTCGTGGTGGTCAAAGCGGCGATGGCGGTCAGATCGCTATCGAGCGGCTGAAACGAAGACGCGACCGACACCGCCGACGCGGCATAGCTGACTTGGCTGCCGTCACTGTCGCGGGTGCGGATGCTGTAGTCGTCCTCGTCGATGAACACGCTGGCCGGCGCGGAATCGTTGACGATGACACCGCCTTTGGTCCGCAGGGGCTGGTCGGCGGGATCGGTAAGCGCCGCATCCCAGAACACGTCGAGCGGGCTGGTTTCGGGGTCCGCGCCGGACGTGCCGATATAGACGGACCCGCCGTCGAGCAGATCGCCCCGCGCATTCAGGAACAGCGGGAAGGGGTTGCTGATTTTCAGCGTCATGCTAGGTTCCCCGGCATGACACGCACAAAGCGGGTGCTGCTATACGCGGGCATCCTAATTGCCTCCTGCATTGGGTATGACGTTGGGGGCGGGCTGATCTACACCTTCACCGCCTTGGGATGTCCCGTCCGCTGCTAGACGCTGCGGCTGTCCGAACGCTTCCAAGAGCCGCGTTTGCAGCCCGAGAATGTCGGTGGCGATGGCCGGTTCGGAACGGGCAAGCGCGGTCAGCCGCTGGATGTGGGCGCGCTGTGCGGCGGGGTTGGGTTTCTTGACGAGCGCGGCCAGCCATCGGGCGGAGCGGGGGGACGCCATCATGCGCGACAGGCCATATTGGCCGGCGAGATTGCCACTCGCCAGTATCATCGCGCCGGGTCCAGCCAACACCGAAGCGCCAGCGGTGCCGATGCTCGCCGTAGCGATGGTGGCGCGCGACGATTCCGACGCATTCGAGAAGCGGCGACCTTCGCGCATCCCGCTCGCCAGTGTCGCCAGATCGTCCAGCGCCTGCCGGTGTTCGCCATCGAACAGCACCGCCTTTGCGCGATCGCTGAGCCGGTTCCAGTTGGTCAGGAACGTGTTCGGCGAGAATAGCCCGCCCGTCGCGTTCTGTTGCCCCGGCGCCGCTTCACCGAGCCGCGAGATCATGCTGGCGCGAACCGCGTTGGCGTTCTCCTCGGGGATCGAGCGCATGAAGCGGCCAAGGCGCACATGGTCACCAGTCCGCTCGTTCGCCCATGCCTGAAGCCGGTTGAACACAGCCTCCCCGCCGCGCTGCCCGTCGCGTCCAAGGATCGGCGTGATGACATTGTCGATGGCGTCGAACCGCTCTTGCGCGGCACGGTTGGCCTGCCGGAACGCCCCGAGTGCGCGTGGCCCCTGTGCGCGGGCCGTCGCCTCCATATCGTCGGAGAGCGCCGAATAGAGACGGCGCATCGACTGGCGCGACGTTCCTTCGCTCAGAACCGGCCCTTCGATGGTTTCGCCGATGGACGTGCGGAAGGCTTTCAGATCGTCCCATGACAGCCCACCGTTCGCCAACGCCTGTTGCCAACGCGACAGGCGGGAATCGCGCATCGCCGCCTGCAATTCGGGGTTCGATGCAAAGCGGCTGTCGATGTCCGAAAAGGCCGAACGGGTGCTGTCGAGAACCGCGTCCGCTGCCCCGTCGATAGGGATTGCGTCATACAGCCGCCCGACGCGGGTCTGCGAGGTGGCGACGAACTCTTGCGCGCCTTCGCGGGCCGCATCCCCGGCAGCGGCATTATCGCCCACCGCACCGAACCGATTGGCCACATTATCGACCTGATTGCCAAGCGCCTCGGCACCGGCATCGCGGGCGCGGGTGACGCGCCCACCGAATGCCGTGCGATCGGCGAGCGCGGTGGCGATCTGGCTCCCCGTCGAGCCGGGAACATCGGCGCGCATGACCGGCACTTCGGGATTGCGAAGCGCGGCCTCGGCGAAGTTGCTGCGGTCGGCAGCGCGTGGATCGGCAGCGCGAGCTGCCCGCGCATTGGTCCCCACCACCGGGAAATCATCGATAACCCGGCTCGCCGCGTTCCCCGCAATCGGCGCAAGTAAAGTGATGCCCGCACCCGTCCCGCCGCCCACCAGCGCGCCAGTGCCGCCTGAAACCAGCCGATCGGTGATGTCTCCATCGCTCGACCCGAAGCCATAAGCCCCGCCGAAGCCAGCGCCTTCACCCGCTGCCCTTTGCACCGTTGCCGTGCGAGCAGCAGAACGCGCCGCCGTCATGCCCTCGCCAGCGCGAAGGGCAGTCGTGCCAGCCCGAACGCCAGCACCGGGAACGCGGGTGGGGAGCAAAAGCGCGCCAGTGATCTGACCGCCTACCCGCGCGACGCCATTGTTCTCGCTGTCCCGGCTATCGACATACCGCTGATAGTCGAGATTATCGTCCATCGTGCCGCCGTTGAAGATCGTGTCTCCAGCGGCTGCGATTTCGTCGGCGAACCCAAGCGATGCCGTGTCAGCAGCGCCGCGCACGAACGAATCGACCGATTGCCCGAAGCCGCCACCCCCCTGATCGCGCAAACCCGATAGCTGGGCGCGGCTTTCCAGTTCGGCGCGCTTGGCGGCATCCACCGCCGAATAATCGACCGCGAAGTTGACCGGCTCGCCAGCGTTCAACGCGTCGGCAATCTCTTGCGCGTTCGCCACACCGCCAGCGCCGAGACGTGCGGCCTCGGCATTGATGGCGTCGGGCGTTAATCTGCCCGCGTTCCGGCGCAGGAAGCCAAGGAATTCGCTCTCCCCGCCCTGCGTCATGCGGAAACCGGCTGTCGGGTCGTCTCCCTCGCCCTGATTGGCTACCGTGACGCGCGTCGGCCCGCCGATGGGATCGTCCTGTCGGGTGGCATCGGGGAAGTTCTGCTCGCGCCATTGGTTGTAGCGGTCGCGGAACGGCGCGGCGTCATGCTGGCCAAGGACCAGTTCGGGATCGACGCCAGCGGAACGGGCGATGTTGCCATATTGCTCGCGAGCAAGATTATACTGCTCGTTCAGCGGTGCGACCCGCTGTGATGTTGCGGCGATCAGGCGGCGGCGGGCCTCATTGGAGAACAGGCCGGATTCGTCCATCCCGAACTGGCGCTTAATGTTCTCAATCTGGGCTTCGACTGCCGCCTGCGTGTTCTGGACACTTGCGGCCTCGCCTTCGCGGACCACGGAATTAGGGTCCATCACCTTCGCATAGGCATTGACCAGCAACAGATCGCCCTGAGCATTGGCAGGGGCATCGAGCATCGACGCGAAAACGCCAATCGAGTTGCGATAGGACTGGACGCGGGGATCGCCGTTGAACCGCTGCAACACGGTGTCTTGGCGACCAAAGTCCTCGCGTTGGATATCCCGCCCTTCACCGCGCACGGCAATGCCGGTGCGGGTGGCGTCGTTACCGGTGGATTCGAGATCGCGGCCTTCACGGGCATCACCGCGCGGATCGGGGATGCGGTAGACGCCGCCATTGCCACGCGGGGCAGGGGCAGGCGTCGTAGCAGGCGCGGTATCGGCGCGCTGGAACTCGTCCCAAGGACTGCTCATCGAACGCGCTCCACGCCGTCAGGGTCGATAAAGCGCGTCCCCGGCGGCAGCGAACGTGCCTCCTGCAAACTGCGAACGCGGCGGGCGGGCGCTTCCTCACCCACCACCGTCACGTTGTTCGACCGCCTCCACGCATTGAACTGCCGGTCGTTGAAATTCATCGACTGCCGGATCGTCTGCGCCTGTTGCGGGGTGATGGTGCCGCCGCGACTGCCATTGTTCGGCGGGGCGGAGGCCGGTTCACCCCCGCCCATACCGGTAGATGCTGGATCACCTCCTCTCCCTGCTCGCGTGTCGAAAGCCGATGTGCGGTCGATCTCGCTGCCCGGTTGAGCGGTTTGCAGCGGGTCATAAGAGTTGCGAAGGAATAGCCGATAAGCCTGCTCGCCTTCCGTCTCCCGGATATATTCGGCGCGGCGCTGAAATTCGGTCGGAGCCTCTCTCGGCCCCCTGATCGAAGTCACGAAATCGCGCCCGTTGTCCGTCTGCGCCAATGTCGCCTCGAACATGGCAAGCGCCCGCTGACCGACTGCCGGATCGGGATCGTTCAAAGCGTCGTTCAACTCGACAACGCTTTCGTCGGGTTCGCGCCCCGCAGCCTGTGCCTGCTGGATCATGCCAGCGATGGCCTGACGCGCACCGGGCATATCGCCGCGCTGTGCCATCGACCAGACACCGCCCATCTGGCGCAGCGTCCCCCGGTCCATCGACCCCATCATCGCCGTGATCGCTTGTGTCCGATCAGGGTGGCGCGAGAACAGCGCGGTAAAGGCTTCTGGCGTTCCGACCTGTGCGGCCTGTGCGGAATCGGCGCGCCACTCGGCTTCGGCCTGAATTTCGCGGTTCTGCTCCATCGCGGCCATGCGAAGGCGCTCAGCCTGCAATGCCCCCGCCTGCTGTTGCTGTTCGAGCTGCTGCTGCCGCGCCTGAGCCTCGGCATAGTCGGGGACCACCGCCATGCCGCCCCGAAGTGCTGCCGCGAAATCGACCGGCATCAGCCGCCGCCGCCGCTGAAGAACTTGGCAATTTTGTTCACGCTGTCATCAAGGAACGATCCGGCGTTGCTCCACATCTGCGCGTTGATGCCGCCGCGTGTCAGCAATCCCTGCTGCCGAATATCGCCCTGCTGCCCGTAGATGTTGGAAACCTGATTGGCCTTGTTCGCACCGAATGCCGACACGCTATCGGTCGCGCCGATGCCCATGCCCGCAAGCCCGCCGAGCCGCGAAAGCTGCTGCTGGATCATCTGCGAAAAGGCATCGCCCCGGAACCGGCTGATACCGTCCTGAAAATTGCCGCCGCGCAAACCCCCGCTCGCGCTGGCATTCTGGCGGATCGCATTCTCGCCGTTGAGCACCGTCTGCGCAAGTTCGGGGCTGTTTTGCAGCATCTGCAACGCCGCTGCCTGCGCCTCGGGGCCGTTGGTGCCGATCAGGTCTTCGAGGCCCGCAAGCCCCTGTGTTCCGGCTTCACGATATGGCGCATAGTCGGTGCGGGTCTGATCGTATTGGCGTGTCTGTTCGCCGAGCGCCTTGTCGAGATAGGCAATGCCGTCGCGCTCAGCCAGACGCGACGCCTTCTTGGACTTCCCAGCCCCGATCAGGCCGCCGACAAATGAAAAAAGTCCCATCGCAAACCCCGCAAGATTGCAGGGGTTTTAGGCAGTCATGGGCGGGGTCGCACCTGCACAGATTACACGACCCGCACCATCACCACGCTGCCGTTTCGATAGACGCTGCCGACCGCCACACCGCCACCCGCCGCCGCCGCATCATTGGCGTAATTGCCGAGCGACGAGAGCGCGGGGGCTTCCAGTGTCTTGTTCTTGAGCGTCTCGGTGTTGCCGGTCGTCGCCAGTCTGCCAGTGAGCGGAAACACCACCGTCGTATTGCCGAGCGTTTGGATATTGCAGGAAAAGCCGCCCGATAGCGTCGGGCCGGTCGCGGACAGGGTGAACTCCCCCGTCACCACATCCCCCCGCAGCCCCGGCCCCAGCTTCAACAAGAACTCGTTTCGGAACGCGGCATTTGGCGAGAGGACCAGCACCGTCGCCTGATCCAGCGCATCGGTCGCCTCGACGTTCGGAATGAGCGTCGCTTCCACCGTGTTGCTGTTGGCGATGATCTTTTCGACCGCCGCCCTGATACGGGGATTGCCGCGCGCCAGAATGTCGATCAGCTCGCGCGGCAGATTGATGCTCATACCGCCAGCGCCTCGGCCTGGATCTGCAAATCGGCGAAACCCGACACCGACATTCCGACGCCGCGAAACCGCATCCCCAGCCAGTGACGCATCGGCCAGTTCGGAAGCCAGCGCGGGTTCGGCGATCGAGCACCACGTCGAGCGATGTTGCGCGCCCGTTCGGTGGTCCATGCGCGCCCGTCGCGGGTGAACGACAGGAAGGCCGTGGACTGATCGCCGAGCGGTGCATATCCGGGCAGGCCGATCAGTTCGATGTCGTGGACGATGCCGCCCTTGCCCTCGTTATAGACCAGCGCCGTGTCGAACTGCCATTCGACCGACTGCCCGAAGTGCGATGAGACGCCGGTATCGAGCCGAATAATCGCCGACGATGAAATTGCCATCGCACATGACCGCGTTGCGGAGCCGGTAAGCGCCGCCGCTCTTGGCGATGGTCCATATCTTTCGCCCCGCCGCGTCGCTGGCCTTTTTGAAGAATACCAGCGTCTCGTTTTCGAGATGGACGAACAGGCGCATTTCGTCGCCATAGGTCCGCGCCTCGCAGACAATGGCGGTTGCGTTGGATTCCGCTGCCAGCTTGTCGTCTACCGCCTTGTCGCTGATCTTGATCGCCGTGCCAGCACCCGCAACATAAACCCCCAGCGCCTCATTCCGCGCTGAGCCGACGAACGCGAAGGACTCGGCGAACAGGCATTTTGCCGACGCCGAGACACAGCCATAGGGGATGGTCGCGCCGAGATCGGGAGCAAATGGGAAATCGCTGCCGCCGACGTTCTGGAACACCTGCACCGTATGGCGACCGAGCGCGTAGATTTCCTCGCGGAACTTGACCAGCCCGGTGATCATGTCCGGGTCTTCCTCCGCCGACCCGTATTTCAGCGGCTCGATAGCGGTCGGATCGTTCAATTCGGTCACGACGATATAGGTGCCATCGGTCGTCATGAAGTAGCCGTCGGTCCAGATCATATCGAGCACCGGGCCGAGATCGGGGTCCGTCACCTGAACCAGCGACGCGCCGTTCCAATAATAGAGGCTTGTGCTGGAGCGGATGGCGAGGCGGTCGAAGCCATAGTCCATTGTGACCGGACCGGATCCGCCGACATCGCCCAATTCGGTGATGACGCCCGATGGCGACACTTGCACCAGTTTCGTCCCCATGACGCGGATATGCGCGTTGTTATAGACGATGCCGCCGCGATCGATGCCGGGTCCGGTCGCAAGCGCCGTCGTTCCCGCACCCGCCTTGAACTGCCCCTCGGCAATCCCGTTCGGCGTGTCGAAAACCACGGGTTCGAGATTGACCGGCAGGCTGGCGACGAACTCAGCATCCGCCGTTGCCATGAAGCCGCCGAGGAGCGGGACGCTGGTCATATCGCCCTCCAACCGAATATGCCGCCAGCCTTGAGCGTCGCTGCGCTGGCAGCAATTTCCGACCGCATTTGAAGCTGCACCGTGCCGCCTGTTGCCCCGATAACGGCCAGCCACTTGCCAACATATAGCGTGGCGGTGTTCGCCGCCCTGACGCCCGTTGTAGCGCCCGTGGTGGCCGCATCCGAGATTTGCTCCGCGCTGCCGACTGCGGTTGCAGAGACTGCGTGGATCCCCAGCCCCCAAACTGTAGCGCCCGCTGGCACGTCCAACGCCAGTGCAATGCCGGTCGTCGTCGCTGCCGTTTGCGCGGGCATGGCCGCCTCGACCAGATAGGTCGTCAGTGCCGTGCCAGTGAACGATAATCCCGTCACATTCGCCAGCGTCACGGTAGCGTTGACGCTATCGAGTAGCAGTTTGGTCCATGTCCAACTATCGGACCCTGCCGGACCAGCGGGACCGGTCAGACCGATAAGCCCCGCCAGCCCCTGTATGCCTTGTGCGCCCGCCAAGCCCTGTGGACCGATGTTTCCTTGCAACCCTTGCGGGCCTGTGTTTCCGGGAGGGCCGGCCGGTCCTTGCGGGCCAGTGTCGCCCGTGTCGCCTTTTACACCCTGAACGCCTTGGACACCCTGCGAACCGGGAGTGCCTTGTGGACCAGCGGGACCAGTTTCACCTTGTGCGCCATCCGCGCCAACCGCCCCCATAAAGCCGTCTGAACCGGGCGGTCCGACTTCGCCTTGCGGGCCAACATCACCACGCGCGCCAGTGGCGGAGCGGTTGGTTTCCAACGACAACAGCCGTTGCCCGACCTGTATGTTCCATTCTTTGAGCGCCTGAAACCGCTGGCGCGCTACCGCGCTAACCACCGAGATCACCGGGGTCGTCATCTGCGACCACCGTCTCAGTATCAGTCTCATTGCTCGAATATAGCGGGTGAACTCCATAGCACCGCCGCCCGCTACCCAGCGAGACGCCGCCGCGCATCTTGAACGTCGGCACCACCGCGATGATCGTTTCCAGCGTGGCCCGCGTTGTCCGCACCCGAGCAGCAGCCTCGACTGAGAGCGATTTGCCCTTTGCCGGAGCGCGCCGCATCGCCAGTTCGTGAATGACGGCGGGGACATATTTGTCGAGCAGCCCGCTTGCCTCGGCCAGATCGCCGTCGCCATAGGTCGGCAGCGTGAAGCCAAGCTCCGACCATGGCGTTTCCATCATCATGAAATTGAGATCGCGCAGGCCGTCGCTCAAATCTTCCGGCGACAGCGCATCGATGTTGATGCCGCAAATCTGATAGGCGAGCTCGACCAGATCGCGCTTTTGCCTGCCGATATCGACTGTGAGGGTGGTGACGTCGGTCATGCGCCCCTCGCCGCGCGATAGGCGTCAATGGCAGCGAACTCCGCCGCGCGCTGTGGTGCAGTCAGCACCCCGCCCAGCGCGTAAAACCCGCACCGGCTTGCCTGAAACGCCGCACCATTGGCCCCGATAAGGAGCGCGGATGCAGACACTGCGTTGCTGGTGTTCGCGACATCGGTCCCGACTTGAGCCCCGTCGCGCCAATACTGGATCGTTCCCGCACCGGTGCGCTGCATTCCCGAAAGGCCAGCGGCAGTTGCCACCGTGGCAGTGCTGGACCCGCCGTTGTTCAAGCGGCCCGTCATGAAATCGCTGCCGCCAGTCGTGCGCGGGTTGAAGCGGATATTCGACCCGTTACCGCAGACGTTGCCGACGAATGCCGCTGTGTCGTGGAACCAGAAGTCGATTGATACCGCGTCCTGCGGCGCATCAGCCCCCGCCCATGCCGTGCTCAGTGAATCGTCCACCCCGTCGAAGGTGTAGCCCTGATTGGCGGTAAAGGATGGCGCTCCGCCTGCAACCGCTGGCGTGAAGCTGGTTCCCTTGAGATTGAGCAACGCGGCCTGCGTAGTATGCGACCAGAGGCTGACATAGGACTGGCGCAAATCCCATGTGCCAGCGGCCTTCAACGCCAGAATCAGCGTGTTGTAATAGCCCTTTTCGGCATCGCTCGGCTGCACTGCCATGCGGGCGAACAGCGCATCGGCATCGGCGTCATAGGCGGGGCCCCCCGCCACAGCAGCGGGCATCCCTACAAAGCCGGGGAAACCCGCGCGGCTCAGCATTACGCGACCGGCGTCAGAGTGACGAAACCGTCCGCGCTGTCCCGAATTACGGCGAAATGGGTTGCGCTGCCGGGGACTTCGACGACCTCGACGCTGCCGGCGTTGAAGGGGATGCTGGTCGCTCCGAGCGTTGCCGCGACACCGCTATCGCCGAAGCGAATCCAGAGTGCCTCCGATGCGTGGACGCGGACCTCGCGGGTTTCGCCCATCGTCGGCAATGCGGTCGCCGCCGATGATGCAGCACCCGAAGCAAGCCGGACGCCATTGGTCGAGTTGTATTGGCGCGTCGTGCCATACTTACGCTCAAGCATCGGCTTCTATCTCCTAAAACCCCATTGCGACCCTGCGGACAGGGCCGGAATGGAGGGCGGGGGCCGAAGCCCCCGCCTTCACTGTTAGGCCTGGCTGAACATCTGGCAGCCAGCCATTTCGGGGTTGGTCAGAGCGGTACCCCAGCGGATGTCGAAACGACATTCAGAAAGCAGCGTCTTGATGTCGGTCGATTTGCTGTAAATGAGCTGGATGCCCATGTCGGTGTTCGCGGTGACCGAAGACACACCAGAACCGTCCTCGACAACAAACGAGCCGGGGATCAGCAACACGCTTTCCTTCTTGAAGAAGGGATTCATGTCGGCAGCGGTCGTGTTCAGCCACGTCAGAGCCGCGTTGTCGGCGGGTCCAGCGGTGACGTTGGCATATTCGACCGAAGCGCGCGAACCTTCCGCCGCGTCGATGATCGCCGGATAGACGCGGATCGTGTTGGCAGCAGGCTTGCTGATAACGCGGAACGTCTTGAGCTGCCCGGTGTCCTGCTTGGTGATGAGATGCAGCGCGTTGACACCGGCGATGGTGAACGCATCGCCTGCCTTGATGTTGGCATAGGTGCCGCCATCGACGACGAGATCGGTGTAGCGGTTATCCTTGTTCACCTCATCGTTGCCGGTGCCGGTCGTGGCAGAAGGCACGGTGCGCTGGTTCGCGCCATTGATGAGTATCGCGCCACCGGTTGCAGCGGCAAGGCGGATCGACTGATCGTTCTTGAACACCTCGAAACCGGCGACATCGGAATTGATCATCGCCTTTTCGTATGCGGTCTTGCTGCGGGTCGTCGCTTCGGCGCGGTCGGCAAGGTTCTTCGCCATCGCGTTCATGTTGCGAGGGCTGTAGAACGCCAGCATGTCGCCAGCGGGGATGCCGATTTCGGAGCGGTAGGCGTCGAGAATGGCGACGTCATCGAAGCCAGTTGCAGCAGCCGACCGCTTGGAGAACATCCCGCCTTCGAGCGCCACGCGGTTGAAGATCGACATGTTGACGTCGGACGCCAGCTTCTGCTTGGCCGACTTCGCCCACTGATCGATCGCATATTGGTTGCGGAGATCGGTCGCGCTGAACGCCTTGGCGCTGTGCTTCCAGTTCGAGACGCTGACCGGGACTTGCGTCTGCGTCACGTCGCCGAAGTGACCGGTAGCGTCGGAGCCGTCATAGGACGAGCCGATCATTGGGGCGGGAATCCACCACTGGTCACGGGCGCGGCTTGCGTCCTGCGGGGTGCCTTCGGTGAAATTGGTTGCGCCCTGAGCGATGACGAGGGCATCGTCGAAGCCTTCGACCATCTTGTCAAAAGCCACCATTTCCTGTTTGGTGAAACTGTTAGCCATTGCGGTAACTCCGTTGAAAGGGTGAGTCAGGCCGCGAATTGACTCTCCCGTTTCAGCCGGAGGACGCTGGGTGCGGCAGGCGGGACATTACGCCCCGTCCCGCCACCCCTTCAAATGCACAGATTACGCCTTGTTCTGGCTCTTGCGGTAACGGATGAGCGCGGTTCGGTCGCCGGTTCGAGCCGCTTCCTTTTCCAGCTTCGCCAACTGTGCATCGTTGCTGCGGTTGACGACCGCTTTGCCCCGGACAGGCTCATCAAGTGCGGGTCTCTGGCGCACGGCGGCGTTCTCCATTCTGACGACCTCGGCAGTGAACCGGATCGGGTTGGTGATATCGGCGAGGGCTTCCATCTTGTCGGGATCGCTGCCGATGCGGACCATCATCGCCGGTGCCTTGTCGCCGAATGCCTGGATCAGACACGCGGTCTGCGCCGGGGTGAACGCACGGTCCACGTCGAGAATGATATCCTCGGCGCGGGGGTTGCTCGCGGTCAGTGCGGTGCGAGCAGTCTGGAACGCGGCGACGCTCTCGGTCCAGTGCTGCTCGACGCCGGTATCTTCGGGCTTTGCAGCTTCGGTCGCAGCACGGCGAGTCTCGTGCCATGTGTCGATGGCGTCGTTGAACTTGCCCTCGTCATAGTCGAACGCTTCGAGCGTCGGACGCGGACCGGGATCGACAGGCTTGGGTTTCGTCTGGCGTTCCAGCTCGGCAATGCGCCGTTCCTTTTCGCGGTTCGATGCCCGGAGCGCACGGAGGACGGCGTTTTCGTCGGTGGCGTCGGTATCTCCGACATCATCCTGCTGTTCATCGCCTTCCTGTGGCGCGCCATCATCCGCCTCGAACCCCTCAAGGTCGAGAACGTCGTCGTCAATGGTATCGGGATCGGTAGCCATGTGCTTTCCTCATACTCACCACTTGAGCGCGTGGCGGTTGCGCTATTGGAGGGACTGACCTCCAAATTCGGAGCCGCGCCGGATGACAGGGCCATCGTTCGCAGCCTGAGCCTTCGCCAATGTTTCGACGATCTTGGCTTCGATCAGCGGGATTTCGGCCTGCTTCTTTGCGGCACTTGCAGCCTTGTCGGCGGCATCGGCCTGCAACTGCTGGCCCTGTGCGGCGATAAGCTGGGTGTTCGGATCGGGCTGTTGCGCCGCTTCCTGCATCGCCTTGGCCTCGTCCTCGTTCGGCTTGAACAGGCCGATGTCGAGACCCTTGCGGCGGGCGAACTCCTGCAACTCGTCCAGCCCCTCGCCGTCCGTGTTGGCGATGGCGGTCAGGATGGCGGCGCGGGCAAGCTCGGTGTCGCCAGCCTTCAACGCGACCTCGGCCATGTTGAGCGACGATTTCACCGTCTTGTCGCGGCGGGTGGCGGTGGCCTCGCTTACGCTGGCGATGACCTTGTATTTGCCCCGGCTGAAATCGTTGCGGACCTTCGATGCGCCGTCCGCTTCCTGATACCGCTCGAACAGGACAGCCGTGCCGTCGCCGTCGTCCTCGGTCATGGTTTCGACCGTGCGGCCCGGTTCCGAATAGACCTCGACTGCCATGCCAAGGTATATCTCCCCCTCGCACTGCACCGACTGGCGGATATTATCGAGGTAGATGCCCGACTTCGCATCGACACGCGCGGCGGCAATGTCCATCGCCTCGGCTGACGTGTTGGCCTTCACCTCGTCGGCGCTGTCCTGATCGTCCTCGGTCAGATCGTTGTTGCTGGCCATGAGCAGCGCGGCATCGACCTGATTGAGCGTCGGCGGGGCGAGCGTTCCCATTGCGCCCATCGTCTTGATCTCGCCCGTAACAGGGTCGAGCAGCGGCTTTGCCAACAGATATGGGGGCCGGTCGGTCGCGCGGTTCGCCCATTGCTCGCCGATTCCGTCCGTCATCTGCTCCGGCGCAAAGATCGGAATATCCTGCGTTCCGAATGCCGCAGCCTCGGCGATGCGTGACACGCTGGCATTGTAGAGCCGCTGTGCATCCATGCGGTCCTGCACATGGCCCTTGAAGCGTTCCTTGCCTTCGATGAACCAGCGTTGCCCGTAGACCGGGACGATGGGAATGCGGGTGCCGGGGATGCGCTTGCCCTCTTCCAGCACCTCGTTGCCGGTCAGCACATATTTCATCACCATGCACCGCTTGCGGCGCTGGCGTGAATGCTGCCATCCCTCGGCAAGCAGCATCGCCTTCATTTCGTCGGCAAGCTCGCTATCCCAGAACCGCTCCTCCTCTCGGGTCAGCGCATTCGTGAAGACGTGCAGCGTCTCGCTTTCGTCCACCTTCTCATAATATTCGGCGACGCGGACGGCATCGATCGGGAACCAGTCATACGCCCATGTCTGGCGCAATGTCGGGTCCGGCCATTCGGTCGCGCGGTCCTCGCCGAACTCCTCGGCAAAGGCATCCTTCGACCATTCGGTGATGACGAAGCCATAGCGCGCATCGGACTTGTCGTAGAGCTTGGCGTTCTCGTCGAAGAACACCGATTGATCGGCGTCGGGGATGGCAATGCCGGGATTGATGACCTGCTTGTCGTTATCGCGGTCGTATTCGTCCTCAAGCTCATTGGCGAGGCGATATGCACCGAAGCCGCCTGAGATCGCCTCGATCACGGCATTGTCACGCGCCTGCATCGCCTTGGAGCGGATAGAGTCGGCTCGGTGCAATCCGTCCAGTGTCTCGGCTGTCCCGTCGTCCGATGTGCCACCAGCGGGCCGGAAATCGGGCTCTATGCGGTTGCTGCGATAGTCGGTCTCGATTTTGCGGACACCGCGAGCGATCTTGCTGACTTCGAGGCGGATGCGGTTCTCGAACGGATCGCCGAACTCGCCTTCCCATTGTGCGCCGGGGATGAACGCGAAACGGCGGGCGGCGAGGCATTCGGCCCGCATCTCAAGCTGTGGAACGGCACAGGCATCGAAGCGGCGCAATGCGCGGCGGAGAACATCGTCCTCCTTTGCCTCATGCTGCTCGGTTTCGCCCGCCTCGTCCATCGGCGAGGCTTGTCGCTATTCGGGCGATTGTCCGCAAATGCACAGATTACGCCCGTCGCCGGAAGGACATACTGGGGATGGTGATGGCCACCGTCCGCGCCTTGCCTGCCAGTGCCCGCCTCGCGCCCTCCACGGCATAGCGCAGCGCGTCGATGCAATGGTTGTTCTTGTCCTCAAGCGCGGACGTCACCTGCCCGGTCAGGCTGTCCACCTTGTAGCTGTAGGTCGTCAGCTCGTCGATCAGGCGCTGGCACCGGGGATGCACCACCACATCATAGGTTTTCAGGAACTCTACGCCCTCCTCAAGCGAGCGCGCACCCTTCAACGCCGGGGCAATGCGCTCGAACCCGTTGCGCCGCAGGTAGCTGATCGTTTCCGGCCTGCTGCTGTCGGCGGTCAGCCAGTAGCGCTCGGCATCGGGGATCGTCATGAACAGCTTGGGCAGGTCGTCGATCTCGATGCCAAGCCCCCATGCCTCGTAATCGACGAACAGTTGCGTTCCGTCGATCCAGCACCGTATCGCGCACGACGGATCGATGCTGAACCCAAAGTCCGCACCCATGCGATATTCGACGTTGGCGGGGCTGTCGAACTCCTCCACGCGCCAGTTTTTGAAGACCCGCGCCTCGCTGTTGCGCCGATGCTCACCGCGCCAGATGTGCAGATATTTGTCGTAATCGCGCTCGCGGTCGAACACCATCTGGTCGCGCAGCACATCGGGGAACCACGGGTTGTCGTCGTAATTGATCGCGCGGCTGATCGTGTTCGGCGGTGGGCCAAGCTCGCCGCGAAACATCGTGTCGATAGGATCGGTGGGCAGGTCCGGGTTCCATGTGAACATCAGGCGGCTTTTCGGCGCGCGGATCGTCGGTATCAGCGTGTCCAGGCTGGATTGGCTGAACGCCTGCGCCTCCTCCCCCCAGAATGTCGTGATACCCTCAATCGACTTGATGCCGTTCGCGTTGCCCTTGATGCCGGCGAACAGGAACAGGCTATCGTGCGGCCCGCGTATCTCGGTCTCGGTGCTCGTGAAGGCGGCGCGCAGTCCAAGCCGGTCGATCTCGTCGTCCAGCAAGCGCTTCACCGAATCCTTGATCGACTTCTGCACCTCTCGTCCGCACAAGACCCGCTCATGCCGCTCCGACGCTTGCAGGATCAAGCCCGTCGCCACCGTGCGGGATTTTGCAGCACCGCGCCCGCCATGCCAGTCGAGAAAGCGGAACGGTTGCCATAGGTCGGCGGCATATTCGGGAAGCTCAATCGTCGGGCGTGTCACTCGCCGCCTTCCCCTTCAACACGACGTTGAAACCCGGCGGCAGGGGATTGTCCGGGTCGCTGCCGATCAGGGTTTTCTCGCCGTATTTCTGCGGATACCACTTCGCCAGCAACTTGAGGCGCGTGTCGATCCGCAGCTTCGACCGCTGGACGTGTTCATGGTTGACGCTGGGGATGATGTTGCCCGCTTCCGTCTCGCGCTCCATCCAATCGTTGCTGGCGTCATCTGCAATTTCCAGCGTCTCTTCAGCGATCTCGTCGAACCCGATGTCTCGCGCGCGGGCGATGCGTCCAGCTAGTTCCTCGTCCTCATTCTTCCAGACATAGAACCACGATTTGCTGAAACCATGCAGGCGCGCCAATTGCCGCAGCGGGATACCATTCTCGATCCCCGCGACGATGGTGTCGGCAAGCTCGGCACTGCGCTCGGTCATGATGCAACACCCTCATCATGGTGGCGGCAGAAACTATCGCGGCGCTTTTCCACTGCATCGCGGGACCAGTGGCACAACCCGCGCTCATTTGCCCGACGTGCTCGCCCTGCTGCCTTAAGGGTCGCCATCACCTCATTATGATTTTTGAAGGGCTGACTAGCGAACAGGGAGAACCATCCTGAATTAGGGATCAGCTTCGGCACCTCAGGAACAGGAAATGGCTCATCCGCGAACGGCACGAAATACCGGCAAGTTTCGCAGGCCAAGGTCATACCCCCACCCCTACCAACACAACCCCAACCCCGTCGCCTGCACAGATTTCGCGCTTGGTGATCCGGTAGAACTGCAACTCGACACAGCGCACCCCGATATCCCTTTGCGCCGCGAACACCTTGCGCTTGGCCGGTGTATTGGCCCGTCGCAGCAGCCGGTTCTCCTCCGCTGTCCACCGATGCACCCGACGCTCGACATTGCCCGATCGTCGTGCGCGGGTTTCCTGTCTGCGGATGATGCGTTCGAGCAACGTGCTCTCCCCGTCGTTCAGGGCGCGCGATTTGCTGAGCTGGTCCAGTAGATACATCACCGTTGCCTCACTTTCGATGGTTGGTGGTTCGAGTGTCATTTCGGCCCCTGAAGTTGTTGACCCCCATTCGCCCGCCGCTCGATCTCGGTCCGGGTGAAATGCTCGACCTTGTGGACTGGCTGGCCGAACTTCCTTGCGACGGCTTCAGGTGAGGTCGTTCGCAGGGCTTCGTCTGTTGCCGAGAACAGGGCGATGATGAGGTCTGTGGCGGGGCGCACGACGATGGGAGGCGCGGTCATCGATCGCGCCTTCCGAACTTCAAGCCGTCAGGCCCTACATTTTGGGAGCGAGCGCCTCTCTGGTGGTCTTCAGCGCGCCGTCCAGATCGTCCCAACTGATCTCGAAGTTCTCGCAACGGCCCGACGGGTGAACGACGAACATCCGTTGCCGATGATCTGACAGGCCATCCCAGACCCCGGACATCGTGATTGGCTCGACGTTCCCAGCGCCGGTCAAGCCCCACAGAATGACGTGCGTGTATATCGGCTCGCCATCCTCGGCGATGTAGCAGAGCAGCGTTCCCTGATCGGCCTTGTGAGCGCTGACGATATTGCAGCAATCCTCGACCGGATCGAGGCTTGTTAACGGCCCCAGCACTCTCCAAGCGTCCATTTTCTGCCCTTTCCAGTGTAAACGAAACATCTTTACCGGGAAGACCTTCCCCAGAATATACCCTCTGCTCTCTTTTTACTTTCCTTTGTAAACTTAGAAAGAAGATTACAAAGAGAGAGGAAACGGCGGATTTCTGCGGATTTGAGGGTGTAAACGACTTTGTAAACATCGGCGTAAACGAAAATGGTCGCAAAAATGCGATTACAGAGGGTCTGTAAACATCTCTCGAAAATGGCATGTTGCTTACACCCATGCTTACATCCGCCTGAATACGAGGGCTGGCGATCCGTTGAATCTTTCGGTCTTCTCGCCGGGAGAAAAACCCAATCTTCGCAACGCTTTAGCAACGCGGTTTCGCGCCGCCTTGTCCATGCGGTCGGCGGGCATTCCCATTTCTCGGAGCGCAAGGGCCACCGTAGTTTCGGTCGCCATGCTCAATTTGTCGGCGAGAATTTCCTCCCAGACATCGGCCTCCTCGCGCGTCGCCACCTGATCGACGGCAAGGCGCTCCTCCTCGTCGGACAGCCACCACTGCTCGCCAGCCTCGAACTCGGCGACAGCTTCGGCCCAGAGATCGTCGCGGCGTCCACGGATCAGGTCGAGATCGATGTTCGTGCAGCGGACTGGCCAATAGCGCCGGTTGCCGGTGACATCGGTCAGATAGCCGAACTGGTCGGGGTTGATCGTGCCGATGAACACGCACTGGCGCGGGTGATCGGTAGCGATCTTGGCGTAAGACAGCACCACGCGGTCGGACTTCATCGAAATGAGGCCCTTCACCGTGTTCTGGTCGCGCCGGGCCACAGCGACGAACTCGGCGAGTTCGACGCACCATGTCCCCATCATGGCCATGACCATCTTGTTGTGCTGCTCGAACAGGTTGACCGATTCCGCCGTCCAGGCATCGGAGAAGAGCGCGGCGATGGCCGATGATTTCCTGAGACCCTGCGGACCTTCGAGGATCAGCATGGTATCGACCTTGCAGCCGGGGCGATAAGCGCGGGCGACGGCTGCGATCAGCGACTTGCGTCCGACAGCGCGAACGAACGGGGTGTCGGGCGCGCCAAGGCATTGTTGCATCCAGCGGTCGAGACGACGGGTGCCATCCCATTGCAGCCCGTTCAGATAGTCGCGCACCGGATGGAAGGCATGATTGCGCCCATGCCGGACGATGGCGGGCAGAAGATCCTTGTCGTTGACCTCGAAGTCGTTGGACTCGAGCAATATCTTGATATCGACAAGCTGGTGATCTTCGAGCGGTTTACCCTGCCATTCGATGCGGCTCGCAAATTCGTTATAGCGCAGGTTCCGCCCGAACTCGGGCAGGTTGTTCAGGAAGAGCATGAGGTTGGTCATGTTCTTCTTCAGCCCGTTCTTCGAGACGGACAGTTTGCCCTTCCAGGCGTTCAAGCTGATGATGTTGCCGTCGGCCATCATGCCGCGATCCTTATGTTCTGGTCTGTGACGCGGGGCAGGTTGGCGGATCGCATGATGGCACTGTTCATAGCCTTGCGATCGATCCCGACGGCGTTGAGTACGGGTGGCAAATCACGCGGCAGGCGGATTTTCGACACATCGCCGATCGCCAATATCCCCGGCAAATTCCCATCCCTCGGCTCGGTCACCGGATGCTGCCACTTGCCCGCAACCTGATCCATTCGGAGCTGATAGAAGGCGGCTCTCTTTTCGACCCAAGCGCGGGCGAAGGCGAAAAAGTCGCCGTAGATGTCGCACTCCGTCTCGGGATGGTCCGGCATGATGATTTGCGGGTTGTTGTCGCCGATGATGCTGTGCCGATTGTCGCGCGGCTCCCATGCGACGATGATGTCGGGCTGATCGTCCGAACCGAACGCAGGCGGTGCGAAGGCGGCTAGGATGACGTGCTGATCCTCGATCTTCGCCAGTCGGAACGGGAAGCAGGCGTAGAAGGCGGCGGGGTCTGTTTGATCGACCCTGAGCGCGCGATAGATGGCCGGGTGGAATGCGTCGGCGTTGGTCCACGCGCACATCGATCTTTGATGGCGACGGATGCTCACGGCCTGGCGGAATCTATGGGCGGCGGGATGGTCGATCAGCAACAGCGCGGGGTGGAATTCGAGGCTTGAGATGGTGGCACGATCAGACAGCGGAATGCGCGCAATCGCGTCGAGATCGTTCTTCAACTGGAAAGTCGAGACAGTCGGACAGGTCACAGCAGTCCCTCCGCTGTCAGGCGGGTGCGGACATCATCGACGGACCATGCCGCGAAGGCTATTCCGCCAGCGCGTTCCTGTGCTGCCACGAATTTGCGCTGGTCGGGCTTGAGCGTGTCCCGCCCGCACTTGGCATCGATCCAGATAGCCCGCGACTTCACCGTCGCGGCGATGTCGAGCGTCCCCTTGATCCCCAGCTTCACCGGATTGCCGTTGCGGTCGTAGAGCAGGCCGGGGGTATCGACCGAAACCGACACGCCGCCGATTTCGGAGATGAACAGGCGGATCAGCCGGACGAGATCGTTGTGTTGGGCGCTCATGCCGCCACCTTCGCTTGCCGACTTTCCCAAACCTTGCGCGCCCACCCCGGCTTATAGCCCTTGCTCGCAGCAAAGGCCTGCAACTCCTCGAATGTCTGCGCGCGGCCCTGCTCCCGGCGTCGCTCGATGCTGGCGACGCGCTTGACCTCCTCCAGCACCCCCTCAACCGTCTCGACCTCACGCACCGGCCCGACATGGCGATGACCGCACTGCGGACAGACAGGCGCGGGACGGAACACGAAAAAGCATTCCGAGCACTGGCGGACGGCGACCTCGCCCTTGTCAGATTTGCGGCGCTTCTCGCGGTCATCCAACGACCAGTCGCGCACATCGTCGGGCAGGCCGTGGACCAAACTGTTGCCCGCGTGGTCTAATATTATGGCGTGGTCTTTGCCGGGCAGTGGCCTTAACGCGCGACCGACCTGTTGCAGATAGAGGGACAGCGATTTGGTCGGCCTAAGTAGGATCGCAGCCTCAATCGCCGGAACGTCAAAGCCTTCGCCGAAGAGGTCGGCGTTGGTCAGGATCAAGGTCTCGCCGGAACGAAACCGCGCGACCGCTGCGTCACGGTCAGTCTCCGACATCGACCCATCGACGTGCTCGGCAGCAATGCCAGCGGATCTGAATTGAGCGGCTATATGCTGGCTGTGATCGACACCGACAGCGAAAGCCACTGCCCGCTTGCCCGGACACAGCCGCTGGTAATGCCCGATGGCGTCACCGACGATCGATGGCTTGTTCATCGCCTTCGCCAGCGCCGAGCGTTGATATTCGCCGGCCATCGTGCCGACATCGGAAAGATCGGGCTGCGACGGGGCGAAGAGGCGATATTTGGATAACGACCCGGCTTCGATCAGATCCGCGACGGTCGGCCCGGTGATCAGAGACTGATACCAGCGCCCGAGCCCGACGCCATCAAGCCGCCACGGTGTCGCAGTCAGGCCCAGCACTTTCGCATTCGGATATTTGGCGAAAATGGCCGACCATGACGCCGCGCCGATATGGTGCGTCTCGTCGAACACCATCAGGTCGGGTGGCGGCAGATTGTCCAGCTGGCGCACAATGGTCTGGATCGAGGCCACCTGCACCTTCGCCTGCCGATCGGCGATATAGCCCGCGCGGATCGTCGAGTGCGGAATGTCGAAATCGTGGAAGGTCTGGCTCGCCTGGCTGAGCAATTCGCGCCGATGACACAGCCACCAGCAGACATTGCCCTTGTTCGCCGCGCCGTGGACGATGTGAGAGGCCGTGACCGTCTTGCCAGCACCGGTCGGCAGATTGACCAGCACCGACCTATTGCCTTGCCGATAAGCTTGGCGAGCATCATCGACCAACTGCGTCTGATAGGGGCGAAGGGCGATCATGCGAGATACCCGCCGCGACGGGCGTTGACGATATTCTTTGCCAACTGAGTGTCGGACCAAATACCGCGCACCCGCACCACTTCGAGGCTTTCGACCTCGACGATTTTGCCGGACGCATTGCGGCGGATGAGGAGGGGCGGGGCGATTTTCATGCGGCCACCTCGAACAGTGGCAAATCACCGGCGGTCCGCGTGGTCGGCGCATCGCATTCGACCTTGGCCAGATCGGCGCGCAATCTCGCCCGTGCCATGTCGGCATATTCGGGATTGAGTTCGATCATGATGGCATCGCGGCCAAGTGCGTTTGCGACCAGCCCTGTGGTGCCAGCGCCGCCGAACGGATCTAGGACAACGCCATCGGCAGGGCATCCGGCGAGGATGCACGGTGTCACCAGTGCGGGCGGGAAGGTGGCAAAATGAGCGTCGCTGAAAGCGGCGGTGGCGATCTGCCAGACTTCTGGCGGAATGATGGCTGAGATGTCGGGTTCGTAATTGCGGAGCAGGCGACCTGCAGTCTCGTCGATCAGGGTGTTTCCGGTTGTCGTCCTCTTGCGGATGCCGTCTCCATCGCTTCCCGGATAGCCGTTGCTGACTTCAACCTTGCGACCTCCAACGGCCTTCATGTTGCCATTTGTCTTGCCACCAGCGTTCGCGCGAGTGCTGCCGAGCTGTTCTTCGACATTCTGCGACAACCGATCAATCGAAGCGCCAGACAGGGGCATCCGAACCGCCAGCGCATCGTAATGCGACTTCGCCGACTTGCTCAGCAGCCAGATTTTCTCGTGCGCGGTCGAGGGGCGATAGCGGCCCGATGAGTCAGGCATTGGGTTAGGCTTGCCCCAGACAATCTCTGAGCGAACCCACCATCCCGCGTCCTGCAGCGCGATGGCGAGGCGGTTGGGGATCATGCACAGGTCTTTAGGTTTCAGGGTGCCGCCCGAAACGATGCGCCCACCGCTATCGTCGCGCCGCTCGGCATGGATGCCGCCAGTCGTGCGCTTGCGATAATTGGGATCATAAATCGGCCCCACCGTCGAAAACGGCTTGTCCCGAAAGGTGCGGTCGTCATTGCCCGCCGCCTTGGTGTCGGCAGCAGTGCGCCCGTTCGGTGTCGTGGCGTAGCAATCGCCGTAATTCAGCCAGAGGGTGCCGAGCGGCTTGAGAACGCGGCGCACTTCATCGAACACCGCAACCATCGCTGCGATATGCTCGCCAAGCGTTGGCTCCATGCCGAGTTGCCCGGCGACGCCATAATCGCGTAGACCCCAATAGGGCGGTGACGTGACGCAGCAATCGACGGATTCATCGGGAAGGGCGCGCAGTTGCTCAAGCGCATCGCCGACAAGAATTGTGACCGTCACTCCACATTCTCCCCCACAAAATCATCCACCCCCTCAGCCATCGACCGCAGCCACATCACCGCGCCGATCACCAAAAGCGTGAGGGTCGCGCCGATGACTGCGGAGAGGAGGTGGAAGGTCACTCAGCCTGCCCCGCGCTCGAAAGCGGCATGACGGTGGCGATGATCTGGTCAGCGGCTTCACGACAGGCGAGGCGCTCCAGATGATCGATGCGACCGTCGGCTGCGGCGGTGGCGATGACAGTGAAAGCCGAGAGCCCGTTCGCCACGATCTGCGCCGGCTGAATTTCGTCGGCCTCATCGAGCGGGCGCGCGACATAGCCGATGGTCGCCAGCAAGGCGTTGATCGCATCGCCGCCGAGTACGACTGCCAATGACAGCGCGACCGGCAGCGGCGGCAATTTACCTTCTACCCGATAGCTCTTGATGTTGCGCGCCGGGACGCCGGACGCTGCCGACAGCACCTCGTCAGTCCATTTGAGATTGGCGGCGCGAAGAATGCCTTGCACGACCAATCGGACACGCTCGGTGGACACGATGGCGTTTTCGGACGCTGACTGCTGGTCTGGCACGGGCTACCTCGAAACGATGGAAGGAGACGAAAACAAAAAGCCGATCGGACAAAGGGAAGGGGGACCACCCAAGCCCGACCGGCAGTTACCCAGCGCCAAAGGGAGCGATGGCGGTGGGAACGGGAATCTGAGTGACGGAAGCCGAATTCATCGCCGTGGTATGAGCAACCCCGTGCCGCGCGATGTTGACGCTCGCATCTCCCGACGAAAGCGCATCCGGCCCGATTGGACAGCCGCCGTCACGGTCGGCTGCAAAGGATGCGGGCGGGGTGTCGCAGAAGGCGCAGCGATCGAACGGCGGGACACCGTGGGCGCAGGAGCCTTTGTAGAGGTGGCCGCTCATGCTGCGGCTCGCTGGTCGGCGGGGGGAGTAAGCCCCAACCGCTTGGCCCACTCGCTCTGCCAAAGTGCTAGAGGAACGCCGCCATTGGTGATGCGGTCGATTGTCTCTGCCTGCTCGCGGTCGGGCAATCGGCCCTTCACGTATCGGCTGATCGAACCTTGCCCGATGCCAGTCTCAGCGGCGAATTGGGCCTGCGTCTTGCCGGACGTTTCGAGATATGCGGTAAGGGCTGTTTGGTAGGACATGGCGACGACATATACCAATATGGTATTGCCGCGCAAGCCCCAATATACCATCGCGGGTATTCCGCTGCGATTTGGCAGCGGGCATCTTATACCCATGGGGTATTTAGACGCACTCGCCACGCTTCGAAAGCGCAAGGGATTGTCGCAAGTCGCGCTTGCCGAGAAGGTGGGCGTCGAGCAGCCGACGATTCAGCGGTGGGAGAAGGGCAACCGCGAGCCTGATCTGTCCGCTCTGCATAGGTTGGCCGAGGCGCTGGACGTTACCGCCGCGTCTCTGCTGGACGGCAGCGCGCTAACAGCGTCCGGCCCCCGCCTGTTTGTGAAGGGTGTTGTCGCCGCTGGCGTGTGGCGACCGGCAGTGGAAAGCGCGCCCGACGAATGGGAGGCGTTCACAGGCCGCGCCGATGTTTGCGCCGATCTAGAGCACCGCTTCGGATTGAGGGTTCTAGGCGACAGCATGGACTTGCTATATCCTGACGGCACCATCCTGGAATGCGTGTCGGTTTTCGGGCATATCGAACCGGCGCCGGGCAAGCGGGTGATCGTCGTCAGAAAAGACGATAATGGGCAGTGTGAGGCAACCGTGAAAGAGCTGGTCGAGCAGGATGGCGAATTGTGGGCGGTCCCCCGGTCGTCCAATCCCGGCCATGCGCCGATCAAGTTGAATGGGCCAACCCCCGGTATTGTCGAAGTGCGGATTGCGGCAGTCGTCGTCGCATCGGTGCGGCCCGAATGAAGGCGGCGGCGATTGCCTTGCTAGTGCTCGCCGGGTGTCAGCAGCCGACCGGCAAACCCTACGCAGACGAAAATGCGGCAATCTCGGCCCGTGCGGTGTCCGATGTAGCGCAGTTGAAATCGAAAGTGCAGCAGCTTGAAACGGAGAACGCGCAGCAGCGGGCGCTCATCCAGTCGCTCCATGAATCCATCGGCTTACTCAACAGCAGCATGACCGCCGTAGAACGGAATTTGAGTGAGCAAAACCGCGCCTACGATGCGCATCTAGAGAACGTGCAAGCCGTCCGCGAATAAAAATACCATAGCGGTATTGACAGGCATACCATAGCGGTATAGACGTGGCCCCATCAAAGGAGCCACGCAATGCCACTCACCGCCAAAGCCGCCCGCATCCTAAAGGGCTTCACCCGCGCCGATTTCGATCTTCACGAAGTCGAAGCAAGCGGCCTGTGCATCGCAGCATCCTACAACGAGACGCTGCCGACATTCTCCCCGGCCAAGGCACTGTGGGCCGCCAAAGATTTCAACCGCGTCGATCTGGTCGAGCGCGCCATCGAACAGCTTGGCGAGCTGGCCTATGCCGCCGTCGCCCGTCCGGTGCAGGGTGTCCCCGCGTTCGTGTGGGAAGCCTATTACGCCGCCGTCGAAAAGCTGCCCGACGCGCATGAGCTGATCGCCGCGCATTTCGGTGTTGTGATTGACCGGTCTGGTGCGCGGTCGTGCGCTTCGACGGTGGCGAATGTTCGGGCGGCTTGTGCTGATCTTGGGTCGGTTTCGGTTCGGGAGTTGGCGGCATGACCGATACCCGCACCGAAACGCGCCCGATCATTGATCAGGATGCCGCGCATGAATTGCTGGCACTGGCCACCCAGTATCGCAGCGACCTTCGCTACCCGCCCACTGGCGACAGCATTGAGCGCCGCTTGGCAGCTATCGAAGCGGGTATCGCTCGCGCTTCAACCGGCGGGGCAAACGATTTGCTGGCGGCACTCGCCACCATTGACGAGGAAGCGCCCGCAAAAGAGCCGCGCGATGGCCCCACGGTCGGCTTCCAGCCCTCGCACGACCCCGAGGAAGATGACGGCAACGAAACCGTGCGCGAGGCCTTCGATGAGGGCGTGAGGCGCGGGCTGTGGATGGCTGCTGATGTAGCCCGCCGCGCAATCCAGCGCGCAACTGGCGGTGCAGCATGAACAGCCTCACCACCCGCGAAGCCCGCGTCCTCACCCAAGCCCTCCACGAACAATCCGCCATCGGCCAACTCGCCACAGCCCTTCTCGCTGCCGAAGTCGCGCGCGATGCCTTCTCGGATTACGTCAGCACTGGCGGCGATGATGAGCGCACATTTGGCGAGCTCGAGCAGTCGAACGACGAAGCGCAGAAGCGGTTGATCTCGCAGGTCCGCATTGCGACCGGCTTGGATGCAGAGCGTCTGCGGGCGGTGCTGTCGTGAGAGAAGAGCCGGGCATCTATCTGTCGCATCCCGAAGTGCCGTTGAAGCGCAAGCTGACCGACAAGCAATGGGATTTGCTGGACCGCATCTGCCGCACGAACGGCGGGGGCATCCATTACTATAACTTGGACAAGTCGGTGTTGCGCGGACTTATGCGCCGCCATCTTGTGCAGGGCAAGCTCGGCTCCGGCGATTGCGCCGTCCACACCCGCGAAGGGCTGGCGTTGTGGAGGGCTGGCAAGTGACCCCCCTCCACACCCTCGCCACCATCGCAGCGATCCTCCTCGCCATCGTCGCCGCCCGCCTGATCTGGCGCGAATTGAGCCGGCGGATTGTGCCGTTCTCGAAGGGGGACTCTGAATGACCATCACCTATCACCCCGAAGTCGTCCAAGGCAGTGACGAGTGGCACCAGATGCGCTGCGGAATGCTCACGGCTTCCGAAATGAAGCTGATCCTGACGCCGACGCTCAAGCTCGCGTCGAACGACAAGGAGCGCGCGCACATTTGGGAACTCGCCAGCCAGCGCGTGACCCAATATGTCGAGCCGTCCTACATCGGCGACAATATGCTGCGGGGCTGGGATGACGAAATCCTCGCCCGCGATCTCTACTCGAAAACCTATGCGCCCGTCGTTGAAACCGGCTTCGTCACCAACGACCGGCTCGGCTTTCCTATCGGCTATTCGCCCGACGGTCTGGTCGGCGATGACGGGCTGATCGAGTGCAAGAGCCGCAAGCAGAAATTCCAGGTCGAGACGATAGCCGCCGGCACCGTCCCCGATGAATTCATGCTGCAACTGCAAACCGGCCTGATCGTCACCGAGCGCAAATGGGTCGATTTCATCAGCTATTCTGGCGGGTTGCCGATGGTCGTGATCCGCGTCGAACCCATCGACGAATATCAGGACGCCATCATCGAAGCGGCGACCAAATTCGAGGCCCGCATTGCCGAACGCCTGTCTCAGTATCGCGCCGCTGTGTTCGCCGATGGTGCGCGGTTGGTGCCGACCGAGCGGAAAATTCAAGAGGAGATTTACGTATGATGGCCGACGCTCGCGCCCATTATGTCTATGTCCACAAGACGCCGGCTGATGGTCGGGTGTTCTATGTCGGCAAGGGCAAAGGTCGCCGCGCATGGAGCGAGCGCGGCCGCAGTCGTCACTGGCGGCACGTCGTCAACAAGCACGGCTTCGAGGCGTCCATCGTTCGCCGCGATATGCCGGAAGGGTGCGCGCTCACTTTTGAGATGTTGCTGATCGAGGCGTTCGGCTTCCACAACCTGACCAACGCCACGCTTGGCGGCGGCGGGATCACCGGCTGGAAACATTCGGACGAGACGAAGCGGCGGATAGGTGAGACTCAAAAGGGTCGGGTCGTCACCGACAAGATGCGCGCTGCACTGAAGAAGGCAAACGCGAATAAGGTCTTTCGCCCTGAGACACTGGCGAAAATGAGCGCCGCCGCGAAAGCTAGGCCAAGGCAGACTAGGTCGGCGGAAACACGGGCGAAGATAGCCGCCTCGCACATTGGCATTCGGCCATCACCAGAAACATTGCTCAAGATGAGTTTGTCCAAGATCGGCAAGGCCATTGGACGCGATAACCCGACCTATGACCACACTATTCGCCAGTGGCGGAATGATGATGGTCGTCAATATACCGGAACACGCGGCGACTTTATCGCGCAATTTGATTTGGCAAACTCATGTGTTTGCAGCGTGATTAAAGGTCGGCAGAAATCAGTTAAAGGATGGAGATTGATATGAATGACATGACCCAAGTTATTGTTCCTCGCAGCGACCAATGGAACGCAGATGACTTCTACGCCGGCCCCATCACCTTCACGATCACCGGCGTGGCGATCAAAGGCGGGCAGGAACAGCCCGTTTCCATCTCGCTGCAAGGCTCCGACAAAGCCTTCCGCCCCTGCAAATCCATGTCTCGCGTCCTCGTCGCGGCATGGGGTGCCGACGCGAACAAGTATGTCGGTCGATCGCTCACCCTCTACCGCGACGAAAAGGTCAAGTGGGCGGGCATGGAAGTCGGTGGCATCCGCATCAGCCACATGAGCCACATCGACGCACCGATGACGCTGGCACTGACTGCGACGAAGGGTAGCAGGAAGCCGCACCGGATCGAGCCGCTCACCAATGCACCCAAGCCCGCAAACACCCGCCAGACTCCCGAGCAATGGGCGGACGATCACATCGAAGCCATCCGCACCGCTGGCGACAATCTCGACGCCGTGCTGGCGAAGGGTGAAAAGGCCCGCGCGAAACTGGCGACCGATCATCCCGAGTTGCTGGCGAAGATCGATTTGGCGATTGAACAGGCGCGCAGTGACGATCCCTTCGCTGGCCCATCCGACGGCCAACGCGGCGAATCCACCACCCTAGCCGACGCCCTCGACGCCATCGCCAACGCGACGACCGAAGCCGACGTGAACCTCGCCTATGACGCGGTGATCGCAATGATGGGCGACGACGATGCCGAGACACTGATTTCGGCGAAGAATGCCCGATTGGCGGAGCTCGCCGGATGAAGCGCGTCCACAAGTCCCGCCCCTATGACAGCGGCTACCGTAAGGCGCTTTATCGCAAGAGCGAGCGCGCACGTCTCGGCTTCATAAACGGCAATCGTCGCCGCACCGGTCTGCCGCTGATCACGTCACTGGACGAGATCAAGCCGCGCATGGCCGACGCATAGTTCACCCCCCGCGCCCTGTCGCACTCTCGGGAAATTGCCGGTCCAGCAGGGAAGGGACCGGCGGAAGGGAAACTAAATGACCATCGAATTGACCCGCTCCGATTTCGACAAGGCCATCAATTATACCATGGGCGCTGTCGGGAAAAGTGGCATCCCGGTAATCAACGGCATCGCTATGTCGGCGAACGGCAAGGCGACATTCACCAGCTCCGATCTCGACACCTATCTGACCGCCGAAGTCGATTATGAGGGCGAGGCGAGCGATGGTTTCGTCATTCTCGCACCGGGCAAGGTCCGTGATGCTGTCCGCGAAGGTGGCGGCGATACCGTGACGTTCGGCCCGTCGAAGGACACGCGCTTTCCCGTCTCGACCGGCGCGCTCACCATCAATGGCCGCAGCCTCCCCATCGACGATATGCCGACCAACCGCCTGACCGACACACTGTTTCAGGCGGAACTCGGCAGCAGTTTTTTCGACGCTCTCGCCCGTGTGAAGGGTGCGATCTCGACCGAGGAAACGCGCTATTATCTGAATGGCGTCTATATGCACAAGGTCGGCGACTGGCAGTATCGGCTCGTCACGACCGACGGCCACCGGCTCTACATCGCCGACGTGCCGCTGCCCGACGCGCAAGGCGAATGGACTAGCGCCATCATCCCGCGCCGCGCCGTCGCACTGGCGATCCAGCATTTCAGCAAGTCGCAGGAGCCGGTCAAGCTGACGTTCGGACGCCCGGCGAAAAGCAACAAGCCGTCGCTCGATCTCGCATCGACGGATGGCGCGACGCATTTTGCTCTCGATTGCCAGCGCGCCCGCATTCGCCAGCGCCTGACCAGCAAGACCATCGACGGCACCTATCCCGATTACACCCGCGTCGTGCCGACCGCGAACGACAAGGTGGCGGTGTTTGCGTCGGCTGAACTGGAACGCGCTGTGCGGTCGGTCGGCTCTCTCGGCGGCAAGAAGACGCGCGCCGTCAAAATCGCGTTCGGCGATCATCAGGCGCTGCTCTCGGTCATGTCGCCTGAGAACGGCGATGCGACAATCACGATTGATTGCCGGTTCGATTCCAGGCCATTCGAGATCGGCTTCAACGCCGCCTATCTGCTCGACGCCATCGCAGCCTGTGGCGGCGAGGAAATCAGACTGACGCTCGCCGATGCATCCGCGCCAACGCTGATCGAAAACCCCGCCGATACGGCTTTCCGCGCCATCCTTATGCCGATGCGGGTTTGATGCTTCGACTTTTCAGATTGTTCCGCCGCCTCCTGACCGGCTGCCCCTACCACGACCCCGACTGCGCGAGAGGCGCGCTGTGCCGGGGATGCACTGAGGATGATGCGATATGAGCGCCTTCAACCAAATGGCCCGCGACATAGCCGCGCTCGACCGTGCTGAGCAGGCGGTGCGTGACGCCCGCGAAAAGGCGCTGCAATCGGCTCAGGCTTATGGGCGGCAGGCCGGGCACTTCGGAGGCTTCACGCTCGATGCGGCGCGGCGGACTTTGGCGTTTGAGCGGGGGAGGCAGGCGGCGTGAAGAACAAACTTGCAGACCTAAACAATCACCTGTTCGCGCAGCTC
>JAZKHF010000136.1:0-12419 GCA_040385545.1 Pseudomonadota bacterium
CGTCGAACATCGCATCGTCCAGCATATGCTGCGACGCCGCCGGATTGGCGTACAGGTCGCCCGACGGCGGAATCACCTCGGTAAAGGTCGGCGTGGTCGTTTCCGGCCGCAGCGCCTCCATCCCGACCCAGCCCGACTGGTATCCGCCGGTGGCGATCAGCTTGCGATAATTGCTGCTTCCGACCTTGACCACATTGGCGATCTTACGGATCGGCGAGATCGCCAGCAACGTCGCATCGATCTTCTCGTCAATCTCGCGCGGGATCGAAAATCCGCCCGCGCCAGGCGTCGCATTGTCGAGCGACTTCTGCTCCAGCCCCGCCTCGATCCCGAGCCGCAGGTAACGCTCGCTGAACTCCCGAGCCTCGGCCGACTTCACACCATCCAGGGGCACGCGCTGCGAAGCGATCACCCCATCCTCGATCCGCGACTTGAGGAGCTCCAGCTCCTGCTTCAACGCCGCCACCCCATCCTCGTCCCGCCCGATCGCCTCGAACGAATCCTCGAGCCTGTCCGCCTTCACTTCCAACATTCGCTCTCTCCTTTGAACAACAAAAAAGGCCGCGAAAATCGCGACCTCGAAACCACCATCGTCACCCCGAATCTGGTCCGGGCAACCCTTTCTAATTCATCATCCCAATCGCTTCCGTTTTGGGCAGACCTTATTTGTGCCAACTGTCCTCACGATCCCCACCCGCTTCACGTCGATGACACGATCGACGACGATAACTTCCTCAGCGGTCGGCCGCACTTGGAGCGAGTCCGGCAATACTGCGCGCCGTCCCACGAATTCGATCGCAATTGCCGTTGTGCAAGGAAGGCCAAGCGCGATCCGCTTTCGGCTCATCACCTGTTCGATGCCGACATCCAGTTGGATAAGTCCAGAGCGCCACGGTCCCTGGCCCAGTCGGCGCACAAGCGGCACCGACCGCACGTCAGGTACGAACCCCGATTCCTCGAAACCATAATACCCGACGCCGTGCATCCGTTGTGGTGGCCCAAACGGCAAACAATCGCGCCAGCTCAAGGTTTCCCAACCATCGGCCGTACGCCGTTGACACGGGTCATTGGCAGCCGCGAGCTCAGTTTCTTCGACAAGCTCGCGATACGCTCGCGAAGGTTGCTGTGCCGCGTCGGTAAAGCCGAACAAAGAAACGGCAAGGGTAAGCAAAATCATCATCGCACGCTGCGCTTGAACATTCCCCGATTCAACCCTCCACCGCCTAAACCCGCGCCGACCCCGCATTGGCACCGCAACGTCAGGACAATGTCGTCACCCCGGACTTGATCCGGGGTCCGCTTTCCCTAAACCTTCGCTCCGTGGAACCGCTTCTCATCTTCATCGCAAAAATCCGTGCCTGGCATGTCCTGCTCGCGTGCGCCGCTGCGCTTATCTTCGTGATCGTCAGTCATCTCAGCGACAAGGGCGCAGTGCCGCGTGCCGTCAGTCTCCAGCAATCGCTCCTTGCGATGATTGCCATTCCCGTGATGATCTTCACGATCGCATTTCTGGCCTTCGCGTTCGGCGCCAGGGATTTCAGTGCCGTCAGACTGTTTCCGCCAATCTTTCTAGTTGTCGCCGTCTTCGTGGCCGTCGGGATTGTCGGCTTCGGGATAGAAGACCGGGAAATGCCCTACGCGATCGTCGGCGCATTAGGCTTCTTCGTGTCACTGGGAATGAGCATCCTGTTATGCGCCGCCATTGCCCTTCGGCAACGCTTCGTCACTTAGGCCGCTCAACCGTCCACCACCTACACCCGCGCCAACCCCGCATCGCCACCGCAACTTCAGTACTACGTCGTCACCCCGGACTTGATCCGGGGTCTGCTTTCCGCCAGCTTCTTTGCCGATGCAGGCGCTTCGCACCTTTCTGTCGCTCATCCGCGTCTGGCACGTCATTGCGGCGCTGGCCGTCACGATCCTTCTCGCCGTCGCCCGTCCCCTCTTCGGCCCGCCAATGGACAGCCTGGCCAAATGGTTGCTGCTGCTGATCGCCCCGCCGCTGTTGCTCTTCTCGGTCGCCTTCCTGGCGTATGTGGCAACCGGTCGGCACGATCGCGCGGCGGCTATCTTTCCGTCGGTCTTCCTTGTCGCACTGCCCTTCGTGGCCCTCCCCGCCATGGAGGCCGTGCGACGTGGAAACGACGTGACCATCGGCGTCATCGCCGTCCTGAGCATCGCAATCGCCCTTGTTTTCATTGCGATCTTCGTCGCGGCACGACCGGCATTTTTGAAGCGACGCAATTAACGCCTCAACCCTCCACCGCATGCACCCGCGCGAGTCCCTGCATTGGCGTCGCCACCAGGCTCACCTCGACCAGTTCCAACTCCTGCAACTCGCGAAGCCCGTCCCTCGCCTCCGCCTTCCGCACCCGATAGCCAAAGCTCAGCCCGTCAAGCTTGCGGCTCGCCAGCAACGCCTCCGCCCGCCGCGCCGTCTCGCCCTTGCCCAGCGCCGCGATCACCCTCAGGCCCCGCTTGTCCTCGCTCAGATGCTCGATCGTCCCAATCGCCTCGCCCGGCCGGTGCTGCCACAGCAATGGCACATCCTTCGCCTTGGCAAGACTTGCCAAAAACGCCCCGCTCCGCACCACATCGCCGCCATTGTCCGGCCGGTCGAACACCGCTGCATATCCCGCAAACCTCATCGGCTCACCAGGTCGGTCAGCCCCGTCTTCACCGCAATCCCGATCAGCACCGCTGCCAGCGCGATCCGCACCACCCAGCTGACCACCGCCTGCCGCGCGCTGCGCTTGGCGTCGCGCCATGCCGACAGCAGTTCGCGCAATTCGTCCATGTCCCGCCGCGCTCTCGCATCGTCCAGGCCGAGCGCCCCCAGCGCCCGCGTCGCGCCCGATTGGCTCGCCTCCTCGACCAACGCGCGAAGCGTCACCAAATCGACCCCGCGCCCTTCGGCCTGCGCCATCAGCCGCGCCATCACCGCGTCACCCGTCATTCCGCCTCCTCCAGATCGAACCCCAATTGCCGCCGCTTCTCGTCCCGCGTCAGAAAGTCCGCGCCGCTCACCTGCCGCCACAGCCGCTCGCGGTCCTCGGCCATCTCGCTGATCTCGTCCTTGTCGACGCGCAGCTCGACCGGCCCCAGCCAGTCCCCCAGCAACTCGCCCAGCGCGCCCAATATCTTGCCCGCCAGCGGCAGCACCGTCAGCCGCATCAGCGCCCGCCCCGCCTCGCGCGCATTAGCATAGGTCGAATCCCCCGGCAGCCCGACCAGCACCGGCGGCACCCCGAACGCCAGCGCAATGTCCCGCGCCGCCGCCTCCTTCAGCGCGACGAAATCCATGTCCGCGGGCGTCAGTGCCATCGGCAACCACTTCATCCCCCCGTCAAGCAACAGCGGGCGCCCGGCATTCCCCGCCCCCGCGAATTGCTCGGCGATCTGCACCTTCAGCGCATCATATTGCGCCGCTGACAGGCTCGCCCCGTCGGCCGGCTCATAGCTCAGCGCCCCGCTCGGCCGCGCCGCATTGTCGAGCAACGCCTTGTTCCAGCGGCTCGCGCGATTGTGGATGCTCGCCGCCGGCGTCGCCGCTTCCAGGCATCCCAGGCCATATACATCGCTGTCCGGGTTGAGGCTCCGGATATGCACCACCTGCCGACGATATAGCCCGTCGCGCGCCGCGATCCTCACCCGGTCCCTGCCGCCGCGCACATCGTACGCAATCGGATGACCAACCGCGTCGGTCACCACCTCGACCCGGTCGGGCCTCACCAAATCCAGCGCGACCGGCTTGCCCCGGCTGCCCGTCACAACCCGCACATAGGCATTGCCGTGCAGCAGCAGCGCCGCCGCGATCCGCTCCATCAACCCCGCGCCGACCAGCGCGTGCACCTCGTCACGGTCGCTGAACAGCGCCAGTCCGCCGACGTTCTCCGCGACCAGCCGCACTGATCGCAAGCCAACCGGATTGGTTCGATATACCTCATCATATTGTGCCGCATAGCCGCACACGCTTGCCGCCGGTGCCTCCCCCGCCCGCAACCATTGCGGCAGGTACAGCCCCGCGTCCGCCGGCGCGGCCTTCGCACCGATCCAGTTTGACCAGATTCCCATGATTGCTCCCGCTAAATCTAAAGTCGCCGTACAGCTAAAGTCGCCGAACACCCGGCATCGACCGTCGCCCCTCGGCCAGTTCGGTCATCGCCCACACCATCGCGTCGGCGCGGTCGGGCGACTTGCCCGGCCCCTCGTAGCGCCCGCCGATGCTAAGCCCCGAAAGCTCGTCCTCCAGCGCCGGAAAACATCCCGCGAACCACGCCTTGCCCGCCTCGAACCGCAACGCGATCGGCTCGGCCCGCGCCACCTTGCCGCGCGAGGCATGGACCAATTTCGGCCGCACCGTCGCTCCCGCCGCGACCAGGCAGGATCGCACCATCTCGCCGCCATTATTGGCTTCGGCCACCACCCGGTCCGCGCCCCACCGCTCGGCGGCCACCGCCACCGCGCGCGCCCAACCGTCGGGGCTCAGCCCCTGCACGCTCTCATCCGCGAGTACGAAAAACTCCTCCCCGCGCCGCGCGGCCACCACGATGCCGCACGCATCGCAATGCTCGCCCGCCCCCGCCGGCGGATCCACCCCGACCACGATGCGGTCGAATTCTAAGCCCCTCTCCCCTTGAGGGAGAGGGAGGGGCCCGCCCCCACTTGGGGGTGGGAGGGTGAGGGCACTCACCCGGCATCGCTCGATCAGCGCCCTGGGCCACAACGACCCCTCGACATCCTCGATCAATTCCCCGTCCAGCTCCTGCCGACCGATCCGCGTCCCGCCATAAGTCTCGGTCATCACCGCCAGGAACGGCCGCGACAGGTTGACATTGTCTCCCGTCCGTCCGCCGCTGGTAATCGTCCCCGGTTCCTCCATGATCTTCCGCAGCAACGCCATCGGTCGCGGTGTCGTGGTGATCAGCGCGCGGGCCCGGTTGCCGCGCCGAAGGCCCATTTGCACATTGGTCCAGCTCTCCTCGGCGCAGCGCCATTTGGCCAGTTCGTCACACCAGGCATAATCATGTTCCGGCCCGCGCAAGCCGTCGGGATGGTCGCCCGAAAACAGCTGCGCCTGGCTTCCCCGCGGCCAGGTCAGCCGGCCCAGGCTTGGTTCCCATTTCACCCGCGTGCGGGTGCGCCGGGCGATCGCCAGCAGTCCGCTCGCGCCTTCCACCATCACCGCCCGCGCCTCGTCGATCGACGCCGCCACCAGGGCGATCCTCTTGCCGCCTTCGCGCGCCAGCGCGTTGATCCATTCGGCACCGGCCCGGGTCTTGCCGAACCCGCGCCCGGCCAGCATCAGCCACACCCGCCATTCCTCGCCGGCTGGGCTCATCTGCCCTTGGGCCGACCAGGCTTCGAACGCCGCATCGATCAGCAGCCGGTCGGCGGGCAGGCATTTATCCAGCCATTCGCGCTGCTCGGCCGGGCTCCGCCGCGCCAGCTCGATCATCAAGCGGCGCGGAATATCGATCTCCATTATCCCGATCCCCGTTCAGGCCGCGCCCCGCTCCGCGCCATCGCGCACGCCCAAGCCCCATTTGATCAGCCGCAACCGCTGGCCGCCCACACCGTCACGCGCCGCCTTGGTCTCCACATCCTCTTCAATAACCCGTTCATCCTGAGGAGAGACTGAGCTTGTCGAAGGCTCGTCTCGAAGGACCGTCTCGCGCTCCCGCAGCCGCTCCAGCCGGCCGATGATCCGCTCGCACGCCGCCCGATAATCCTCGCCCTGCTCGCTGTCATTCTCCGCCAGCGCCGCACTGTCGCGGTGCATCCGCAGCAGGGTCAGCGCCACGCGATCGCTATACTGGCGCATCACCGTGGTCGTGCCGTCGCGCGCCACCACCTTTTTCTCGACGCCGTGCAGCGCCCGTTCCAGCATCATCATCTCCAGCCGGGAATATCCGACGGCCAGTGCCTCGTCCCACGCCGCCCGAAACGTCGCGCTTTTGGCGCGCTGTTTGTAGATGTTGGCGATCGACCGGCCGATCGCCTTGGCCGCCAGCGTCACGTTGCAGGTGTCGGCCAGCTCCTCGACGAACCGCTCGGCCATTTCCTCGGTCCAGTCGCTTGTCCGCCCGGTCCGTCGCTGCGGCCCGACCTTGCTCGCCCCCAGCTTTAACGCGTCATTCGGCATCTAAGTCCTCCCCGGCACGGGGAGGGGGACCATTGCCCGAAGAGGCAATGGTGGAGGGGGCCCTCCCGCAGCACAAATCTCATAATTGTGAAACGGAAAAGGGGCCCGCCGACGCGAAGCGCTGACAGACCCCTCTCCTTGCAACTCGCCGCCCCGCACCGGCGACTCGCAGTTTCTGACTGTTCCTAAGTCCTAACCAGATAGCGTGACGATGTCAAGCCGTTTTTAACCAAATGGGATATCTCTAGCAATTATGTATCATACGTACCAATGAATTGAGGCTAGGACTGACCCGACATGCCGGTGATATTACCAAGTCAGTCCACGCGTAGGACGTTCGGGGCGTCATCGACGCGGGCGAGCGTCGTGGCGATAAACTCGGCTTGCTTGCTAGTGATGGGGACAGGCGGCGGCCAAGAAATGATGCTGTCAGCGCTCGGCCAGAGCCGGACGGCGGGCGGCGGGTCAAACTCGATATTAAGATCGAATTGGGCCGGTGTGAACATGGCGAAGACAAACAAACTGCCGAAACCTATGGCGAGACTTTTTGTGTTTTTGGGCATGTGACTTCCGACAAACTTCGCTTCGGGAGCTAACCCGACGAAGTGGCTTCTGAAGGCAGCCCGCCAGTCCCCTTCAAAACAATCGAACAAGTAGATGATAAGCCCCTTGGGAATGGTTCGGTCAGTTAGGAAGGCTGCGCCAATCTCAGGAGTCGTCAGTGGTTCTTCGTCCGCCCAATCGAGTACGATTGCCTTGTAGGTGATGTATTCAGTCAGCGCCTTTTGCTGAGCCTCAAAAAGCATAACGGCCGCACCGCGCATCATCGGCTCAAGGAAAGGCCGCACAGCTATCTCATAGTCGCCCATCCAACCTGAATTGCACGGGCCACAAACCCTTGGGACGCGGAACGTTGTGACCGCGCCCTGGCGATCATAGTTTTTCTTGATTGTCAGAGGCTGGCTCTTGCGACCGGTCGCGATGAAACGCCCGTGATATACAGATGCTGGTAGTAGATGATGCGCCCACTGCGGCCACACATGCTCCTCGGTGATGGGCGTTCCACCGCAGAAGACGCATACTTTACGACCGTATTTGAAGGGAACTTTGGGAGCCTTCGCCATGGAAAACCAATCAACTCCGGACCAATGTGACGAGTTCAACACCAACTTTTGCGGCGCCCTTGCTACGCCACCGATTAGCAATGAGGAAATCTTGAAACGATCCAAGGATTCGCGGAAAGTAGGATCGGGGAGAGGCCGAAGCCCCTCCCTTCACCGTTCACAGATTCAGCGACAAGATTAGCAAACAGATCCACCTTACGGTGGCAGCCACATCAAAAGTCACGTTCACTGCTAACTGCGTCTTGGTAGCCATAAGAGATTCCCAAGGCCGCAAGCGCTCACGACCCCATGAGGGACATGATAAGCTTCTAGTGCAACAGAGTAGGAGCGTTGCGAGCGATCTCCCCACCATTCAAGGCCTAGGACCGATCCTAGCAGTGGTAACGTGGTCTCCGACCTTTCGCGCTCGACGGCAGCGTTCGGCTTGTCCCCCACAGGAGGGGCCGTGTTTAGCGTCCTTTTCGATCGGTCGGCATTACCGCGCATCGTTTCGCTGGGCCGAGCGACCACCCGGCTGCTACGCGATGCCCGTGAATGGTGCGAAGATTCTTCGTTAGAGTCGAGTCCACCGCTTACGACGCCCGCCGTACAGGCGCGGCGGCTCGTAAAGGTTAGGCGGAGATGCTGCTAGGTTGCCGGTAAAGTGAGGCGTTTCGCGCTCGGACCTTCCAATGCCTCTACAGTGCGCTCCGCATCGGTGATCTTGCGGGTGTTGTAACGGAAGTCGAACTCAACACAACAGCGCTGCAGATGCGCCTCGCTCATGTGGTGATAGGTGCCGACAACGCCGCCTTGAAGATCGAAAAGAAGTTTTCAGCGGTGTTGTAGGGGTGTCGCCCTTCACATCCTCACGAATGCTGTGGATCGCCGCCATGCTTGGCGGCCTCTCAGCCAACGCCCTAAAGCGCCGCGTCCACCGCGTCATACTTATTGTCGACCTGGTTCCCAAGATTCTCGAAGCTCATGATCGCCGCAACCGAGATCAGCGACGCGATCAGCGCATATTCAATCGCGGTCGCGCCGCGATTGTTCTTCAATAGTTGGACCAGGTTACGCATGAAACTTCCTCCGGGTTGATGAAGCAATTATGCACGCCCCTCACCTACCCGCCACTCGCCGGTTCGGCCCGTATCGCACTGGGACAGGGCGAACGTTGGTGATCGGCCCGCATGCGCGCGGTGGAGCAACATGCGGCTGCGCCATTTCGCCGCTCCGGCTCAACCCTTCCGTGATCCTCGCCCCTTGGTCATCGGATCGGGCTTCCTCGGCGGCTTCCATCCCTTGGGCGGAGTCACGCGTTGCTGGCTGGTGCCGAGCCCCATTGCGCCGGGCTGCTGGCGCCTGAGGCCTGCCGTGTCCGCCGCCGCCGCTTCCTCGGGGGTGGCACCGCCGCGGATCAGCGTGATCTGGTCGCGCAACCGGCGGGCGAGTTCATAATCCTCTTCCGCAGCTGCCTCCTCCATCGCCGCATGCAGTCGTTCCAGCTCGTCCAATCCCGGATCCTTACTCAGTCCCACTCGATCGAAGTCCCACCTGATCGAAGCCTATGGCGCCAACCGCCCCGTCGGCACCTCAATCCGCGCGTGCAGGCCGCCGGCCTCCCATGTCCGCTCGATCGTCCCGCGCAATTGCCGTTCCACCGCCATCGCGATCAGCGTGTTGCCGAAGCCGGTGGCGGCGTTGCCCGACTGGTCGGCGGCGGGGCCGCCCTGTTCGCGCCAGTCGAAGCAGGTCGTGCCATCGATGACCTTGATGGTCAGGTCGATCGTCCCGCCCGGGTCGGACAGCGCGCCATATTTGGCGGCGTTGGTCGCCAGCTCGTGGAACAGCAACGCCAGCGGGCTGACCGCTTCTTCCGCGATCACCAGGTCGTCGCCCTGGATCCGCACCCGGTTCTCGCCCGACAAATCATATGGCGCAAACAGGTCGCCGAGCAGGCTGACCAGCTGCGTCGCCTCGCCGCGTTGGATCCGGTCGGGGCGGACATGGTCGTGCGCCCGCGCCAGCGCGTCGATCCGGCCATTGACCGTGCCGACCGACTTGGACAGCGCCGGATTCGATTTCGCCTCCAGGTGCAGCAACCCCGCGACGAGGGTGAAGATGTTCTTGATCCGGTGGCTCAATTCGCGGGTCAGCAGCTCGCGGCTCTCGGAATCGGTGCGGCGTTCGTGAATGTCGGTGTTGGTCCCGAACCAGCGCTCGATTGCGCCCTTGGCGTCGCGCACCGGAAGACCGCGGGCCAGCGTCCAGCGCCACTCGCCGTCGTTGCGCAACATCCGATATTCGACTTCATACGGCGTTCCCTCGGCTACTGCCGCCTGCCACGCCGCCACCGCCGCCTCATGATCGTCGGGGTGCACCGCCTTAAGCCAGCCGGTGCCGTAATGACGTTCGGCCGGCACGCCGGTGAATTCCTCCCAGCGCAGGTTGAAATAATCGACCATCCCGTCGGCCAGGGTCGACCAGGCCATCTGCGGGATTGCATCACCCAGCGCCTCGAACCGCGCGTCGCTCTTCAATCGCGCCAGGTGCGTTCGCCGGTCGCGCATGCGTCGCATCACCGCCGCTGCCAGCACGGTCAAGCCTTCGCGCTGCAATTCGCTCAAGCCCCCGGGCCGCGGATCGGGCGACAGCACGCACAGCGCGCCCAGCGACTCGCCCTCCTCGCCGATCAGCGGCGCACCGGCGTAGAATCGAATTTGCGGCGGGCCGGTCACCAGCCCGTTGTCGGCAAACCGCGGATCGTCGCGCGCGTCGACGACCTCCATCACGTCGGCCATCGCCATCGCATATTGGCAAAAGCTCTGGCTGCGCGGAGTCTCGGTCGCCTCCAGTCCCTCGCGCGCCAGGAAGCGTTGGCGATCCGCCTCGACCAGGCTGACCAGGGCCGTCGGGGTGCCGGCCAGCTTCGCCGCGAATTGGGTGATCGCGACCAGCTCGGGGTCGTCGACCAAGGTATCGGGGGAATAACTGTCCAGCAGCGCCAGGCGCTCGGGCTCGGTCATGCCGGCGACAACCGCTTTCACTTCGGACAATTGGATTACCCCCATAACGAAACCCCGAACGTCGCGGCTCGTTACGGGGGCCATCATTAACCAGCGGCAACCATTTGAAAAGAGTGAATCTTCTTTAGTCGGGCGGCGTCAATATCCCATCAATGCAAGGACTTCGCGGCGGCTTCGCTCGTCGCTTCGAAATGTCCCCATCATCCGGCTGGTGGTCATCATCACGCCGGGGGTTCCCACCCCGCGCGCGGTCATGCAGGCGTGGCTCGCCTCGATCACCACCGCGACGCCCTTGGGCTGCAAATGCTCGCAAATGCAGTCGGCGACCTGCGCAGTCAGCCGCTCCTGCACCTGAAGTCGCCGCGCGAATCCGTGTAACACCCTGGCAAGCTTGGATATTCCGACCACCCGATCGCGTGGCAGATAGGCGATCGAGGCCTTGCCGATGATCGGTGCCATATGATGCTCGCAGTGCGACTGGAACGGAATGTCCTTGAGCAGCACGATCTCGTCATATCCCCCGACCTCGTCGAACGTTCGGCTCAGATGCACCGCCGGGTCTTCGTCATATCCGCGCGCATATTCCTTCCACGCCCTCGCCACTCGGGCCGGCGTATCGAGGAGCCCTTCGCGGTCGGGATCGTCGCCCGCCCAACGGATCAGGGTCCGCACCGCCTCGGCCACCGCATCCGGCACCGCGACCTTGGGATCGGGCGTCACCAGATCGCCGCTATCAATGTCCGCCATCGTTCAACTCCTTCGCGATGGCTTCGGCCACCATCTCCGCCTGCCCCCGTATATCGGGCACCGCGATAATCTCCCAATAGCGCGCCTTGCCGAGCGATCCCATCGCCCACAACCGGTTGGCGCCAACCACCCGCACCGTCTCATCGACCTTGAACCCGATGCCAAGGTGATCGGGCTCGGCCAGCCCGGCATCGAGCAACGACCGCAGGATCGGATCCTGGCTATGCCGGATATTGTGCAGCGGCCCGGTGCAATTGATGCCCACCGCGAACTGCCGGGGCAGATCATTGTCATCCTGCCCGCGCCGCCGGATCACCACCGCAAGTCCGCCATCGGCCGCGCGCATCGATTGCACTCGACCTGCAATCACCTCGAGCCGACCGTCGGCGATCATCCGCTCGATCGTTGCCCCGACCTGCGGCGCGATCCGGTGGCGATGAACGTCCCACCATGGCCGGGCATGGCGCATGAAGCGCCGCTGGTCGGCTTCGCTAAAAGATTGCCACAGCTCGTGCGTTCGCGGCCGCACCGAATCCACCGCGTCGCGCCAGTCGATTTCGGTCGTCCGCTGCCGCAGCCATCGCCACAGATCGCGCAAGGATCCCGACGGCGCGCTGTCCGATGACGGCACCTCGCTGCGCACCGGAAAACTGACCCGCGGTCGCTGCCCGCGCCGCGACACAGCGGCCAATTTCCCTTTGTGTCCCGCGGCATCGAGCGACATTGCCACGTCGATCATCGTCAGGCCGCTTCCGACCGCCAGCACATTGCCACTCGTTTCCACCGCGCGCGCAATCGCCGATTGTCCCGCCTCATCCCACGGATTCCCGGCAAACAGCGCCTTCGGCAGTCCCGACGCGAACGGCAGCGCGTCGGGTGGCTGGTTGCCGGGGGCGAGCACCAGCGCCCGCGCCGTCACCGCGCGCCCGTCAGCCAGGCGCACCGTCCAGCCCTCGGTCGCCGGCTCGGCCGCCACCGCGTCGCCGTTGACCAACGATACCGCCGCCTCGTCCAGGATCGCGCGAAGATAATGACCGAACAGCAGGCGCGGGACATAATCTTCCGGACCAAGGCCCGCACCCGCAATCGCCTCGACGAAATCATCGGGACGATCGGGCCAGGCGCTCATCTTCGCGGCGGGAATGTTGAGCAGATGCGCCGTGTCCTCGGTCGAATAGGCCACGCCCTTGCCGATTTGCGATCCGCGCCCGATCAGCACCACCGCGATCCCGCGCCGTGCCAGCTGCACCGCGGCCATGGTGCCGGCGAAACCGCCGCCAACCACCGCAACCTGCGTCTCCTGCTTACTCGCGCGCAACGATGAAACTCCGATATGCAGGAGATGGTGACCCCGACAGGATTCGAACCTGTGACCTCCAGATTAGGAATCTGCCGCTC
>JAZKHF010000137.1:0-7925 GCA_040385545.1 Pseudomonadota bacterium
CGTCGGCAAGCTGGCCAACTTGCGCTGGGATAAGCGCCAAGCCGTCTGATTGGATGCGCGGGGGCCGCCGGGGATGATCCGGCGGCCCGTCGTCGCCTGCGGTTCTGCGACTGAAGTTAAGTCGGCTCGTGCACCGACGGTTCGTTCAGCAACAAATATGTCGGGTCGAACTCCGCGAAGTGGGCGAGGGCGGGGAAATCGGGGAGGAGATAGGTGTAGTCCTGCACTTCGACCAGGCCGCGGGCGCGGAGCGACTGGAGCGAGCGGCTGACGTGGACCGTACTGATGCCGAGGAAGTCGGCGATGTGGATCTGGGTCGCGCGGAGGCGGAATTGCCGGCGCGTGCCTTCCCCCGATTGTTCGAGCCGGATCGCGACCTCGCACAACAGATGCGCCAGCCGCGCTTCGGCCGAGCGGCGACCGAGCGCGCTGATCCATTTCGACAGGATCGACGCATCGACGATGGTGTCGCGCCAGAAAGCGAGCGCGAGCGCGGGATGATTGTCGATCAACGCCCGCAATGCGAGGTGCGGCACCTTGAGATAGAGCGTGCTGGTCAGCGCCTGGATGCCCCAGCCGGCGACCGGTGCGGGGACCGAGTGGAGATCGCACATGTCGCCCGGGATGTGCAGCGCGGTGAATTGCCGCTGGCCATTGGCGAGCTGATCGAAACGGGCGGCGAGACCGGTAACGACGAGGCAGGCATAATTCATCGTGCGGCCCGGGCTGACCATGTCGCGCTGCGGCCCGATCTCGGTAAACTCGCCGGGTAAGGTAGCGATTGCCGCCTGCTCGCCCGCGGTCAGGTCCGACCGAAGCACTAGTCGGCGAAGATATTTCGTGAAGGCGGACTGACGATCGGAGTCTGTGTGCGTGGTCATCATCGGCTCCGGACCCTGGTCATAACAAAGGTAATGCGCGTTCCTCTGTAGCGATGCCATGAGGCGAACGAAAGGGGACCAACATGGATAATGCGGACAGGGAATTTTGTCTGAGACGAGCCGATGAAGAGCGGGAGCGCGCGGAATCGAGCGACGATCCGGGCGCGGCCTGGCTGCACGAAAAACTGGCGCAGCTTTACGAGCTGCGCGCGAGCGATCCGGCGGCGTGGGCGAAGCTGTCCACGCAGTAAAGAATCTAACTTTTGTTAAGGCCGGCCGCTGCACCGGAACCGCCGCCCCGATGCGCGGTTGCATCGCCGAGGGAAACAACAATCATGCTATTGCAAAAGAACCGCGCCAATCACACCAAGCCGTGGGGCGCCGACGATATCGACGAGCTGGCGGCGCTGATCTTTGCCGGGAAGAGCATTCCGCAGATGGCCGAGGCGCTCGGCCGGTCGCAGGAAGCGGTGCGGACCAAGGCGCATGATCTCGATTTCCTGCCCAAAAGGGCGCGGCGCAAGTCGATCAGCACGGCGGGCGCGATCGGCCTTTAACGGTCGACCTTGGGCACCAGGGTGCGGAACTTCTCGATCCGGCAGGTGCCACCCATGCGGCTGCGGATGACATCCCGCTTGGCGCAGAATTTGCCATCGTCGGTTTCGAGATAGAGGCCGCCATAATAATCGAGGCCGTCGCAATCATCATCGAGCCGGGCTCGCATACGCTGACGGTTGCGGAGCAAGATGTCGATGCTGCCGGGGCTGGACAGCATGGCGCCGGCGATGGCCCCGACGGGTAGGCATTTGGGGCCCTTCTCCTCCTCCCATCGAAGCATGAGTCGCGGGTGGGGGCGAACCGGGACGCGCAGGATCATCTGCTGCTGGACGGTCATCATCCGCACCGATGGCTGCGGTGGAGCGGGCGGCGGCTGGCGCTGCTCCGCCTCGCCGGCGGCCAGCAGCAGCGCAATCAGGCCGAAGAAACCGGCAAAGGTCATGGACGAAAGATCATCTTGGCCCGAAGGCTTGGCAGGACGGCATTGAACCGTCGATGAATTTTTTGCGGACAGTGGCGGGGCAAGACTGGCAAGGGTCAAGTCCTTGGGAAAGCTTGCACCCGTAAGGCTTGCACTGGCGCGGAGCCGCTTCTAGAGCGCATCCGCACCGATATTCCCGGCCCTGCGCGACGTCACGCGGCCGATTTTTGCGACGGAGAAGTGACCCATGGCGACCCAAGCGCCGAATCCCGCGACCCTGCCACTGCTGTACAACGATCTGCAGCCGCTCAATTCGGGCCAGCACGCCAATCTGAAGCTGAAACGCGAGTTCACCGTGCCCGGCCTTGGTCAGACCCATGCGATCCCGGTGACGGTCGAGGAATTCACCCACGCCCAGCGCAGCTTTCCGATCATCTTTTCGGCCGGCGACGATCCGGTCCCGCTGGCGCTGATGGGGCTTAACGAGGGGGTCAACACCTTTATCGACGACAATGGCAAGCCGCTCGATACGGTCGGCTACATGCCAGCCTATCTGCGCCGCTTCCCGTTCATCCTGGCCAAGCTGCAGCCGACCAGCGATGAATTGTCGCTGTGCATCGACCCGACCTCGGGCGCGTTCAGCGAGGAAGATGGCCAGCCCTTGTTCGACGGCGACCAGCCGACCGAACTGACCAAGAACGTCCTGGCGTTTTGCGAGCAATTCGAGACCGCGGGCCTGCGCACCCAGGCCTTCATGAACGACCTCAAGACGTCGGGCCTGCTGATGGAAGGCGAAGTCTCGATCCAGCCGGACGGGGTTGAGCAGCCCTTCCTGTACCGCGGTTTCCGAATGGTCGATGAAGAGAAATTGCGCGACCTGCGCGGCGACGAGCTGCGCAAGATGAACCAGAGCGGGATGCTGCCGCTGATCTACGGCCACCTCATGTCGCTGGCGTTGATCCGCGACGTCTTTTTCCGCCAGGCGGCGCAGGGCAAGGGCCCGCTGGGCGCCGCCGCAATCCCGGCAATGGCCAATTCCAAGGCGGACGCCGAAGCGTGAGTCTGACGCGCCGGATCGACTGATCCGGGGGGATTGAAGTCGCGGATCGCGATGCCCATCTGAAATCTGGCTGGAGCGGGCGCTTTCCACCCCTTGCCGTCCACCAGCTACGCACCCTCCTCGGGTGCGTCCTCCCTGAACTCGGGCCGCTTGGCATATGCCAGGCGGCCCTTTTTTATTCCGCGGCCAGGGCGGGGAGTTCGATCTGTCCGGCGAGGCCCGACGTCAGCGCTTCGAGCAGGCGCGCGGCCCGATCGAAGCCGGGACCGGGGGTGCGGCCATCCGCGGCGAGATAGGCGCGCCGGTCGAACTCCAGCTGGAGCGCGTGAATGTTGGCGGCGGGATCACCGTGGCGCTGGATGACGTGGCCGCCGGCATAGGGCTGGTTGAGTTCCACCGACCAGCCGGCGGCGCGGGCGATGCGGGCGGCGGCGTCGGTCACCGCGCGGCCGGCGCTGGTGCCATGGCGATCGCCGATCACCAGCTCGGCCTGGCCGTGGCGCGGCGGCATCGAATGACAATCGAGCAGGATCGCGCCGCCGTGCGTAATTGCCAACCGGTCAAGCCCGTGCTCGATCGCCTGGTGATAGGGCGCGTGGGCGATCGCGATCCGACGGTCGAGCTCGGCGCGGGTGATCGGACGGCGCCACAGATGGCCGGAGGACGCGGTGCGGCCGGGGACGATGCCGAGACCGGCCTTCGCACGGGCTGAGGCCGGTTCGGGCGAACCGGCCACCACCGACGGGTCGATCTCGTCGGGGGCGCGGTTGCAGTCGATCGCGGCGCGCGGGGCACGGGCGATGATCGCCCCGGTACCGAGCGCGAATGCGCGCCACGCGAGCCGGTCGATCAGCGGATCTTCAAGCGCGGTCAAGCTGGCCAACCCGCCGACCGAGTCGCGCACCAACCAGCCCGGATAGGCGCGGCCTGAATGGGGAATCGACAGCAGCAGTGGCAGAGCACTGCGCGGCGGCACGATGTCGGGCGCGAGGAGGGGGCGATGGTCCAAGCGGCAACTCTATCCGTGCCGGAAAGGGACAGCAATATTTGTCGTCATCGGAGGCGCTGGTAAATCTCGCGCGTTGCCGCCATGATGCAGTCCATGATCCGAATTCTCCTGGCCGAAGACGATACGTCGATGCGCGAATATCTGCAGCGCTCGCTGACCCGCGTTGGATATGATGTCGATGCCGTCGGCTGCGGCACCGAGGCGCTGCCGCTGATCGAGGCGGGCAAATATGATCTGTTGCTGACCGATATCGTGATGCCCGAAATGGACGGCATCGAGCTAGCGCAGAAAGCGAGCGCGATCGATTCGGCGATCAAAGTGATGTTCATCACCGGCTTCGCCGCGGTTGCGCTGCAGAGCGGGCGGACGACGCCGGAAGCCAAATTGCTGTCCAAGCCGTTCCACCTGAAGGATCTGGTGGCCGAGGTCGACCGCATGTTCCAATCAGAAGATCAGCACGGGCGCCTGTAGAATTTCGCTCAAAGTGGTACTTTGGGCGAGGTCGATGGGATCGCTCCAGCCCGGAGTACATCCGGTCTTCGCGATGCGCTCTGCGATCGGTGAGGCAAGAAGGCTTGCGCCGCGACTGACGCCTCTTTAAAGGCCCGCTCAAGATGACCCGCCGCACCCCGGCGGTTTTCCCGTGTGGGCGTGTAGCTCAGTGGTAGAGCACTGTGTTGACATCGCAGGGGTCGCAAGTTCAATCCTTGCCACGCCCACCATTAATTCGCAGAGAATTGGCAACTGCCGGCCGTGGCTCAGCGGAAAGCGGGCTCGTGTCCGGACGGCTTGTCGCCGTCGTCCTTCGATTGCCTCGGAACTGGCCTGTTGGCGACGCTCCCGTCCATTCAACCGGGACAAGACTCGCCCATCCATTCCGCTCGTTCACGTAAATTTGTCACGTCCTTTCCTGGGACGATGTTCGGATGATGGGCACGTCGCAATTGCCAAATTGAACTGGATCGGGCTGACTGCGGATTGACCAAACGAAGAGGCTGAGTCGGTTATGGCCAGTTCAATGCCGACCCGAGAGCCAGGGCCAGCGTCTCCGCTCGTCAATCCCGTCCGGACCAAGGCAGATTGGGACGCCATGCGCGCGGCGGCGCTCGCCGACCCTGGTGCCTTTCACGGTGAGATCGCCGAACATACCCTGCACTGGTTCGCGCCGGCGATCGGCGAGGCGGGTGCCTGGTTGTCGCGCGACGATGCGGGTCGCTGGCGCGGCTGGGAGGCGGGAACGGCGCGCGCCGTCGCGTTGCCGGCGGGCGATCAGTTCGTGCCCTGGACGACCGCTTTCGACGGCGCCGATCCTCCGCATTGGCGATGGTTCGTTGGCGGGCGAACCAACGCCGTGTTCAACGAGGTCGATCGACACGTTCTCGCCGGTCACGGCGACGAAGCGGCCCTGATCTTCGAAGGCGATCGGTGGGACATGGCGGCCGATGGCGGGCGCGGCGCCCCGCTCGATTGCTTTGCCGTGTCGCGCAGGAAGTTGCTGCTCGAATCCGCCAAATGCGCGCTCGCGCTGGAGGCGCTCGGACTGAAGGCCGGTGACCGCATCGCGCTCAACATGCCCAGCATCGTTCCGCAAATCTATTGGACCGAAGGCGCCAAGCGGCTCGGCATCGTCTATACGGCCGTGTTCGGCGGGTTCAGCGACAAAACCTTGTCGGACCGCATTGCCGACGCCGGCGCGCGGGTGATCGTGACCTGCGATGGCAGCTATCGCAATGCGCAGGTGGCGCCCTTCAAATCCGCTTACACCGATCCGGCGCTTGACAATTTCGTCCCGGTAGCAACCGCGCTCGCGGTGTTGGCCGACGCCGACCTCGGCCTTGATGCGGCCGATGCCGAGACGATCCGGGCAACCGTGGCCGAGACGCTGGAGGGCGAAGTCACGGTTGAACGGTCGGACGTCATGCGCGGCGTCGGACGGGCGCTGTCCATGCTCGACAAGGCAGGACGGCTGAGCGCGGCGGATGCCGCCCGCATCCGCATCGCGGTGGCGAGCAATCTGGTCACCCTCCCGTCGCGGGTGGAGGCGGTGGTGGTGGTTCGCCACACCGCCCAGCCCGACATGATCTGGCGACCCGAGCGCGACCGCTGGAGCCACGAACTGACCGATGCGGCAGCCGAATTGCTGCTTGCCAAGGCGCGGGACGCGGGCTTTGCGGTCGATCGTGAGGCCGACCTGCTCGCGCTTCCAGATGAAGACTTCGTGGCGGCGATCTGGGCCTCTTCCTCGCCGCTCCCGGTCGATGCCGATTATCCATTGTTCTTCATCTACACGTCGGGATCGACCGGAAAGCCCAAGGGCATCGTCCACGTTCATGGCGGCTACACCGCGGGCATTGCGCACACCATGAAAGTGGCGTTCGACGCACGTCCCGGCGACACCATGTTCGTCGTCGCCGATCCGGGCTGGATCACCGGCCAAAGCTATCTGATTTCGGCGGCGCTCACGACGCGGGTGACGTCGGTGATTTCGGAAGGTTCGCCGGTATTCCCCCACGCCGGCCGGTTCGCATCGATGATCGAGCGGCATAAGGTCACGATTTTCAAGGCCGGGGTGACATTCTTGAAGACGGTAATGGCCGACCCGTCGAGCCTTGCAGACCTCCAGAATTACGACCTGTCCTCGCTACGCGTCGCGACCTTTTGCGCCGAGCCGACTTCGCCGTCGGTGCAGGCGTTCGGCATGGCGCACGTCGTGCCAAACTATATCAATAGTTATTGGGCGACCGAGCATGGCGGCATCGCCTGGACGCATTTCTACGGCAATGATGATTTTCCGCTGCGCCCCGACGCCCACGCCTATCCCTTGCCGTGGATCGTGGGTGATGTCTGGGTCGAAGAGGATGCGGGTGGAGCGACCGATGCACCGTTCGCCCGCGTCGGCAAGGATGGCGTCGGATGGCGGTCGGCGACGCCGGGGGAGAAAGGCGAGATCGTCATCGCCGCTCCTTATCCCTATCTCGCCCGCACGGTTTGGGGCGATGCCGGCAACTTCCGGGTCGAGGATGGCAGCGTCACCGGGGGCTGGCGCGGCGACGCGGCGCGCTGGGAAAACGGCTATTGGCTGAAGTGGCGCGGCGCCTGGGGCTACACCCAGGGCGATTTTGCGATCCGGCATGAAGACGGATCATTTTCCTTCCATGGTCGAAGCGACGACGTCATCAACGTCTCCGGCCACCGGCTCGGCACCGAAGAAATCGAGGGCGCGGTCCTGCGGGACAAGACGCTGGATCCGGATTCGCCGGTGGGGAACGTGCTGGTCGTCGGCGCGCCGCACCGTGAAAAGGGGCTCACGCCGCTCGCCTTCGTGGTGCCCGTCGCCGGACGCAGGCTGACCCACGACGACCGGAGACGGTTGTCGGAACTGGTCCGGACGGAAAAGGGCGCTGTCGCGGTCCCGGCCGATTTCATCGAGGTGTCCCAATTCCCGGAAACGCGCAGCGGAAAATATATGCGCCGAATGGTCCGCGCATTGGTCGAAGGAAGTGATGTCGGCGACGTGACGACGTTACGAAATCCGGACAGCATCACCGAACTGAAAACGGCCATCGACGATTGGCAGCGACGGCAGAAACTGTCGGAAGAGCAAGTGCTGTTCGAGCGCTACCGATATTTCCTGATCCAGTTCAACGTCGTCGCGCCGGGTAAGCGGGTCGCCACGGTGACGGTGACCAACCCGCCGGTCAACGCGCTGAACGAGCGCGCGATCGACGAGCTGGCGATCGTCGTCGATCGCTTGGCGCGAGCCGACGACGTGGTCGCGGTCGTGTTTACCGGCGACGGTACGCAGAGCTTCGTCGCCGGCGCCGACATCCGCCAGTTCCTCGAGGAAATTCACACCGTCGAGGATGCCCGCCTGCTACCGGCCAATGCACAGCTTGCGTTCAATCGGATCGAGGCGATGGGCAAACCGTGCATCGCGGCGATCCAGGGCGTCGCGCTGGGCGGCGGGATGGAGTTCGCGCTTGCCTGCCATTACCG
>JAZKHF010000138.1:0-5871 GCA_040385545.1 Pseudomonadota bacterium
CCCGCCCCCGCCCCGCTCGCCATGCTCCGCGGCCGCCATCGCCAGCGCCTGCTGGTCCACGCCGCCCGCAAGCTCGATGTCCAGGACGTGATCCGCGACTGGCTGGGAGCGCTCGACTGGGGTTCCAAGGTCCGCGTCGCGGTCGACGTCGATCCCTATAGCTTCCTCTGACCGGCGTCGGCGGAGGTTGACGAACGTGCCAGCCTTTCCGATGATCTGACCGGCTCGTCCGTACCGAAAGGCTACAAGTTGCGTTTCACCTACCTCGCATTGGCCATCACCGCCATCGCCTCCCCTGCGGCCGCCGACTGGCAGCGCGCTTCCTCCCCCCATTTCGTCATCTACGCGAACGAAAGCCCGGAAAAGTTGCGCGCGTTCGCGGAGAAACTCGAACGCTTCGACAAGGGAGTACGGATCGCCCGTTCGATGAAGGATCCGCCGGTCGGCGACGGCGGACGGCTGACCGTCCTGGTCGTTCCTGGCACCTTCGACGTGGAGCGACTCCAGCCCGGGGAAGGTGGCCGAACCGCCGGATTTTACATACCGCGATACTGGGGTTCGGTGGCGGTGGTGCCGCGACTGCTGCCGCGTAACAGCACCTCCGATCCGGAAACGATTTTCTTTCACGAATATGCCCATCATTTGATGTTCTCGGACCTTAGCTCCCCCATGCCGGCCTGGTTGGTCGAAGGATTTGCCGAGTTCATGTCGACCGCCGACATCAATCCGGACGGATCGGTCGGGCTTGGCGCCGGCGCGGTCCATCGTTCAGGAACGTTACGCAGGCCGAGTCGGGCCACGGTTCCGCTCAGCGTTCTGCTCAGCGGCGAGCGGCTGCGAACCAATGCCGAAGTGTCGGCGCTTTACGCACGCGGCTGGTTACTGTCGCATTATCTGACCTTCAGCGCGGCTCGTCGCGGGCAGATTGAAGCCTATCTCGGCGCCATTGCCGCCGGTCGACTGCAGCTTGATGCGGCGCGAGCGACCTTCGGCGATCTTGGCAAGCTCGATCAGGAACTGGACGCCTATCTGCGGGCCGACAAACTGCCGTATCTCACCATTCCGGCGGCGCAGGTGGCGATCGGCGCGGTCACGGTCGAGCCGCTCGGCCCCGGCGCGAAAGACTATGTGCCGCTGATGATGAAAATCCAGGTCGGAGCCGAGAAGGCCGAGCGTCCCAAGCTGGTCGCCGACGCCCGCCGGCTGGCTGCGGCGTATCCGTCCGATCCACAGATGGTGATGATCTTGGCCTCAGCTGAAATCTACAACGAAGATTTTGCAGCGGGCGACGCCACCGCGGATCGTGCGATTCTCCTCAACCCCAAGTCGGCCGAGGCCCTGATCCTCAAGGCGCGTGCGCTGACCGGTCGCGCCAAGGCAGGCGACAAAGCCGTGACTTTTTCCCATGTTCGCGGAGTCGCCAATCGCGCCAATCGGCTCGATCCGGAGAACCCCGAGCCGCTGGTGTTGTTCTACCGGAGCTTTGTTGACGAAAAGGTCCGCCCGACCGCGAACGCCATTGCCGCCCTTCATTATGCCGCCGACCTTGCGCCCCATGACATGGGACTACGGCTTGAGAGTGCCCGCCTCTACCTCGCTGATGGCAAGCCTGGCCAGGCGCGAAGCCGGCTCGTGCCCCTTGCTTACAACCCGCATGGCGGCCGGATGGCGGATGAAGCACAGGCATTGATCGCGCGGATTGACGGGGGAAAGGAAGCCGCTCCGGAATCCGAGATCACTCAAAAATAACAATGGATCGCAATGGTTTGTCGGTGTAATTCGAGCTCTGATCATAGTCTGGGACTTCGTGGGGAGAATTTAACGTGCGCATTGGATTGTATTTGGGGGCGGCTGCCCTCGCTCTGACCGTATCGGCGCAGACCTCGGCGGCGTGGCAGAAAGCGTCATCGAAACATTTCATCATCTATGGCGACATGACCACGGCAGAAATGAAAGCCTATGCCGAAAAGCTCGAGACGTTCGATGCCGCTGCCCGTCTCATTCGTGCGATGCCCGACCCAAGCCTGGGCGACGGCAACCGTCTGCAAGTGTTCGTCGTCAGCGACCTGACGGCGATCGGTCGGCTTGTCGGTTCGAACGATTATGGCATCGCGGGGTATTTCATGGGTCCAGTGACGGGTCCCGTCGCAGTCGTACCCGAAAAGGTCCGATCAAAGACTCCCGGCGAAGCCAAGATGACCGGAGAAAATGTCTTCTTTCATGAATATACGCACGCGCTTCAGCTTCAGAATACCAGCAAGCCTCTCCCGCAGTGGCTGAGCGAGGGGTTTGCGGAGTTTATGGGGTCGCCGACTTTCAACGACGATGGCTCGATCGGCATCGGTGCGCCGCCCGCCTATCGTGCGCAGGCAATCTTCCAGAATCGCCAGGTTCCGCTGTCGAACCTGCTCGGCAATCGCGTCGACGCGGAATACGACGGGATCGCCTTCTACGCCCAGGGTTGGGTGATGACCCACTATCTGTCGCTTGAACCCAGCCGGAAGGGACAGATCGATCAATATGTGGCGGCCATCAATCGCGGCACTCCGCCGCTCGACGCCGCGAAGACAACCTTTGGTGACATTGGCGAACTTGAGGGCACCCTGCTCAGCTATCGCCGGCAAAAGCAGCTTCCCTATTTGAAAATCGATGCCAGCAAGCTCAAAATTGCACCGGTGACGGTCGTGGAAATGAGCCCCGGCGGCCAGCAGATCATGCCGCACCGAATTCGCCTCAAGGCTGCCCTGTCGGATCCGGATTCGCAACTGCTCAACCGAATCCGCACCGTCGCCGCGGCTCATCCTAGCGACCCGCTGGTTCTCAGCACGTTGGCCGAGGCCGAATTTCGACTGAAAAATCATGCCGAGGCGATCAAGATCGCCGATCGCGCAATTGCCGCCGATCCGAAAACGGTCGAGCCTGTCGTGATCAAAGGGGAGGCATTATTGGCCCTTGCCAAGGCCAGCCGCGATGGCGCCACCTTCAAACAGGCCCGCCAGCAGTTCCTCGTGGGGAATCGCCTCGATAAGGAAGATCCCCAGCCGCTCTATCTTTATTACAAGAGCTTCGTCGATGAAGGGATCGCCATACCCCAGGGCGCACGGGACGCGGTTCACTATGCGGCCGCGCTCAGCCCGCAGGACCCCGAAGTCCAGGCGCGTTCGACGCTCCAATATATTCGCGACGGCAAGATCGATGAAGCCAAGGACCGGATCGCATCGCTGGCCTTCAGCCCGCATCGGAACAAGGGCCAGAAAATGGCCAAGGATGTCTATGACCTGTTGCTCGCCAACAATAGAGACGCGGCGATCGCCCTCTCCGAGAAGGCACTTAAAGAAATAAGCGACGACTGAGGCGCCTTGACAAGTCCAGCGCTGGCTGGCCGAGGGTGATGCCCTCGGCCGCCAGCAATTTGACCTTGTTGGGCAGGCCCCCGCCATAGCCGCCGAGCGATCCGTCGGACCGGATCACGCGGTGGCATGGCACCAGAACTGACACCGGGTTGGAGCCATTTGCCGTCCCTACCGCGCGCACCGCGCCCGGCTGGCCGACCGCGGCGGCGATATCGGCATAGCTGCGCGTTTCGCCAAGCGGGATTTTGCGCAGCTCGCCCCACACCTTTTCCTGAAACGCCGTCCCGCGCACGTCGAGCGGCAATTGGTGATCGCTCGGCGTCGTGATCTGGGACAGCGCTGCATCGACCCACGGCGCGATTGTCCCATCGTCTCGTCGAATGTCGGCATTGGGGAAACGCCGCTTCAGGGCGCTCTCATCCTCGCCAAATGTCAGCCGGCAAATCCCCTTGCCCGTTGCCGCGACCAATAACGGTCCGAGCGGACTGTCCGCCACGACATAGCGGATCGTCTCGCCCCGACCGCCATCTCGCCACGCCGAGGGGGTCATTCCCATCCGTTCCTTGGCATCGGCATAGAAGCGGCTCGGCGCGGAATAGCCGGCATCGTAGATTGCCTCGGTCACGCTCTTGTCCTCCGTCAATTGCTCGCCTGCCCGCCTCGCCCGCAAGGCCCGAGCATAAGCTGCCGGGGAAACCCCCATGTCGCGGGTGAACAGCCGCTGGAAGTGATGCGGCGCATAGCCGACCGCTGCCGCCAGTTCGTCGAGCCGCACCGGCTCCTCAGCCGCCTCGATCAGTGCGACCGCCTTCGCAATCGCCTCACGATCGCGCCCAACTTCATCCGGCCGGCAGCGCAGGCAAGCGCGATACCCCGCCCCGCGCGCCGCGTCGGCATCGAGATAAAATATGACATGCTCGCGCTTCGGACGCCGCGCCGGGCAGCTCGGCTTGCAGTAAATGCCGGTGGTCGTGACCGCGCCGATCACGCGGCCGTCCCACGACCGGTCGCGCCGCTCGAAGGCGGCCCACGCCTGGTCCTGGTCAATTGTTCGCATCAACATGGACCCGCTATATTCGTTTGCAGTAGGCGGTGCATCCCATGCCTTGCGATCAAACTGACGACCCTATCATGTCGTCACCCTGAATTCGTTTCACGGTCCATTTTTCGAAAAGGACCGCACGGTCGGCGGAATGGATGCTGAAACAAGTTCAGCATGACGGAGCAGGAATTGACGAAAGGAACCTTTCACGAAGGCGAACTCGACCGCGAGGACGTCCGCGCCCTGCTTGCACTCCATTTTACCGAAATGCGCGCCGAATCGCCACCGTCGGCCTGTCACGTTCTGCCGGTCGACGCGCTTCGCGACCCTGCGATCCGGTTCTTCAGTTTGCGCAATGGCGATGGCATCCTGCTCGGCGTTGGCGCGCTCAAGACGCTCGACCCCGACCACGGCGAAATCAAGTCGATGCGCACCGCCCCGACCGCACTTGGCGAAGGGGTCGGCGGCACCATTCTCGCCCACCTAACCGCGACTGCCCGAGCTAAAGGAATGTCTCGCCTAAGCCTGGAAACAGGCAACAGCCCCCTCTTTGCGCCCGCAAACCGCCTCTATCAGCGCGAGGGCTTCGAGCCCTGCGGCCCGTTCGGCCATTATTCTGCTTCGCCCTTCACCCTGTTCTACACCCGACTAATCTAGTCTTCCCGCCAACACCGCCTTGCAACAAAACGCACCGCTTGCTACGGGCGCGCCAACCCATGGGGTGCGCGCGATTTTCTCGCCGCGCCCCGTTCACTGCATGGGGCAAATATTTCTGTCTGGAGCTTAAAGCGCGTGGAGAATTCCGGCGGCATTCAGGCCAGCTTGGCGGGGCGTTATGCAACCGCTTTGTTCGGTCTTGCCCGTGACGAACAGCAAATTGACGCGGTTTCGCGCAGCCTCGATTCGATCGAGGCGGCGATGAGCGAATCGGCAGACTTCCGCGCCCTGGTGACGAGCCCGCTGATCGGGCGCGCCGACGCCGGCAAGACGGTCCGCGCTTTGGTCCCCAGCCTCGGCCTCGATCCAATCACCGGCCGTTTCCTCGGCGTGCTGGCCGACAATGGCCGCCTGACCGAGCTCAAGTCGGTGATCCGCATCGTCCGTGCGCTGGCTTCGGGCCATCGTGGCGAGACCCACGCCGAAGTCACCTCTGCGCATCCTTTGGGCGACACCCAGATCGCCGCGCTCAAGGCCAAGTTGAAATCCCGCGTCGGCAGCGACGTCACGATCGACGCCAAGGTCGATCCCTCCATTCTCGGCGGAATCGTCGTCCGGCTCGGAAGCCAGATGATCGACGCCTCGATCGCAACCAAATTGAATACTTTAGCTACGGCTATGAAAGGCTGAACATGGATATCCGCGCCGCTGAAATTTCCCGCGTCATCCGCGACCAGATCGCGAATTTCGATGCCGACGCGCAAGTCTCCGAAGTCGGCAGCGTGCTGTCGGTCGGTGACGGCATCGCCCGCATCCACG
>JAZKHF010000139.1:0-8563 GCA_040385545.1 Pseudomonadota bacterium
CCGAGGAGCAGGACGACGGCGCGCCGATCGACATGCTCGAACAATATTTCGAAGCCCGCGGATGGGCCGCCGAGCGCACCGGTGAGGGCGAGATCGTCGCCTCCGCTAGCGGGAGCTGGGCGCAGTATGAGCTTCGCGGCGTGTGGCGGAGCGAAGACCAGGTGCTGCAGTTCCTTGCCTTTCCAGACATCAAGGTCGCGACGGAAAAGCGGGCGGCGATCTACGAGGCTTTGGGCCTGATCAACGAGCAATTGTGGCTTGGCCATTTCGAAATGTGGTCGGCGTCGGGCCTGATCGTGTTCCGACATGCCGCATTAGTCGGGGACAATGACACCTTGTCCTTCGACCAGGCTGAAGCCATCGCTGAGGCCGCGCTGGAAGAGTGCGAGCGCTTCTATCCGGTATTCCAATTCGTCCTGTGGGGCGGCAAGTCGCCTGGTGAAGCAATCTCCGCGGCGCTGATCGAGACGGCCGGAGAAGCGTGATCCACCTGCCCGGGGAAACCTGGATTGTCGGCTGTGGCAAGATGGCCGGGGCAATGGTCGAGGGATGGAGCAAGGCAGGCCTCGATCTGTCGCAAGCCCTTGCCATCCGCCCGAGCGGGACACCGGTCGAGGGGGTGACCACGGTCACCGAACTGCCGGATGGAGCTCCGGTGCTCGTTCTGCTCGGGATCAAACCGCAGATGCTCGACGAGGTTGCGCCGCATCTCGCAGTGCATTTGAAACCTGGCTCGATCCTCGTTTCCATTCTGGCGGGGGTCGAAATTGCCAGCCTGCGCGCACGGTTTCCCGGTGCCGGGCAGATTGTCCGGGCAATGCCCAACCTACCCGTCAGTGAAGGGCGCGGCGTGATCGCGCTTGCAGGCGGCGACGGGTTGATCGATCCGTTGTTCGCGTTGCTCGGCACGGTTGTTCGAACCGAGAGCGAGGCGGAGCTTGCGGCGATCGGGTCGTTGGCCGGGGCCGGTCCGGCCTATGTCGCGCGGTTCATTGCGGCGCTGGGCAAGGCGGGGGCGGAGCGCGGGCTCGATCCCGTGCTGGCCGACCGGATCGCGTTGGAGACGGTGCTTGGGACGGCCGCAATGGCCAAAGCCAATAATGAGGACATGGCGTCTATCGCGGTTCGGGTCGCCAGTCCCAACGGCACCACCGAAGCGGGCCTCAAGGTGCTTGATCCCGGACTCGAGCCGATAATTTCACGAACGCTCGCAGCGGCTTCGCGGCGCGGAGAAGAACTAGCCGCCGCCGCGCGGATTGATTCAGGCGGCCCACTGGCCTAGTCGGGCGCCTCTTCTCATCAGGGGCATTTAATGGCCGATCAGCCGACTTTTGACGACCGCGACGGATGGATCTGGATGGACGGCAAGCTCGTCCCGTGGCGCGAGGCCGAAGTTCATGTGCTGACCCATGCGATGCATTATGCAAGCTCGGTGTTCGAAGGCCAGCGTGCTTATGACGGCGAGATTTTCAAGCTGAGCGAGCATAGCGAGCGGTTGCGCAATTCAGCCGAATTGCTCGGCTTCGAGATTCCGTACAGTGTCGAGGAAATCGACGCTGCCTGCGTCGAGGTGCTCGAAGCAAGTGGCATGAGGGACGCTTACATGCGTCCGGTCGCCTGGCTCGGCTCCGAAAAGATGGGGGTTAGCCCGACGGGAGCGAAGCCGCACCTTGCCATCGCGGCCTGGTATTGGGGCAAATATTTCGATCCCGCGCTGGCCGCCAAGGGCATCCGACTGACGATCGCCCCGTGGCGCCGACCCGCGCCCTACACCGCGCCGGTGCACAGCAAGGCGGCCGGCCTGTACATGATCGCCAGCCTGTCGAAGAAATTCGCCGAGGATAATGGGTTTCACGATGCGTTGATGTTCGACTGGCGTGGCCAAGTGGCGGAGGCAACCGGTGCCAACGCCTTTTTCATTCGCGATAATGTCATCCACACGCCAACGCCTGACTGCTTCCTGGACGGGATCACCCGCCGCACCATCATCGACCTGGCGAAACGGCGCGGGGTCGACGTGGTCGAACGCGCAATCTGGCCCGACGAACTGGAAAGTTTCGAACAGTTTTTCCTGACTGGGACGGCGGCCGAGGTGACCTTCGTGGGATCGGCCGGGCCGTGGAATTTCGAAGTCGGGGACCTTTCGCGACAGTTGGCGAAAGATTATGACGATCTCGTCCACCGCCGTTTGATCAATAACTGATCAATAAAGGTTCGAATTAATTGGTTTGGTCTTTAGAGTGCCGTAACCCTAAGACCTTAGCAACGTTGGTTCCGTAGGGGAGCATTGCCTGATTTCATGGTGACGTTGGTTAAAAATCCGTTTCGCATTCGCGATGACGAGCTCGATTCCAGCGCCGATCATGTGCCGTTGCGCGACCTTCTGTCGATCGCGCCGCCGACGGAACCTCAACTGATCGCAATCCGTCAGGCGCAGGTCGAAGCGCTGGTCCGAATGGTGCCCATCACCCTGCTTGGTCAGTTCGTCGCGGCGGCCGTGGTGGCGGGATCGCTGGCCGGCACCATTCCGGTCGTGCAGCTCGCGCTTTGGCTTGGTGCAGCACTCGGTCTTTGTGTCGTGCGTAGTATCCGCGCCTACCGACTCCGCGTTGATGTGGATTACGCCCGTCGCAAGCCCGCCGATGCCCGATCCATCACGATGGTCATCACCATCCTGGCGACGATGTGGCTGGTTCCGGCGCTGTTATGGTCATCGCAAGTCGATCTGACGGAGCGGGTGATCCTGTTTCTGGTGGGGATGGGGCTGATGAGCGTCGGCATCGTGACCCTGACGACGCTTCCGCGTGCGATGCTGAATTATGTGCTGCTGCTCGGTCTCGGCAACCTGACGATGGCAATACAGCTTGGCAACAAGACGCTGATCGGTCTGACCATATTGTATGTTGCTGCCGTGATCTGGATCATGCTGACGGTCGCTCAGCGATTTTTCGCCCAGGTCCGGTCGCGATATGACCTTGAGGAGCGCGGTGAACTGGTGTCGTTGCTGCGCGAGTTCGAGGCGAGCGGCAGCGGCGGCATCTGGGAATTGGATGGCCGGCTGAACATGACCCACGTGTCCGACGAACTGGCCGAGCGGCTCGGCTCCCAAGCGACCCGACTGGTCGGCCGAAGCGTGTATGTGCTGCTTGATCCACAGGATCAGATTGCGCGCGTGTCCGAAGGCATGCGGACCCTGTTTCATCATCTCGAGAACGGTGTTCCGTTCCGCGACCTCGCTATTCCCGCGGTTGCAAGTAAGACGTGGTGGTCGCTGTCTGGCAAACCGGTTCACGATGCACTGGGCAAGGTGATCGGCTGGCGGGGCGTAGGCTCCGACATCACCGATGTGCGGCTGTCTGGAAGCGATGCGATCAGTGCGGCGCGGCGCGATCCGTTGACGGGTCTGGCCAATCGTCTCCTCGTTCGCGAACATCTGGAGGAGGCGCTGCTGGCGCAACTCGCGGGACAACGTGCCTGCTCCCTGTTCGTGGTTGATCTCGACCGGTTCAAATTGGTCAACGACACGCTTGGTCATGCGGTGGGTGACAAATTGCTCTGTGAAGTTGCGCGTCGGCTGGAACGATCGGCGGGTCCGACATCCTATGTCGGGCGACTGGGCGGCGACGAATTCGCGATCGTCGTGGCAGGGGAGCAGACGGACGAACGACTGGGCGCGGTGGCACGGCAGATCATCGCCGAATTGTCGCGAACGTTCACGATTGGGATCGCCCGACTGCACATTGGCGCAACCATTGGCATCGCGCGCGGCGGAATCGATGGGCAGGCGGAGGAAGCGCTCATGCGCGCCGCCGATCTGGCGCTGTACCAGGCCAAGGAAGACGGCCGTGGCGGCTTCGCTTATTTCGAACCGGAAATGTATCTACGCGCCGAGAATAACCGGCTGCTGGAAAATGATGTCAGGGCCGCGCTGGAGGAAAATCGCCTGTCTTTGGCCTATCAGCCGATCGTCGATGCATCGACCGGCACCCTGGTCGGGCGTGAGGCGCTGTTGCGCTGGAACCACCCGACGCGCGGCGCCATCCCGCCCGACCAGTTCATCCCGATCATTGAGGATGCGGGCCTGATCCACCAGATTGGCGACTGGGTGATCCGTGAGGCATGCCGCGAGGCGGCGAGCTGGAGCCCGGCGATCCGGGTAGCGGTCAATGTGTCGGCGGCGCAATTGTCGGGCAGCGGGCTGGCCGAGACGGTGCTTGGCGCGCTCGCCGCCACCGGCCTGTCGCCCGAGCGGCTGGAACTGGAAGTGACCGAGAGTATCTTCCTTGGCGACGACCTGGCCACACTGGCATCGCTTGAACGACTGCGCGGGCTTGGCGCTCGTCTGGTGCTGGACGATTTCGGAAAGGGCTATTCCTCGTTTGGTTATCTGAGCCGGGCACAATTCGCCAAAATCAAGATCGAGCAGATGTTCGTTCGCGGTGCGGCCGATGGCGAGCGCGATTGTCTGGCGATTGTCCAGGCGATCATCGCTTTGGCACGCGGGCTGGATATCGAAACTACCGCCGAAGGGGTGGAAACCGAAGGCCAGGCGGCCAAGATGATCGCCATGGGCTGCGACGAATTGCAGGGCTATCACTTCGGCCGCCCCATGCCGGTCGGCCAATTCGACGAAGCGATCGGCACCGGAACCGACCAAGGCAGGGTCCGCGCGAGCGCTTGACCCCCTTTTCAGCGCCAATCGGCTCGCTATAAGCCCGCCATCCCGACGCGGGCGATCCTTGCCCCGTCCTACGCCTGCTGGGGCGTCGCCAAGTGGTAAGGCACCGGCTTTTGATGCCGGCATTCGCAGGTTCGAATCCTGCCGCCCCAGCCAATTCCGTGGGCCGCTCAGCCGAGCGAGCGGCCGATGAGTTCTTTCATGATCTCGCTGGTGCCGCCGTAGATGCGGGCGACGCGGGCGTCGCGCCACAGGCGGGCGATGGGATATTCGTTCATGTAGCCGGCGCCGCCGTGAAGTTGGAGCGAGGCGTCGCAGGCCTGCCACTGCATTTCGGTGTGCCACAGCTTGGCCGAGCTGGCCTCGGCCGGGGTGAGCTTGCCGGCAATATGTCGCTGGATCGCCCAATCGAGGTGCGCCCAGCCGACCTGCAACTGGGTCTTGAGGTAGGCGAGGGTGAAGCGGCTGTTCTGAAAATCGAGGATGCGCTTGCCGAACGCCTTGCGATCGGACGTGAATTTGACCGCTTCGTCATAGGCTCGCTGGGCGGAAGCCTGGGCCTGGACGGCGATCGACAAGCGTTCCTGCGGCAATTGCTGCATCAGCATGACGAAGCCGCCATTTTCCGCGCCCAGCAGGCGGTCGGCGGGGAGGTGGACCTCGTCGAAGAACAGTTCCGACGTGTCGTTGCCGTGAAGCCCGATCTTGTCGAGGTTGCGGCCGCGGGTGAAGCCTTCGTCGCCTTCCTCGACCAGGAACAGGGAAATGCCGCGCGCGCCGCCTTCCTCGGTGGTGCGGGCGCAGACGATGACGAGGTCGGCGGTCTGGCCGTTGGTGATGTAGGTCTTGCTGCCCGACAATCGCCAGCCGTTGCCGTCGCGGCGGGCGATTGATTTCATCCCTTGCAGATCGCTCCCGGCATTGGGTTCGGTCATGGCGATGGCGCTGATCGTGGTGCCGTCGACCATCGCGGGGAGGTGGCGCTTCTTCTGCTCCTCGCTGCCGTAATGGACGAGATAATCGGCGACGATATCCGACTGCAGGGTGAAGCCCGCAGCCGAGCCCATGTAGCTCAATTCCTCGCCAACGATCGCATTGAAGGCGAAGTCCAACCCGGGGCCGCCATAGGCCTCGGGCACTTGTGGGCACAGCAGGCCGGCCGCGCCGACTTTTGCCCAAGCCTCGCGCTCGACGAAGCCGTCGGCCTCATGCGCGTCCATGCGGGGTGCGACAACAGTGTCGAGCACTTTGCGAACGGTGTCGCGAAAGGCGGCGTGATCTTCAGTGAAAATCGGGCGATCGGTGGGAAGCATCGAACATGGACCTTGTTGGAAAATCCCGAAGGGAAAGTTAATGAAGTTGATGGTGTGGCGCGTTTTGCGTGAAGCCCCCCTTGGCCGCTGGAGCACGCTAATCAAAAAAGGCGGCTGTAGGACAGCATTTTCGCGCGTTGGCCGCGGGCCTGACGTCAGATAGGGTGCCGTCATGGCAGGACCGCTTCACGGATTGACGATCATCGAGATGGCGGGGCTGGGGCCGGGGCCGTTCGCGGCAATGATGCTGGCCGACCATGGCGCGGAGGTGATCCGGGTCGAACGGGCCGGGATGATCGGGGTGCCGAATGACCCGCTCCTGCGCAATCGCCGGTCGATCTCGCTGGACCTCAAGCGCGAGGAGCATCGCGATGTGGTGCGGCGGCTGGCGGTGAAGGCAGACGGGCTGATCGAAGGCTATCGACCCGGCGTGATGGAGCGGCTGGGGCTGGGACCGGACGATCTGCGTGCCGACCATCCGGGTCTGGTCTATGGCCGCATCACCGGCTGGGGGCAGCATGGCCCGCTCGCCGCCGAAGCCGGGCATGACATCAATTATCTTGCTATCACCGGACTGCTCCATGGCCTCGGTGAACCCGACCGCCCGCCGCGCCCACCGATGAACCTGGTCGCCGATTATGCCGGTGGAGGGATGATGCTGGCATTCGGCATGGTCGCCGCCCTGCTGGACGTGCAGCGCGGGGCTGCGGGACGGGTAGTCGATGCGGCAATGAGCGATGGCGCGGCGCTGACCGGGGCGCTGATCTACGGGCTGAAGGCGGCGGGCGCGTGGGGCGGCGGTCGCGGCGGCAATCTGCTCGACGGGGGCAATCCGCTTTATGGATGTTACGAATGCGCCGACGGCAAGTATCTCGCGCTGGGGGCGATCGAGCCGCAGTTCGTGGCGGCGCTGCTGGACGGGTTGGCATTGCCGATCACGGCGGCGAAAGGCGATGTAGCGCGGGCCGTGGCGGCTCGCAGCCGGGACGAATGGGTCGCGCTGTTCGCCGGCAAGGACGCCTGTGTCGCGCCGGTGCTCAACATGGACGAAGCGCCCGCCCATCCGCACAATGCCGCACGGGCGACATTCACCGAAGTGGGTGGTGTGGTCCAGCCGATGCCGGCTCCGCGTTACAACGACCCGCTGGAGCTTCCGTTTGGTCCCCGACGCGAGGGTGAGGATAGTGCGGCAATTCTTGCCGAGCTGAATTATTCGACTGCCGAAATTGAGGAATTGCTTCGTTGAATCCCCTTTATGAAACCATGCCGACAAGCGTGTTCGAGCGCATGTCACTGGCCGCGACGCAACATAAAGCGGTCAATCTGGGGCAGGGGTTTCCCGATTTCGGGTGGCCAGAGCCTATCCTCGCTTCCGCCGCACGCGCGCTGACCGACGGGTCCAACCAATATGCGCCGTCGCGTGGGCTTCCGGTGCTTCGCCCGGCGGTGGCGGATCATTATGCGCGGCATCACGGGATCGATATCCCAGCCGAAGGCGTGTGCGTTACGTCGGGTGCGACCGAGGCGCTGGCGGCGGCGATATTGGCGACCGTCAGCCCGGGCGACGAGGTCATCGTCATGACACCGGCCTATGATGCTTATGCGCCGCTGATCCGCCGTGCTGGCGGCGTTGTGCGCGAGCTGGCGCTGCAGCCGCCCGGTTGGCGGATCGAGCGCGAGACGCTGGAGGCGGCGGTGACCGCGAGGACCCGCGCGATCATCTTCAACAATCCGCACAATCCCACTGGCCGCCTGTTCGACGCAGCCGAGCTGGAGGCGGTGGCGGGCGTGGCACGCGAGCATGATCTGATCGTGATCAGCGACGAGGTGTGGGAACATCTGCTGATGGACGGGCAGTCATTCGTGCCGATCGCGGCGCTTCCCGGAATGGCGGCGAGGACGCTCAAATGCGGGTCGGCGGGGAAGATCTTTTCGCTCACCGGGTGGAAGATCGGCTGGGTCGCCGCCGCGCCCGAACTGGCGACTCTGGCGGCACGCGCGCATCAGTTCCTCACCTTCGCCTCCGCGCCAAATTTGCAGGCGGCGGTGGCGTTTGGCCTCAACGAAGGAGACGAATGGCTGGTGCCGATGCGGCAGAAGTTTGCGCGGGCGCGGGACAAGATGACGGCGGGGCTGGAAGCGGCGGGCTATTCCGTCCTACCGAGTGCCGCGACCTATTTCCTGATCGTCGATTTGGCCGCGTCGGGCATTTCGCTCGACGATGAGGCGTTCGCCAAACTGGCGGTCGAGCAGGCGGGGGTAGCGGTGGTGCCGCTGTCCGCCTTTGCCGACGATGGTGAACCCAAGCATCTCGTGCGCCTGTGCTTCGCCAAGCGCGACGAGACGATCGACGCGGGAGTTACGGCGATGGCGAAAGCGAAGGAATTGTCACGATGAGCCCGGTTGAAGAAACTGCCGCGATCCTGCGCGAACTCGGTGTGAGCGGTGAGGGCGGGCTGGTCAGTCACTCGCCGATTGACGGCAGCCGCATCGGATCGGTCGCCGAGGCCAATGACGTCGCGGCCGCCTGCGGGCGCGCGCAATCCGCCTTTCTCGCGTGGCGCAGCGTGCC
>JAZKHF010000140.1:0-13670 GCA_040385545.1 Pseudomonadota bacterium
GCGCCCGCATCCAAGCTGCTCAACATCGCCGACATCTTCGAGAACCCGCAATATGCCGCGCGCGAGAATTTACATATAATCGACGACCCGCGCGCCGGGCGTCTGGTTTTGCCCGCGCCATTACCGCGGTTGTCGCGCACACCGTCTGCGTTGCGTTCCGCGGGGCCGGCTCTGGGCAGTGCCAATGACGAGATACTAGGCGACCTGCTCGGCATCGACGTCGCCGCGCTGGCGGACCTCAAACAGCGCCGGATCATTTGACGACAGCACCACGGAGACTGACCATGACCACCGATCGCCAGATGGCGCTTGTAGCCTTTTTGCAGGCACAGAATTGCTCGAATTTCCCGGCGTCGTGGCGGCATCCGGCGGCGGCGCAGGATTTCCTGTCGCCGGATTATTATCGGCGGATCGGGCGAACGTTGGAGGATGGCGCCTTTCATCTCGCCTTTTTCGACGATCGCCTGGCCATCCCCGATGTCTTTGCCGATGATTACAAGGTGACGATGCGCGAAGGCATCCGCGCGGTGAAGCTCGATCCGATGCTATGCGCGATGACTCTGGGCAACGCGACCGAACGGCTGGGGGTCGGTGTGACCTATTCGACGACCTATTACGAGCCGTTCCATGTCGCGCGTATCTTCGCGACGCTCGACCAGCTGACCAAGGGGCGCGCGGCATGGAACGTCGTCACCTCGCTGAACAGTTCGGAAGCCGCCAATATGGGGGCGCGCGAGGTGCTGGAGCACGACCTGCGCTATGATCGAGCTGAAGAGTTTCTCGAGGTTGTACGCGGTCATTGGCGCGGCTGGGATGATGATGCGCTGGTGCTCGACAAGACCGGACTGTTCGCCGATTCTGATCGCGTACGCCGTCTCGATCACAAGGGCGAGTGGTTCAACTCGCGCGGGCCGTTCACAGTTCCGCGCTCGCCCCAAGGCGAACCGGTCCTGATCCAAGCAGGACAAAGCGGGCGCGGACGGCAATTCGCGGCGAAATGGGGCGATCTGGTGTTCGTGATCTATCCCAATCTCAAGGTCGGACAGAAAGCCTATGCCGAGTTCAAGCAGGTGCTGGCCGATGAGGGGCGCGACCCCGCATCGGTGCGGGTCGCGCCCGCCGTTTATACGGTCGTCGGCGAAACCCAAGCGCAGGCGGAGGATCGCCGCGCGGTGATCGACCAACTGGTGAAACCGATCGACGGCCTCGTCCTGCTGTCAGAAGTGCTCAATTTCGACTTTGCGTCGAAGGGCTATGACGACCCCTTCACCACCGAGGAAATGGACGGCATTTCCGGTATCCAGGCGTTTCGCGATCGCGTCGTCGCGCTCAGCGGCCGGGCCAATCCGTCGCCGCGCGATTTCGTCGAATTCACCCGTCGCGGCACGCTCGACGAATTCCCCGTCTTCATGGGTTCGCCGACCCAGGTCGCCGATCAGATGGAGGAATGGTTCGGCAGCGCTTGCGACGGGTTCGTACTCGCGGCCAGCCATGCGCCCGGCGCTTATGACGATTTCGTCCGGATGGTGGTGCCCGAGCTTCGCCGTCGCGGCCTGTTCCGCAAAGGTTATGAAGGTGCCACTCTGCGCGAGAATCTGGGTATCGCGAAGCCAAAGATCTGACGCTGCGATGGCGGTGGATATTAACCTCAAGCTGCTCCGCACATTCGAGGCCGTCGCCCGCAACCGGTCCTTTACCAAAGCGGCGGGCGAATTGCGCCGGTCGCAAGCCACGGTCAGCAGCCAAGTCGGCGGGTTGGAACAGCAATTGGGTGTGCCGCTGATGAAGCGGACATCACGCAGAGTGTCGCTCACCGTCGCAGGCGAAGATCTGGCGGCGGTACTCGAGTGCGCGTTTCGGCTGATAGATGACGGTCTGGAAAAGGTGCGCGACCATTCCGATAGCCGGCGCGGGCGGATCGTCGTCGCCTGCGTCCCGTCGCTTTCGGGTGTCATGTTACCGGCCATGCTCGCGGCCTATCGCATCAAGGACCGGGCGACACGGATCGACGTCGAAGAGTTGACCTCGACCGAGATCGTGGCTGCGCTGCTCGCCGACCGGATCGATTTCGGCATCGGTCCCTGTGTCGATCCGCCGCCGGAGATCGCCTTCGCTGCGACGCTCGACGAACCCTTGTGCGTGCTGCTGTCCGTCCATCAGGCACCGGCGGAAGTGGGGGCGGCGGCGGGCGGGATGCCCTTTGCAACACTGGTGTCGCTGCCGCTGATCACCTTGTCAGGGTCGGTATTGCTGCAACGGCAACTGGAACAGACCGCCGCTGCACGGGGCATGGTGCTGCAGTCGCAAAGCGAGGTGCGCCATGTGCAGACCGCGATCGGCATGGTGCAGGCGGGCGTCGGCGCGGCGATCGTTCCACAACTGGCGCTGCCAGCGACGCTGGGTCCCGGACTGGTCGCGCTGCCGATCATCGACCCGGCGATGACGCGCAGGATCGGTATCGTCACGCGGCACGGTGCCCCGCTCCGTCCCGCCGCCGCGCGGCTCTCGCGCTATATTCGCGCCGCCCTAGCCCGCCAGGGTCCGGACCAGACGGCACCATCGCCATTACCACCCAACGGAGACCAGTCATGACCGCACGTCCGCGCCGCAGCGCACTTTACCTTCCCGCCTCCAACACCAAGGCGCTTGCCAAGGCGCGCACGCTGGCGTGCGATGTGGTGATCCTCGACCTGGAGGATGCAGTCGCGCCCGATGCCAAGGAGACGGCGCGCGACCAGGCCGCAACGGCGGTGCGCGAAGGCGGCTTCGGTTCGCGCGAATTGGTCGTTAGGGTCAATGGCCTGGAAACCGAATGGGGTGCCGACGACTTGGCCGCGCTCGCCGCCTGTCCGCCCGACGCGGTCTTGGTGCCCAAGATCATGCGGGGCGACGATGTCGATCGCTATGCCGCGCTGGTGACGGGCGAAACGCCGCTCTGGGCGATGATCGAGACGACGGCGTCGCTGTTCCGGCTCGACGAGATCGCCAAGGCCAGCCGGCTTGCTGCTTTGGTCATGGGTACCAACGATCTGGCAAAGGAAATGGGTGCCCAGCCGGGGCCGGACAGGTTGCCCTTCGTCGGCGCCCTCGGTCTCGCGGTAGCGGCGGCGCGGGCGCACGGCATCGCCATCCTTGACGGTGTTTATAACGAGATCGACGACGATGCGGGCTTCGTCGCCCAAGCCCGCCAGGCTGTCGAATTCGGGTTCGACGGCAAGACGCTGATCCATCCGCGCCAGATCGATCCGTGCAATGCCGCCTTTCTGCCCGATGCCGCAGCGATCGCCTGGGCGCGGCGGATCATCGCTGCGTTCGACGAACCCGAAAGCGCCAGCAAAGGCGCTATCCGGGTCGACGGCAAGATGGTCGAGCGGCTGCACCTGCACCACGCGCGACGAGTACTCGCTGCCACCACCTAGCCGTATTGATCCTTCAGGCCGTCCATGAACCTGTTAAGATTGGGCAGGCCCGAACTCGCGGTCAATCCGCCATCGACGGGCACCACCGCACCGGTCATGAAAGACGCAGCGTCGGAGGCAAGGAAAGCAACGACTTCGGCAATTTCCTCGGGTTCACCCAGCCGCGCCATCGGTACTGGCGCGATGAACGCGTCGAGCAGGCCGGGAACTTCCGCGACACCCGCCAGCATTGGCGTATTGGTGACACCGGGACAGACCACATTCACCCGGATTCCCGAAGTCGCATAATCGAGCGCAAGATTGCGCGAATAGTTGATCACTGCACCCTTGGCCGCATTGTAGGAACTCATCCCGAAATCGCCGACCATTCCCGAGATGGAGGCGGTGTTGACGATCGCGCCGCCTCCGGCCTTCACCATGTGCGGGATTGCGGCGCGACAACCGTAGAAGATGGAGAACAGGTCGACTTCGATTACGCGCCGCCACAAGGCCGGATCGGTCTCGGTAGTCGATCCCATTCCGACCATGCCGGCATTGTTGAACAGGATATCGATCCGGCCGAACCGTTCCGCAGTAGCCGCGACCATCGCATCGACCTGATCGATCTCGGCGACATCGCAGACCCGATAGGCGGCACGATCCTCGCCAAGCTCTGTCACCATCCGCGCGCAGGCGGCATTGTCCAAGTCGACGATCATCACGCGGCCGCCTTCTCTGGCGATCAACCGTGCTGTGGCGGCACCTATCCCGGAGGCGCCCCCGGTGACGATCGCGTTCTTGCCGTCAAACCGCATTTGCTTTTCCTCGCTGCCCTATCGGGCCCAGTCACTATTCCCGAACGTTGATCGGCGGAGCGGCAGCAGCGTCAGTCCTCGCCGCCACCGGCGATCGGTCGCTCCTCGACCACCGACAGGCCGTAACCCGCAAGCGCGACCATCGTCTTGTGCGTATTGGTGAGCAGGATCATTTCCTGCACGCCGAGTTCGGACAATATCTGTGCGCCGACGCCATAGTCGCGCACCTCGTCCAAGTCGGTGAGGTCGCCGATCCCTGCCCCCGCCGCGCGTGCCAGGACCAGCCGACTGAGCAGGTCGCCCTGCATCGGCCGGTTGATGAGCACGACCACCCCGCTGCCCTCCTCCGCGATCATCTCCATTGCCCCGGACACCAGCGTGGAGCGACCCGAGATTTCGCCGAACACATCGGTGAAATGAGACATGCGGTGCATGCGGACCATCGTCGGTCGCGCCGGATCGATGACACCCTTGACGACTGCCATCTGCTCGCTCTGCGTGGCCTTGTTGTAAAAAATGATGCCGGTCCAGTCGCCGCCCCAGCGGCTGGCGAAATCCAGTTGGGCGCGGCGCTCGATATGATGGTCCCAGCGGCGGCGATAGGCGATCAGGTCGCGGATCGTCCCGATCTTCAGCCCGTGGCGTTCGGCGAACAGGATCAAATCGTCGCGGCGCGCCATCGTGCCGTCCTCGTTCATGATCTCGCAGATCACGCCCGCCGGATTGAGCCCGGCAAGCCGCGCGACATCGACTGCGGCTTCGGTGTGACCGGCGCGGACGAGCACGCCGCCATCGCGCGCGACCAAGGGAAAGACATGTCCCGGCGAGACGATTGAGTCAGCGTCGCGGCTGCCGTCGATTGCCACCGCGATGGTCCGCGCCCGATCGGCGGCGGAAATACCCGTGGTGACGCCATCGCGCGCCTCGATCGACTGGGTGAACGCGGTGCCATAACGCCCCACCTTCGGTCCGCCCATCAGCTGAAGCCCCAGCGCATCGGCGCGCGCACGGCCGATTGCAAGGCAGATCAGCCCACGGCCGAACCGAGCCATGAAATTGATGGCGTCCGGCGTCGCCATCTGCGCCGGAATAACCAGATCGCCTTCATTTTCACGGTCTTCGTCATCGACGAGGATGACCATCCGGCCATTGGCGGCTTCGGCGAGGATCTCCTCGGCCGACGCGACAAAGCTGGTGGAGGATGTGCCGCTAACCAAGTTGAACCCTTCCCAGATTGAGCGTGATCGCGTTGCGCTCCACGGCCCTCGTCCGAAACATTGCGCCCTCTCCCTGACGCCAGATCGACGTCTCCAGCGTTTCGCCTGGATAAACCGGCGCGGTGAAGCGAACCCCGGCGCCGACAATTTCCTTTGGCGCGATGCCGAGACCCTCCGCGACACTGCGCAGCGCGATCCCGAACGAACACAGGCCGTGCAGTATCGGCGCCGGAAAGCCGGCTCGCCGCGCCGCGTCGGGGTCGGCATGAAGTGCGTTATAATCGCCGCTGAGGCGATAGATAAGTGCAAGATGCGCGGGGATGCTCAGCTGCGTGACGATATCCGGGGCGCGGTCGGGCATTGCTTCGAACCTGGGGCCGACCGCAGCGGGCCCGCCGAACCCGCCGTCGGCGCGGCAAAACAGGCTTGATGTCAGCGTCGCCGCCGGCGTAGCGGAGCCATCGATGAACAGCTGGCGCTGGGCGGTGACGATTGCGCCGCGGCCCTCGCCCTTGTCAACCACTCCGGTCAGGCGCGAGCGGCTATGCACGGCGCCGGAGACCGGCAGTGGGCGGTGCAGCACGAACGATTGTTCGGCATGAACGACTTTGGAATAGTCGATCCCCGTTTCCGGGTTGCGCGCCCAAGGACCGCCGGTCGCCAGCACCATCGCCATAGCCGGAAAAGCCTCTAGCCCGGATTCATAGACGTGGCGCAAATGTCCGACCTCGAGCGGATGGGTCCCAAAGCCGATGCCGAGCGCATAGAGAATGCAATCCTTCTCGCCATAAACCTGTCGTGCGTCGGGGATCGGCCAGGCCATCAGATTTCGATAGTCGATCGGCATGCTCAGTCCGACCGCTGCATTGGGCGGCTACCTATCACTCGTCCAGCCTTCCCGGTTTGAATTTATACCCGACGCTACCGTCCAGCGTTATTTCAACAAGTGAATTTATTGGAAGAATTGTTCTGTTATCCGTATAACCGTCTGGACAATCGCATACTATGTAGGTTTTCCGATTAATTGGTGCGATAAATCTGCTTGCCCATATAGCATGTGTTTCGTAGCCCTCCGAGAGCGTGCTACCGCCCTGTTGCGTTGCGCGATGTCATGCGCCCTGATTATCATGCCTCGGAATTAATCGATGAATCATTATCTCAATTACATCGACGGGGAGTGGGTTGCACCAGCTAGCGGGCAGGTCATCGACACCGAGAACCCCTATACCCGCAAACCATGGGCGACGATCGCACGCAGCGGCGCCAAGGATGTTGATCGCGCCGTCCAAGCCGCGTCCGCAGCCTTCCAAGATGGGCCTTGGAGCAAGCTGAGCGCCTCCGCGCGCGGCAAATTATTGTGGCGCATGGGCGATCTGATGGAGGCCAATGTCGACCGCCTCGCGCTTCTAGAAACCAGCGACAATGGCCGCACCTTGTCGGACATGCGCGGTATCGTCCTCTATTTGGCCGACTATTTCCGCTATTTCGCGGGACTTGCCGACAAGGTCGAAGGCGCCGTACCGCCGCTCGAAAAGCCGGACTATTTCAACTATACCCGGCATGAACCCTATGGCGTCGTGGCGGCGATAACGCCGTGGAACAGTCCGCTCCTGCTCGTGGTATGGAAACTCGCGCCGGGGCTCGCCGCCGGAAATACCTTTGTGCTGAAACCGCATGAGGTGGCCTCGGTCGGCACGCTCGAGCTCGCTGCCCTGTTCACCGAGGCTGGCTTTCCCAAGGGGGTCGTCAATGTCGTCACCGGGACCGGAGCCGAAGTCGGCGAGCCGCTCGTCACCCATCCCAAGGTCCGCAAGATCGCTTTCACTGGCGGCGATCTGGCCGGTCGCGCCATCTATCAGACCGCGGCGCGTGACTTTAAACCGGTCACCCTCGAACTCGGCGGCAAATCGCCCAACATCGTGTTTGACGACGCTAACCTCGACAATGCAGCCAAGGGTAGCGTACTCGGCATGTTCAATACCTCGGGCCAGGCGTGCATCGCCTGCTCGCGCGTGCTGGTGCAGGACAGCATCTATGATGAATTCGTCGAACGGCTGATCGCGCATACCTCGGCGGCGCGCATGGGCGATCCGACCGATCCCGCAACCGAGATGGGGCCGATGGGATGCCGCCCGCATTTCGAGAAGGTGCTGGGCTATCTCGATCTTGCGCGTGAGGAAGGGGCAACAGTCCTGCTCGGCGGCGCAGCGGCGCAGCGGCCGGGGCTGGAAGATGGCTATTTCATCGAGCCGACGATCCTCGGCGATGTCGACAACGGGATGCGCATTGCGCGCGAGGAGATTTTCGGACCCGTCATGGCCGTCATCCGCTTCCAGGACGAGGAAGAAGCAATCCGAATCGCCAATGACAGCGATTTCGGTCTCGGCGCAGGCGTGTGGACCGAGAATATGCGCCGCGCGATCCGCGTCGCGCACAAGCTCGAGGCAGGGTCGGTCTATGTCAATTCATACCGCGTGGTGAGCTATATGTCGCCGTTCGGCGGTTACAAGAATAGCGGTCTCGGTCGGGAAAATGGGCTTGAGGCGATCAAAGAGTATCTACAGACCAAGAGTGTTTGGTTCTCGCTCAACGAGACGGCCCCGCCGCCCTTCGGCAAACCTTATGGTTGATCCAGCACCGACAATGATTTCAGTGAAACAGGAGAGCAGGCGATGACAGCATTCGGTGAAGCACGGCCCGAGCCCCGGCCGAGGATTCGTTTTGGCGTGTTCATGCCCCCGATGCATCCAACGACCGAAGATCCGACGCTGGCGATCCACCGCGATCTCGAACTGATGGAGCTTCTCGACGATCTCGGGTACGACGAGGCATGGATCGGCGAGCATCATTCGGGCGGCTGGGAAATCCACGGCAGCCCGGAACTGTTCATCGCCGCAGCAGCGCAACGCACCAAGTATATCCGTTTCGGCACGGGCGTCGTGTCTACCCCCTATCACCACCCCTATATGGTCGCGGAACGCATCCGCAATCTCGACCATATCACGCGCGGACGGCTGATGTTCGGCATGGGCCCTGGATCGCTGCCGTCGGACGCGCACATGATGGGGGTCGAAACGTCGCGGGTACGTGACTTGCTGGAGGAATCGATCGATCCCATCGTGCGGCTGCTCAATGGAGAGACTGTGACGCACAAGACCGACTGGTTCACGTTGCAGGACGCGCGGCTCCACTTCCTGTCATACAAGGAGGAAGGCATAGAGCTGGCGGTGGCAAGCCAGGTCTCGCCGACCGGATCCCAGCTGGCCGGCAAGTTCGGGATGGGATTGTTGTCGCTCGGCGCAACCTCAATCGCGGGCTTCAACGCGCTGGCATCGAACTGGGCCATCGCAGAGGACACAGCGCGCGAGCATGGCCAGACCATGAACCGCAAAGGCTGGCGGCTGGTAGGCCCAATGCACATCGCCGAAACGCGCGAACAGGCACGCAAGGACGTCGAATGGGGCTTCCACCGCTGGGTCGATTATTACCGTCATGTCGCTACCCTGCCGCTGGCCCCCGACGGGGTAGATCCGATCCAAGCCATGATCGATTCGGGCTTCGCAGTGGTCGGCACACCAGACGACGCGGTCGAGCAGATGGAGCGGCTGATCGAGCGGTCGGGAGGCTTTGGCGCATTTCTGCATCTGTCGGGCAACTGGGCCGACACCGCCGCGACCAAGCGTTCCTATGAATTGTTCGCCCGCTATGTTGCGCCCAAGGTCAACCGGCTCAACATCAACAGGGTCGAATCCGAGGCGTTTCTGCGCGCCAATCATGAACGCTTCGCCTCGGCGATGAAGTCGGCGGTGGGTGCGAAAATAGATCAATACGTGGCAGAAAAGGGAAGCGAGAATGTCGCGCCGGTCTTCCAGGAGGTCTTCGGCAAGCAAGATCCGAGCGCGGAATAGCGATGACGCAAATAAAGGTAGCCGACGAAGCGCAACGCTATGATGCGATTATCGTCGGCGCTGGCTTTGCCGGCCTTTACATGCTGTACAGCTTGCGCGCACGCGGCATGCGGGTTCGGGTAATCGAGGCGGCAAGCGGGGTCGGCGGTACCTGGTACTGGAACCGGTATCCCGGCGCGCGCTGTGACGTCGTCAGCGTCGATTATTCCTTCTCTTTTTCTGACGATATCCAACAGCGATGGACCTGGACCGAGAAGTTCGCCGCTCAACCCGAGATACTGCGCTATATCGAATTCGTCGCCGACACACTTGATCTGACGCGCGATATCCAGTTCGACACGCGCGTCGAGGCGATGGCCTATGACGACCAATACGGCCAATGGTCGGTCACCACGAGCGCGAATGATCATTTTACCGCGCGCTTCTGCATCATGGCGACGGGCTGTCTGTCGATCCCCAAGGATCCTGACATAGCGGGGCTCGAAAGCTTTGCCGGACCAGTCTATTTCACGTCGCGCTGGCCGCATGACGAAATCGATTTTGCCGGCCACACGGTCGGGGTGATCGGCACGGGCTCGTCGGGGATCCAGGTCGCCCCGGAGATCGCGCAGGATGCCGAGCGGCTGTTGCTGTTTCAGCGCACACCCAGTTTTACCCTGCCCGCCCGCAACACCGATTTGCCTGCCGAGTTTTTGAATACCGTCAAAGCCGACTATCCCGCCCGCCGCGCAAAAGCGCGCCGCCATCCCGCAGGACATTTGCGCCCGCTGACCAATCGCGCAACCTTTAGCTATGACGACCGAGAACGGCGCGCGCAGTTCGACGGGGCGTGGCACCGTGGGGGGTTGGAGATTTTCGGCGTTTTCGGCGACCTGATTGTCGACGAAGCGGCGAATGAGGAGGTCGCGCGCCTGATCCATGAGAAGATTGACGAGACCATCGCCGATTCGGCCACCGCCGAAGCACTCAAGCCTCGTGGCAGCCCCTTGGGCGGTCGCCGCGTGTGTCTGGACACCGGTTACTACGCCATGTTCAACCGGGACAATGTGACGTTGGTCGATGTCCTGTCTGATCCGATCGAACGCATCGTCGCCGACGGCATTGAGACGCGCGACGGCCATTATCCGCTCGACATTCTGGTGCTCGCAACCGGGTTCGATGCGATGACCGGCGCACTGCTCAACATTGATATTCGCGGTCGTGAGGGTCGCTCTTTGCGTGACAAGTGGCATGGCGGGCCGTCGTCCTATCTCGGCATCGCGATCGAGGGCTTTCCCAATCTGTTCACGATCACTGGGCCCGGCAGTCCATCGGTGCTGACCAATGTGGTGGCGTCGATCGAGCAGCATGTAGAATGGCTCGTGGCGCTGTTCGACCATATGGACGCGCATGAACTACAAACGGTCGAAGCCGATGCCGCAGCCGAGCAGGCCTGGGTCGCCCATGTCTATGAACTGGCGGCGCGCACGCTGATGGTCAAGGCCAATTCATGGTATCTTGGTGCCAATGTGCCGGGAAAACCGCGTGTGTTCATGCCTTATGTCGGTGGGCTAGATGTTTATCGTGACACCGCCGACGAGATCGCCGCCGACAGCTATCGCGGGTTCCATTTTTCCTCATCTGCGTGATCGCCGACAACGCTTGGTTGGCTGGTACATCCCGCGCCAATCAGGCGGCCAAGCGGCTGAAGGTGCTGCGGAAGTGATTGACGATGAGGGCGGTGAGTTCAAGCGCCGCCGGCGACAATGAATTGCCCTTCAACGTGATCAGGCAAAGCGTGCGCGCCATAATGGGATCCACGATCGGCAGCGCCTGAAGCGTCTGGTCCAGCGGCTGCGGAATCGTGATCCGCGGCAGGATTGCAACGCCGAGCCCGGCCTGTGCAAACGCCAACATCGTTTGCACTTGGATCACTTCAAATGAGTTCCTGATCTCCAGGCCGCGCAGCGCTAGCTCCTCGTTGAGCGTGTTGCGCAGCGCTGCGGACGACGATGCCAGCACAACCGGCAGTGTCGCCAGCTCGGCCAGGGTAATCGTCACATGATCGGGTTTCCAATAGGCTTCGGGTAGCAGGGCGTAGATCGGTTCGCTGACGATTGGCACAAAATCAAAATCGCTCGCCTGCTCGACTGCGGGGCCTATGCCAAACGAAATTTCCTGTTTTGCGACCGTTTCGAGCAATTGCGCTGAGGCTAGTTCGCGCAGTTCGAGCCGAATGCCGCTCCGCTTGCGTTGGAACTCGGCGAGCACGCCCGGCAGCACCGTTGCGGCGATGCTGGGCACGCAGCCCATGGCGATATGCCCGAACTGAACGTTGGCGGCCTCACGGATCTGCCGCAGTCCCATGTCCAGTGACGCCACCGCGCGCTGAGCGTGACCCAGCAATTGTTCCCCTTCGGCGGTCAACTGCACCCGGCGGGTAGTGCGGTGGAACAACGACACGCCGATCTGTTCTTCCAGTAGTTTGATTTGCGTGCTGACCGCCGACTGCGATCGGTGCAGCACTTCGGCTGCCTTGCGGAAGCTGCATGTTTCGGCAACGACGACGAATATCTGGATGGCCTTAAGATTATAGTTCATCGTTTCTCGTTGCATTGCCTCCTGCCGCCCTGCCCAGCTGCCCCGTCCCGACAATTGGTCCGCCGCGCGATGCTGTCAGCGCTTCGTTGGCACCACGGAGCGCGCGGCGCAAGGCCTCCAGCGAATCGCGTTCGAACCGCTGCGCCAAACCCGATGCGGCGATCAGCGTGAAGCCATGATAGGCGCCCGGATAGACATGCAGTTCGGTCGCTACACCCGCGCGGATCAAGGCTTGCGCGAAGCGGATGTCTTCATCGATGAACAGGTCGATCGCCCCCGTGCCGATGAAGGTCGGCGGCAGGCCAATGAGACTTTCCGCGCGGCCTGGTGCGGCATAGATCGGCACCGGATCCAGCTTCGCCAGATAACTCGACCAGCCAAAACGATTCGCCGCGATGGGCCAGACATACTGGCCCGCGGCAGGATGCGGCCCCGTGCGATCGTCGAGCATGGGATAGACGAGCGACAGAAACGCAATCGCGGGACCACCATGATCGCGGGTGAACAGCGCGAGACCGGCCGCCAGCCCGCCGCCCGCACTGACCCCGCGCACCGCAATGCGCGTGTGATCGATTTCTAGCGCGGCTGCCTCGGTGTGCAGCCATGACAAGGCGGCGAAGGCATCCTCCAGCGCTCCGGGAAAGCGCGTTTCGGGCGCCAGCCGATAGTTGATCGACAGGATCACGGCGTCGAGCTCCAAAGCGAGGGTTCGCATCGCAGCATCCTCGCGCTCCGCGGTTCCGGCGACGAAGCCGCCACCATGCAGGTTGAGGATCGCGGCGTGCGGTCCCGGCGTCGCCGGGCGATGCAGCAACCCCGTCACATCGGGCGCGCCGTCATTGCCGGGCAGCGAGACCGATTCCACGGTCAGGCCTAGCGGAGGTTCAAGCGGTGCTGTCACGGCGAGCAACTGACGGATCTCGGACAAAGTTTCGTCGGTCAGGATGCCGAGATCGGGCAGCACGGAAAGCGCGGCGCGGAGGTCTGGATCAACCAGTTGCTCATCGCCGCCTGCGATCATTTCTTTACCGGCAAGGCATAGGCGACCACCGCATCGCCGAGCGGTGAGCGCGACAGCACATGGCCGCCGGCCGCAATTAGAACGAACTGCCGACCGCTCTTGGGCGACGTATAGGTCATCGGATTGGCCTGGCCACCGGCCGGGAGGCGGGACTGCCACAACAGCTGGCCGGTGCTGGTATCAAACGCGCGAAAGGTCGTGTCCTGGGTCGCGCCGATAAAGGTCAGGCCGCTCGCGGTCGTCATCGATCCGCCAAAATTTGGCATGCCCATCGGAATCGGCAGGTTGGACGCGATATTCCACGGACCAGTATCGCGCGCCATGCCGAACGGCCGCGACCACAGCAGCTTGCGCGTGTTGAGGTCGATCGCGTGCAACGTACCGAAGGGCGGCTTGTTGCACGGCACCTCAAGCGGCGAGACCAGCCCGGTCAGCCGTGCGCCAAAGGGGGTGCCGGCCTGCGGCTGCGGCACCGCAAAATCATGCGCATAGGCTTGGCGGTTGGCGAGGATGCGATCGGTCTCGGCGCGCGGGATCAGCTGGATGACGCTGCCGTAATACATCGCGTTGACGATCATGATGCCCCGGCTGGGATCGACCGATACGCCCCCCCAGTTCATGCCCCCGCCGACGCTGGGATAGATCAGCGATTCGTCGGTGCCCGGAGGCGTCATCGGCCCGTCATAGCGCAGCTCGCGAAAGCGGATGCGGCACCATAATTGATCGAGCGG
>JAZKHF010000141.1:0-11388 GCA_040385545.1 Pseudomonadota bacterium
GCGTCGAGCGAGACCGACTGGTCGATCGAGCTTCGCACCCGCGACCGCCAGCGCAAGCTGATTGCCAAGATCGATTCCGCGGTGAGGCGCTTGTATGACGGCGAATATGGCTATTGCGACGTCACCGGCGATCCGATTTCGCTGGCTCGCCTCGAAGCTCGACCGATCGCCACCATGACGCTCGAAGCGCAGGAAAAGCACGAGCGGATCGAGCGCGTTTCTCGAGACGACTGAGCGGATAGCGTTTCTGGCGGCGGACCGGATCGCCCGCCATCGCGAAGGCAATAAAAAACCGACCGTTTAGTGGCCGGTGATTACGTCCTTGACGCGCAATTTTTCTTTCTTGAGTTGGTGGAGCTTGATGTCATCCGGGTGGGGACGATGCTCCTCTTCGTCGATCAGCGCCTCCAGCGATGCATGCTTGTTCTCGAGGGATTGCAGATGTCCCTGATCCATCGGATTGGTTCCTTTCTGTGAAACGACCGTGACAAAGCCAAGTAAATCACGAATCGCGGGCGTTGTCGCCTCCCGATGATGCGACCCACCGCTGCACCGGGCCGAACCGCCGCGTCGCCGCTGGTCACGCCGCTGGTGACGTCGTTCGGCCGCTCGGTTAGACCCGTCGCATGAATGATGACGATCCCCGGCAAATCCTGACCCTTCTTAAGGAAGAGCATCGCCGCCTCGACGAGGAGATCGAGTCGCTGCGCGGGTCGGGTTCGCTCGATCAGCTGGAGATTGCCCGACTCAAGAAGCGCAAGTTGGCTTTGAAGGACGAGATCGCCGTGTTGGCCGACAGCATCGTTCCCGATATCCTGGCCTGATCCGTACCAGATCGGGACGGCCAACGAGGTTGCTGATACGCTAACCATTCCAAGCGTTTGTATCGGCACCAGAACGTGCCACAACGAGGGGGCGATGGACGACTCATTCGATTTAACCGGCTCCGAAGCGCGGATCACCCCGCGACTGGTGGATGCCCTGTACACCGAAGCGATGCTGCTTGCGGACGAGGCGCGCGCCTATTTCGACGATGTCGGCAAGGGCGAGCGGCTGATGCTCGAGCCGTTCGCGCGGGTCGGTTTCGCCTGCGAATCGCTCAAGGTGACGACTCGCATCATGCACATCGTCGCCTGGCTGCTGACCCAGCGCGCACTCGAGACCGGCGAGCTGAACCAGATCGAGGGTCATCGGCCCGAACACCGGCTAGGGCATGCAACGACCAGCGACGCCAAGGTGCTTGAGCAGATGCCCCCCGCGGCACAGCGGCTGATCATGGCCAGTTCCGATCTCTATGCCCGGGTCGAGCGGCTCGATCGGGGGCAGGTCGATGCCGAGCCGATGCAAAGTCCTGCGCGAGCGCTGATGGGACGCCTGGAACGGGACCTGGTCTGGAACCGCGGCGGATGACGCTCTAGGCTGCGGGATATGCAGCCATTTTCCTTTTCTTACGGGTCCCGTGTTCTGGCCACCGCGACCGGTGCGGCTCAGTTGCCCGACCTTCTGCCCGACGGACCGGTTTTGCTGGTCACCGACCAGCAACTGATCGACCTCGGCCTTGCGTCGCCTTGGATCGCCGAACTGGAAAGCAAGCACGCTGTCACCGTGTTCAGCGCGGTGGAGGCCGATCCGTCCAAGGCCACCCTCCTTGCCGCGGTCGAGGCAGGCCGTAACAGCAAGGCGACGTCGGTGGTCGGAATCGGCGGCGGCAGCCCGATGGACGTCGCCAAGCTCGCTGCTTACCTGCTCGGGTCGGGCGACGATCTCGATACTATTTGGGGGGTGGAGGTGGCGGTGGGCGCGAAGCTGCCCTTGGTGCTCGTGCCGACGACGGCAGGCACCGGATCGGAGGCGACCCCGATCTCGGTCATCACGGTCGATGGCGGGACGAAGCTTGCGGTGAACGCCCGCGCAATCACCGCCGACCTTGCTATCCTCGATCCCACGCTGACCACTGGCCTGCCGCGCCACGTCACTGCCGCTACCGGCATCGACGCGATGGTCCATGCGATCGAAGCCTATACGTCGGCGCGCCTCAAGAATCCGGTCTCTGACGCACTGGCGCGCGAAGCCTTGCGCCTGCTGTCGGCCAATTTGATCCGCGCCTGCGACCATCCGGACGACCTTTCCGCGCGCTCGGCGATGTTGCTCGGGGCTCATTTGGCCGGCGTGGCCTTCTCGAACGCGCCCGTCGCCGGGGTTCATGCGCTGGCCTACCCGCTTGGCGGGCTGCATCACTTGCCGCACGGCCTGTCGAACGCACTCATGCTGCGCCATGTGCTGCACCATAATGCGGAGGCGGCGCGCGACCATTATGCCGAGCTGGCGGAAATCGTCTCCCCCGATTGCGCTGGGCAGGGCAGCCAAGCGCGCTGTGCGATACTAATCGAAACGCTCGATACCTTGATCGCCGCCAGCGGGATCGCGACCCGGCTTCGCGATCATGGAATCGCACGGGATGATATTCCCGTGCTGGCCAGTGAAGCGATGAAGCAGCAGCGCCTGTTGGTGAACAATCCCTGCTCGATCGAAGAAGCGGATGCCGCGCGACTCTACGAGGCGGCGTGGTGAGCCGCCCGATCTCGAGCGGCCGCAACGCTTACCCGCACTTTACCACTATTAGCACGCGCTGGGCCGACAACGACGCTTACGGTCACGTCAACAACACCATCTATTACCAGTGGTTCGACAGCGCCGTGAACGCATTCCTGGTCGAGGCCGGATTGCTCGACATCGCCAATGGCGATCCGATCGGCCTGGTGGTCGAGACCGGTTGCACCTATTTCGCGCCGCTGGCCTTCCCCGGCGACGTCGATGTCGGACTTGTCATCGATCGGCTGGGCGGGTCGAGCGTCACTTACCGTATCGGCGTATTCGCCAAAGGTGCGACGGAGTCCGCCGCGCAGGGTCATTTCATCCATGTCTATGTCGGTCGCGGGTCGCGCCGCCCCGTCCCGCTGCCGGATGAATGGCGCACCAAATTGATGGACTATCGCTAGCGCCGTTCGCCGTCGCTCGCGCCGCGGATCGGCGCATATTCGCTGCCTTTGAGCCATTGCGGCCAGTCCCGACGATTGGCGACGGATTGCCCGACGTGGAATGCCGCAGTCGCTTCCTGCGCCGTCCCGGCGAACGTCCAGCGCGGATCGAATTGATCGCAAGGCTGGTGGTAACAGACGCGATTGTACGTCGCGACGACGCGATTCCCGGCCGCATAGCCACCGCGGATCAGATCGCGCCCGGCGCGAAACGCCAGAGCCGGAACGCCGCGTTGAACGAACGGATAATGATCCGATCGGAAATACCATCCGGCCTCGGGATTCGGTTCGGGAACGACCCGTTGTCCGCCTTGCGCGGCGGCATGGCGAAGGTCGACTTCGAGATCGGTCTGGCCGGGCCCGATCAGTTCAAGCGAACGCGATGCGGGTAGTACGACGTGCGGATCCAGATTGATCACCGCAGCCGTGCGCGCCAGTGGATAAAGCGGATGTGTGGCGTAATACTCCGCTCCAAGCAGGCCTTTTTCTTCCGCGGTCCAGGCGGCGAATAGCACTGTCCGCCGAGGCCGCTTTGCCGCAGCGAAGGCTCGGGCGACTTCGATCAGTTCGGCAGTCCCGGTGGCATTGTCCACCGCGCCGTTGCGGATATGGTCGCCGCGCGGGTCGGGGCCGTTGTGGCCGTTGGCATCCCAGTGCGCCCCATAAAGCAGATATTCGTCTGGCTGCTCGCTGCCGCGCAGCTTGCCGATGACATTGCGGCTGATGAAGGGCGTGGCGCGATTTGAGCCATCGACCGATACGCTCGTCCCGCGCATTGCGAACGCTCGAAAGCGCGGGTTGCGGGCCTGGGCTTTCAACGCGGGCAAAGCGAGCCCGGCCTGACGGAGCAGCGCTGTCGCGATTTCGCGCCGGACAATCGCGCTGAAACCCAGCGTCGATTGCGGTAACGGTGCAAAGGCGAAGCCGGGCAGGGCATCGCCACTCGCGGCCTGTGCGAATGGCCAGCTGAACGCCGCCTCCTCATGGATGAACATCACCCCGACCGCGCCGGCCTTGGCGGCCGCTGCGATCTTGGCTCCACTACGGCCGGCGAAGGCCAGGGCGCGACCGCCGAAGCCGAGGTTGCGGGCGGCTTCCATGTCGGGATCGTTGGCGAGCAACACGGCAACCTTGCCGCGCATGTCGACCCCGCGATACGCGTCCCAACCGCGCGCGGGGTCGACGATCCCCCAACCCGCAAACACCAGCGGTGCATCGGCCAGCTGGAAACGTCCGGCGTTTCGCAGGGACAAGGTCGAGTCGGTCGCGAGCCGGAGCGGCTGCATCCGGCCAGCAACCCGCACGGAAAAAGTTGCGCCGGGCAGTCGGTCGAGCCGCACTAAGGGCACATCCTGGGTCCAGCCACCATTCTCGCCGCCGGGCTCCAGTCCGGCCCTGGCAAACGAGCTCGCAATGAACTCTACGGTCTTGGCCTCACCCGGTTCGCCCGGTCCACGGCCCGCGAAGTCGTCGGACGACAAGGTGCGAACGTCGGCCTTGATTCGCTCGGCACTGATCGGCGCTGGCGGCGGTGCTGCCGCGATCAGCAGCAACGCGGCAAGGGCAAGTGCCTTCATGCCATCACGCGCAAACGGGCCGCGGCATATTCACCCGCCAGGCGGGCGACCAGATCGGCGGTGGGTACGACCTTGTCGATCACGCCAATGCCTTGCCCGGATCCCCAGATGTCGCGCCAGGCCTTGGCACCCGTCGCCGACTGAAAATTCATCGCTTCCGGCCCGGCCTGGGGCAGATTGTCCGGATCCAGGCCGGCGGCGGCAATCGAGCCGCGCAGGTAGTTGCCGTTGATGCCGGTGAACAGGTTGGAATTGATAATGTCCGCGCCGCCACCATCGACGATGCCCTGCTTGTAATCCTCCTCCGCCCGCGCTTCGTCAGTCGCGATGAAGGGGCTACCGATATAGGCCAGGTCTGCGCCCATTGCCTTAGCCGCCAACACCGCGCCGCCGGTGGCGATTGCACCCGACAAGGCAAGCGGCCCGTCGAACCATTTCCGAATTTCCTGGATCAGCGCGAAGGGTGACCATTTGCCGGCATGACCACCGGCCCCGGCGGCGACCGCGATCAATCCATCGGCGCCCTTTTCGACTGCCTTGCGCGCGAAGCGGTCGTCGATGATGTCGTGCAGCGTAATCCCGCCCCACGCGTGAACCGCCTCATTGAGCTCGGTGCGCGCGCCGAGCGAGGTGATGGTGATCGGCACCTTCCACTTGGCGCATGTCACGATGTCCTGCTCCAGCCGGTCGTTCGATCGGTGAACGATCTGGTTGACCGCAAACGGCGCGGCGGGCGTCTTCGGATGATCGCGATCCCAGGCGGCCAGTTCCTCGGTGATCTGGTGAATCCATTCGTCGAGCTGTGACTGCGGGCGGGCATTCAACGCCGGAAAGCTTCCGACGACTCCGGCCTTGCACTGGGCAATGACCAATGCGGGGTGCGAGATGATGAACAAAGGCGCACCGATGACCGGCAGTCGGAGCGTGTCGAAGATGGCGGGGAGGGACATGGCGGCTCCTGAATGGTTGCCTCTGTCTAGCCGTGCCAAGTGGCGAAACGCAACGGATTGCACGACAGTGGAGTGGCACTATGAGTGTGGCTCTCTTTGTGGGTGGGTACGATGACGATTACCGGGGAAGACAAGGTCGCGGCGATGTTGGCCGAGCGGCAGGCGACGTGGGTGGTGACCGGCGCCGCGGGCTTTATCGGCTCCAACCTGGTCGAGACCCTGCTCCGCCATGGCCAGCGCGTGATCGGCCTCGATAATTTCGATACCGGCCATCAATACAACATCGACGAGGCGCTCGGCCTGGTCCCGGGCGCGTCCAATCGCTTCACCATGGTCACCGGCAACATCGGCGATCGCGGCTTGTGCGACCGGATTGTCCAAGGGGCCGACGTGGTGCTTCATCAGGCGGCGTTGGGATCGGTGCCGCGATCGATGGAGGATCCGCTCACCAGCCATGACAGCAACGCCACCGGCTTCCTCAACATCCTCGATGCCGCGCGGCGGGCGAAGGTCGGCCGCTTCGTCTATGCCGCCTCCAGCTCGACCTATGGCGACGATCCCGAACTTCCCAAGCGCGAGGATCGCATCGGCCAGCCGCTGTCTCCCTACGCCGCGACCAAGCTGATCGACGAGATCTACGCCCAGACCTATGCCACCGCCTACGACTATCGATCGATTGGGCTTCGCTACTTCAATGTCTTCGGCCCGAGGCAGGACCCCGATGGTGCCTATGCTGCGGTGATCCCGAAATGGATCGCGGCGATGCTTGCCAATGACCCCGTGACGATCAACGGCGACGGCGAGACCAGCCGTGACTTCTGCTTCGTCGCCAATGCCGTCCAGGCCAACCTCCTCGCCGCGCTCGCCCCCGACGAGGCACAGGGCGAAATCTACAACGTCGCGGTCGGGCAGCGGACCAGCCTGAACCAGTTGTTCGCCTTGCTTCGCGATGGCCTCGCCGAGCATCAGGTGCATTATGCGCAAGACCCCGCATATCGCCCCGCTCGGCCCGGCGACGTGCGGCATAGCGAGGCCGACGTGACCAAGGCGAAGCAGCGCCTCGACTATCGCCCGCAATATGATCTGGCCGCGGGGCTTAACGCCGCACTGCCTTATTATCTCGACCGGGCGAGGCGCAGTTAACCCACGGGCGCGCTAGAGATCGAACCATGGTGATGCGCCTCCTGATGCCAGCGCTGATTTTGACCGTGGCCGCCTGCATGCCGATTTCGCCCGGCCCGCAGCAGCAGCGTCCGCGCCTGATCGCCCCGACCCTGCTCGACGCGCATAATCGGGAGCGAGCGGCCGCGGGCTCGCCAGCGATGGCGTGGGATTCGGCGCTGGCCGCGTCCGCGATCGCCTATGCCGATCAACTCGCGAGCGAAGGGCGCCTCCGACATTCGCCCCGCCATCTGCGGCCTGGGGTCGGCGAGAATCTGTGGATCGGCACCCGCGATGCCTTCGCGGTCGAGACGATGGTCGGCAGCTGGACGAGCGAGCGCCGCCTGTTCCGCCGCGGCACCTTTCCCCACAACAGCCGCACTGGTCGCTGGTCCGACGTCGGCCACTACACCGCGATCATCTGGCCCTCCACTCGGCGGGTCGGCTGCGCCATCGGCCAGTCGGCGCGGTGGGACGTTTTGGTGTGCCGCTATTCCCCCGGCGGCAACGTCGACGGGGTCGCACTCTAGGCAACCACTCCAACCGCTTTCCTCACACGCCGCAATAGCGTAGATCAAGTTCACTTCCGGCAAGCGGGGCATCGCGGGGCCGGGCGGGCGAGGGGGGACCATCATGCGGACACTGATCATCGGACTCTTGGGCTGTGCGGCGGTCGTCAATCCGGCGCCCGCGCAAGCGGATATCGTTGCCGACTGGGCGGAACTGCTGACCGCGGTCGACGATGCCGCATCGCCGCCCGAATATATGTTCAACCCCGACACGCGCCAGAGCTGGTCAAAGGCGACGCTGGCAATGTTCGAGGCCGCCAATGCGATCGACCGCCGCTACCGATCCTATGTCGACCTGCCCCTCGCGCCGCGCGGCGCATCGAGCCGCGCGGCGGTGGCGACCGCGGCCCGCGACGTGCTGCTCGCCTGCTATCCCGGCGAAAAGAAGACCATCGAGGATGCCTATCTCGCCTCCATGGCCAACGTGCCCGAGGGACAGGCCCGGACCGACGGGATCGCGACCGGGCAGCGCGCGGCGGCGGCGGCGATGGCGGCGGGCGGGATCGACCCCAAGCTCGGCCAGGCGGTGTACCGCCCCACCGCCATCCCCGGCAAATGGGCGCCGAGCTCCTTGCCCTACGACCCGCGCGAATTGCAGGTGCGGCCGTGGTTCATGACCGACGCGTCGCAGCTTCGCATCGCGCCACCCCCCACGCTCGACAGCGAGGCCTATGCCAAGAGCTTCGAGGAAGTACGGACCCGCGGCGCAAAGGAGAGCAAGACGCGCAACGCGACCGATACGCTGGCGGCCAAATTCTGGGCCTTTTACGAGCTTGACCCGCCGATGCGGCAGATCGCCGATCAGCCGGGCCGCTCCACCGTCCAGAATGCGCGCATGTATGCGCTGGTGCAGATGGCCAGCGACGACATCGGGCTGATGATGGCCGACGGCAAGCTCCACCACGCCTTCTGGCGACCGATGAACGCCATCCGCCAGGCCGATGCCGACGGCAATGACTCGACCGCCCCCGATCCGCTGTGGGAGCCTTTGGTCCGGACCCCCGCCCAGCCCGAATATCCCTGCGGCCATTGCACCGCGGCGGCGGTCTTCTCGACCATCCTCGAAGGCGAGGGCAAGCCACCGCCGGGCGGCCTGCATTTTACCAGCGAACGGATGAAGGGCGTGTCGATGACCGTCCCCGACTGGCCGGCCTATGCCCGCGCGGTCGACCAGTCGCGGATCGACGCCGGCGTCCACTTCCGCTTCACGGCGGAGGCGAGCGACCCGATGGGTATAAAGCTGGGCGAGATGGCGATGGAGCGGTTGAAGCCGCTGCGGTGAGGGCGGGGCGAGGCGCCAGATAATCCCCTCATCCACAGCTTTATTCCCGCGTGGATGTTCCTGTTACGTTCTGCGTGGCGTAGCATCGCGCCATGTCGACCAAACATATCCACACCGCCGCCGACCTGGTCCGCTTCCGCGCGAGCATCCGCATCGAATGCGGCGACTGCGGATCGGCGCGGACGATGAGCGGGGTGGAGTTGGTGGGGGCGTGCGGGGCGGGAAGCTTGGTGGCGGCGCGGGCGCGGATGAAGTGCGGGCGGTGTGGGGGGAAGGCGGCGCGGCTTGCGGTGTTGCCGCCGGTTTAGACGTTCGAATCGGTTACTGTCACCGTAGCCCTTTGACTTCACGGATTTACTCCGTGCCAGCGTTTGCGTCTGATCCACCTCCGATAAGGATTGGCAGCATTGTGTTATCCCCTATGGAGGTTAAGTTGACTTGCCGAAAAAAGGGCGTCGCTTTGCGAGCCATCTTTGGAGAGATCAATGGCTCGAGCACCCCACAACACCGAGACTATCGTTCGGGAATTCGTAGAGGGTGAGCGCCGCACTCGATCGCCTGAAAAGACCATTTCTGATTACTTCGAGTATTTTTGCCCTCAAGTGCTCTTGCGTGATCGAGGACTATCTGATGACGAAGTAGAGCGAGGCGTAGTCGGGAATGGTGGAGACGGCGGCATCGACAGCTTCTATATCTTCGTAAACGACATACTCGTAGCAGAAGACACTGTTTTTACTGCGATTAGGAATGGCGCAAAGGTAGAAGTTGAAATCATTCAATCCAAACTCGAACGAAAGTTTAGTGAAGACACTCTCAATAGGCTCACGGCAGTTACGGACGCATTGTTCGGGATGCAGGTGGCAGAAGATGATTTCGATGATGTTTATAACGCCGATGTGAGAGCAGTGTTTGCGCTCTTCCGAGATACATATCGGCGATTGCTGAGACGCGCTCCCACTTTAAGCATCCGATATCGTTACGCAACAATCAGGCCGCCAAATGAAGTTTCTGCTGGCTTGGAAGCACGAAAAGAAGCTCTAAGAAACGCAGCCTTGGCTCGTTTTCCCGATGCGGATGTCAACGTCGATTTGCTGGGCGCGGCGGAATTGTGGGAAGCGATTATCCGTCGGCCGCTCGAAGTGCGGACACTGGCTACCGAAAGAGCCAGTTCGGGACGGCACGGCTATATTTGCCTCGCACCCCTGAAAAATCTAGACCAATTTTTGAGAGACGACGATGGCGCCGTGTCACAAGCAATTTTTGAGGAAAACGTTCGCGACTGGCAAGGATTCACATCTGTGAATGAAAGCATAGCAACGGAATTAGGAGAACAAACCGAAAGAGAGTTCTGGTGGTTGAATAACGGTGTCACGATCTTGTGTACTGATTTCCGAAATGACGACAACTTGTTGTCTATAACCAACCCAAAGATTGTTAATGGATTGCAAACTTGCAAAGAAATCACTCAGCACTTTGATGGTCTAGAAGATGATGATGACGAAGATGATACAAGGTCACTCCTCGTCAAGGTTATTAGGACAGACGATGACGATACTAGAGATCGCATAATTCGAGCCACTAATAGCCAGAATGCGGTTTCAGTTGCCATGTTGAGGGCGACAGATCCATTTCAGCGGCAAATCGAAGAATTCATACTTCCGCGCGATCTATATTATGAACGTAGAAAAAACTACTATTCAAACCGAGGGCGGCCTTCTCGCAAAATCGTTAGTTTGACTTTTATGACGCAGGCTGCCCTGACATTTTTGGAATTTCGACCAGATGACGCGCGAGCGCGACCATCGAACCCTTTGAAACGGGAGGACGAATATCGGCAGTTGGTCAACACAGATATCCCGCTTGATGCCTTTTATAAGGCCGTCAAAATCTGCCGAGAGGTAGAACTATATCTGCGTGAACACGAAGAACTTGCGGCGAAGGAAGTGAACAACCTCAGGTTCTATGTCGCAATGGTAGGCGGGTGGGTGCTCGCGGACAGCAGCGATCCTTCGACCGGCGACATCGCGGCGCTTAATCTGATCCTGCTTAATGCCGATGTGATGGGTCGCGCCTATCGTTTTGTGAATGCGTCGTATCGTCGACTCGGAGCGGACGACGACGTCGTTAAGGGCGCTGGCTTCAAAATGACATTGCGTCGAAAAGCTAGACGTCAAGGGCTACCTTGATGAAGGCGCCAATCTCATTGTCTTACCGCTTACGTAGCAAGAGGCGACTACCTATTGATCCAGGAACGAGCGCATTTTCCTTGAGCGAGACGGATGCTTGAGCTTGCGCAACGCCTTGGCCTCGATCTGCCGAATGCGCTCTCGGGTCACCGAGAATTGCTGCCCCACCTCTTCCAGCGTGTGATCGGTGTTCATCCCGATCCCGAACCGCATGCGCAGCACGCGTTCTTCGCGCGGAGTGAGTGACGCCAACACCCGCGTCACGGTTTCCTTCAAGTTCGCCTGGATCGCCGCATCGACCGGGATGACGGCGTTCTTGTCCTCGATGAAGTCGCCCAGATGGCTGTCTTCCTCGTCGCCGATCGGGGTTTCCAGGCTGATCGGTTCCTTGGCGATCTTCATCACCTTGCGGACTTTTTCGAGCGGCATGGAGAGGCGCTCGGCGAGCTCCTCCGGGGTCGGTTCGCGGCCGGTTTCGTGGAGGAACTGGCGGGAGGTTCGGACCAGCTTGTTGATCGTTTCGATCATGTGCACCGGGATGCGGATGGTGCGCGCCTGGTCGGCGATGCTGCGGGTGATCGCCTGGCGGATCCACCAGGTGGCGTAGGTGCTGAACTTGTAGCCG
>JAZKHF010000142.1:0-5668 GCA_040385545.1 Pseudomonadota bacterium
AAATCCTCGGCCATGACGACGTCGAAGTGCACAAATATGCGGTTCAGATCACCGTCGCGGACGTCCGCGACGGGGCCTGCTCCTCCTCGACGCTCCAGGAAGCGGCCAGCTGGGGCAAGGTCTCGACCGCGCTCGAACAGATGGTGTTCGCCGAGGCGACCTCGGTTCTGCCGCTAATCGCCAGCGACGCTTACCATCGCGGCCACTGGAAGACCCGCGCCAAGCGCGCGTTCGCCAAATTGTTCGATTAACTTAGCGTTGCGTTTCGCAACCGTTCCGGCATGATGGCCCCTCACGATAACTCGTGGGGGGCCGTTGCATGTTGAACGAGTATTTCCTGGTCCAGCCAGTCGTCGCGCTACTTGCCTGGTCGGCGTTCATGTTCATCTGGATGTATGCCATCCGCATTCCGGCGATGATCAAGGCCGGCATCGACCTGAAGAATCGCGTCGGCGGCCAAGGCAAGGATCTCGACGCCATCCTGCCGCCTGAAGTCCAGTGGAAAGCGCATAATTACAATCATTTGATGGAACAGCCGACCCTGTTCTACGCGATGTGCTTCGCGTTGATAGTGACCGGCTGCGACAGCCCGATCGCTCTCTACGCGGCTTGGACCTATGTTGCCTTGCGCATCGTCCACAGCCTTATCCAGTCGATCAGCAATCGTATCCGCTATCGCTTCCTCGTGTTCATGCTTGCCTCGATCGCCCTGATCATCCTGATCGGCTTCGCGGTGGCCTCGGCTTTCTGAAGGATCTGCAAATGACCCATAGCCCGTTGCTCGGACCGATCGTCGCGCTCGTCGCCTGGACGTTGGTGATGCTGGTGTGGATGGCGTTGACGCGCGGGCCAGCGATGAAAAAAGTCGGGATCGACGTTACCAAGTCGGTTGGTGGCCGCGGCCAGAATCTCGAAGGCGTGCTTCCCGACCAAGTCAATTGGAAGGCGCACAATTACACCCATCTGCATGAGCAGCCGACGATCTTCTACGCCATCGTGCTGGTCTTGGTGGTGATGGAGCAAAATGCCTCGATCAACGTGTGGCTGGCATGGGGCTATGTCGGCCTGCGGATCCTCCATTCCATCGTCCAGTCGACTATCAACCGGGTCAAATATCGTTTCCCGTTGTTCGCCCTGTCGACCCTGTGCCTCGTTGGTCTGACGGTCCACGCAGGCGCCGGCCTGCTCCACGGCTAGCGCGAGAAAGCGCTCGCCAGTTCGACGTGGGTCGACCAACGGAACTGGCCGACCGGCTGGACCCAGTCGAGCTTGTAGCCACCGGCGACCAGCATCTCGGCATCCCGCGCAAACGTGGCGGGGTTGCAGCTGACATAGGCGATACGCGGCACCGAGGAGGCTGCGATTGCCCGGATTTGGTCCTGCGCGCCCGAGCGCGGCGGATCGAGAACGACTGCATCGAATGCCGCGAATTCGTTTCGATCAAGGGGGCGGCGGTATAGGTCGCGGTGTTGAATCTCGATCCCGGGCGCGGCGGATTTGAGCGACAGTATGGCATCGCGCGCGGCTTCGGCGGCGGTGACTTTGCCGCCTAGCGACAGGGCAAATGTGCCAAGCCCGGCAAATAGATCGATTGGCCGAACGGACCCGGCCACTGCTTCGGCCACGGCTGCAACAAGCGCGGCTTCGCCATCGGCTGTAGCCTGCAAGAACGCGCCTGACGGCAACGCGACGGCTGTGCCAGAGATGTTGATCGTAACCGCTTGCGGCTCGAACCGAGTTTCGGGACCCATTCCATCGTCGATGCTGACCCGTGCAAGATCGTGCCGCTCGGCAAAGTCGGTCAGCGCGACCGCCGCCTCATAGCCCTCGACTGACACGCCCTTCAGCCCCACATCGACCCCTTGGTCGACGAGCGTCAATTGCACTTCGCCGCTTCGCTTGTTCGGCAGGATCGTCGCGAGGAGGGCCCGCAACGGCTTGAACAATGCGAACAGTCGCGGGTCGAGCACATGGCATTCGCGCAGGTCGACGATACGATTGGTGCCGGCCTCGCTAAACCCGAGTTGAACCCCACCAGCAGCCTTTAGCGCGCGCATCGCCGCGCGGCGACGTGTGCGCGGGGGTGAGAGATAGGTCGGGCGGAGTTCGGCCTCTAGTCCGTGCTGGGCGAGCGCGCCGACGATCCGGCTGGTGCAATAATCGGCATAAGCCGCGTCGGTCAGGTGCTGGAGCTGGCAACCGCCGCAGGTCGGGAAGTGACGGCACGGCGGCACCTGGTGTCCGGGGCCATGTTCGAGCGTACCGTCGTCCAGTATGACGTCGCCAGGGACCGCGAAGGCGACATGCTTGCCGCTCGCACCGACCCCATCGCCCCGCGCGGCGATGCGGACAATGATGTCTCCTGAACCGGGCGTTCCCGTCCCCCGGACGGGATCGAATTGCCGGGGGCAATTTGACCCGGCGTCAGGGGCATCATGGTCGCTCACAAGGCGAGCGCGGCGGGAATGGCGGCGACCAGATCGTCGGCGATCATCCCTGGGCCCGCGATCTCGGCAGCGCGGCCGTGGATCCAGACCGCCGCGCAGGCGGCCTCGAACGACGTCAGCCCACGCGCGCGGAAGGCGGCGATGATCCCGGCGAGGACGTCGCCGGTGCCGGCGCTGGCAAGCCACGCGGGGGCCGGTGGCGCGAAACCGAGGCGACCATCGGGTGACGCCACGATCGTGTCCGGACCCTTATAGACCACCACCGCGCCCGATTGTCGCGCGGCTTCGAGGGCGCGGTCGGCTTTCGAGCCGGGAAGCTGGCCGAACAGTTTGACGAATTCGCCTTCGTGAGGGGTGAGAATTGCGTCATGGCCCTTGAGCCGATCGGGCTCGCCGACCAGCGCGATGGCGTCGGCATCGATGATCACCGGTTTGGGGACGGTCAGCGCGAGGGTCAGGACCGGCGGGATGTCGCCGAGACCGGGGCCAACCAGGATCGCGCCAACGCGGGGGTCATTGACCTCGGCGGTGTCGGTCTGGACGACGGCGGACGGCAGATTATCGATCGCACGGCTGGTCGAAACCCGGACATAGCCCGCCCCTGCCCTCGCCGCAGCATAGGCGGCGAGCGCGATGGCGCCAGGCATCTGGCCGGCGAGGCAATGAACCAGCCCGCGGGTGAACTTGTTGCCGTCGGGATCGAGGGGCGAAAGGACCGGTTTCCCGATTTCGTGCCAATCGGATTCGACCGCGAGGTCGATGTCGGCGAGGATGATGCGGCCCATCAGTCGCCTTGCGGGTATCATGTGGTGGGCGGGCTTGAGGGCACCGAAGGTGACGGTCAGGTCATAGGCTGCGACCGGGGACAGCAATACGCCGTCATCTGCCGAGACACCGCTTGGAAGATCGCACGCGATGGCTAGTTGCGATGCCTCGACCAGTGAAATTAGCTTCGTTGAAACATTCTCTTCCAGGCCACGGCTGAGACCGGTTCCGAACAGGCAATCGATCAGCATTGGCGCCGGCTGGGCATCCGCGAGCGTTTCCAGCGTGGCGGTGCGGACAGTCATGCCGCGCGCTTCGAGGTGCCGCGCGGCAACGCGGCCGTCGCCGCCATTGTTGCCCGGGCCGATGAGGATCAAGGTCTCGATCGGGCCAGCGAACTGCCACGCCGCCTCGGCCAAGGCCCCGCCGGCACGCTCTATCAGGACAGCAACGTCATGCCCGGCTTCGGCAGCACGCATTTGTTCGGCGGTGAGGATGGGTCGGCTCATGTCGCGCGCCTTAGCGCAGGAAGGACGCCAGATGCCACCAATGATCCGGACAGGCCAACGCCGCCTCGTCGCGCCCCTCTTCGAGCTGGAACGCTGCGTAGCAGGTCGCACCGCTGCCCGACATGCGCACGAATTTCGTCCCCGGCCGCGACCTGAGCCAGTCGAGCACCTCGCCAATCGCTGGAACCAGTTCGCGTGCCGGCTTTTCGAGATCATTGCAGCCGTCGCGCCAGTCCCGCCGCTCGCCGTGATCGACCCCATCCCACTGGGCGAACACCGCGCGCGTCGACAAAGGCAAAAGCGGATTGATCAGCAAGACCGGCGTTCCGGCAACATGGGGATCGTCGATAAGGGTTAGCGTGTCTCCTGCCCCTGTGCCGCGTGACGTCATGCTCAGCAGGCAGGCGGGGACGTCGGCGCCGAGGCTGGGGGCGACGGCGGTGGCGTGGGCCGGATCGATGCCCCACAATCGCGTGAGAAGCCGAAGCGCGGCCGCCGCATCGGCCGATCCGCCGCCGATGCCCGAGGCGACAGGCAAGTTCTTGGTCAGGTGCAGTGCGGCGCCCTGCGTGACACCCGCCGCCTTGCGCAGCGCATGGGCGGCGGTAAGGACGAGATTGTCGCCGCTCAGCCCCGCCGCGAACGGGCCGCTGACGTCGAGCGTGACGTCATCCGCCGCCTCGCCCGTCACGACGTCGCCGTCGGTGCAGAAGGCGAACACCGTGTCGAGTTTGTGCCGACCGTCGGGCAATTTTCCGCGGACGTGCAGCGCGAGGTTGAGCTTGGCCGGGGCCGGCTCGCGCAAGGTCACGGCGAGGCGTTGGCGGAGGTCAGACCGGTCGCGATCTTGGCTTCGAGCCGCACCTTCGCCTTTTCCTCGGCATTGACCAGGGCCGCGCGCCACGCGAACCGCGCCTCGATCCGGCGGCCGGCGGTGTAGAGCGCATCGCCGAGGTGTTCGTGGATTTCGGCCTGCTCGGGATCGCCCTGGGCGGCGCGCTGCAGCGTAGCAATCGCTTCGTCCAGTTTGCCGCGTTTGTATTGGGCCCAACCCAGGCTGTCGGTGATCGAAGCGTCGTCGGGGCGAAGCGCGCTGGCTTTACGAACCATCGCTTCGGATTCATCGAGATTCTCGCCCCGCTCGAGCTGTCCGTAACCGAGGAAGTTTAGCAGCAACGGATTGTCGGGAGACAGCCGCATGGCAATCGCCAACTCCGCTTTGGCTTCGGGCCAGCGATCTGCCGATTCCAGAGCGCTGGCGCGGAACAGGTGCAGCGCCCACGCCTCGTCCGATCCGGTTCCCTCGGTCGAGAGGGCAATCGCCTGCCCATAAGCGTCGGCGGCCTCGGCCAAGCGCTCATTCTCGATCAGCGCCGCACCCAGCCGCGAATAGGAATCGGTCGTCGGGCTTGCGGAAACGAAGGTGCGGGCGCGGGCCAGCGCTTCGGCCGGCCGATTGGTATCGTTGAGAATCCGCACTTCGGCATCCTGCGCCTGCGCGGCGAAAGCGGTTCCGGGGCGAATGGTCCGAAGCACCTTCAGCGCGTCGGGCTGGCGATCCCCGGCATCCAGCAGCAACGCGAGCAGTAAGGTCCCGGCATTGTTGTCGGGATTGGCGTATCGGGCGATCTGGGCGAGGCTGATCGGCAGCGTCTTGTCGGGCATTTTGTTGATCGCCAGCCCAAGCGCGAGAAGCAATTCGGCGTATGCTTTGGACGAAGTGTCGACTGCTTGTCCGAGCGATTTGCCCGCCGCGATCTGCACCCGGGCATCGGCCAAGGCCGGACCGCCCCCCTCGACCATTTTGAGCGCGCTGGTGCGATCGCCCGCGGCGCGGAAACCATCGGCAAACGCGAGACGCAGCCGGTCGGCGCGCCCGCCTGCCCTCCCAAGCGCCGCCTCGGCCGAAACCAGCGCTTCGGCGGGCTGCTTGAGCTTGAGCAGGAT
>JAZKHF010000143.1:0-12699 GCA_040385545.1 Pseudomonadota bacterium
TTCGGCATCTCGCCGTGCCTTGGCGGCCATCTCGCGATAGAGGTCAGACATCGTCGCCATGCGACAGGTGATGAGCGCTGCACCTCAAGAAACAGTTAAAGCAAGCGCGGTCGCCTTGGGTCTGGGTCGCCGCGGACTCTGCACGAGATTGCTAGGGGCCGACTTGCCGAGTTGTCCCCTGCCCAACGTCTGCTTTTGGCACCAGTCCCTTTGAACGCCAATGACTGACTTGGGCGCTAATCGGCCAGAAGGGTCGTCGCCACTTCGCGGGCCTCCCGATGTACGATCCGGTGACAGTTTGCACACAAGCACATCAGGTCTGCCAGGCGGGTCAGTTGCCCGACCTCCATGTTGGCCAATGCGGTGCCGGCATGATGCACCTCGATTACGGCGTCGCCGAGGGGTCCGAGCATTTGGCCCGGTATCAGGTCGCACCGCTCACACTGAAGATAGCCCAGCTGTGCGATCATCGCTCGTCGCTTGGCCGCCGCCAGCGCCGGGTTCCGCTCACGACGCAGGTGCGCGACTAACTTCACCGATCCCTCGGCCGCCGCCAAGTCTGGGTCGACGGGGCTTAGTCCTCCCCCCGGCATTGGTTCGTCCTTGCGAATGATCGGGTATCCGGCGGCCTCAAGGATCTGGAAACAGGGCGTGCCCAGCCCCGCAGAAAAGTGCTCCGGCCGGGCGACGATGCCGAGCGCCGTTTCAAGTGCGAGCCCAAAAACCTTCTTCGGCGCAAGCCGCTCGCCATTAGGCGACAGTAGGTCGAAATCCCGCGATGGATCAAAATTTGGCGCGTCTTCACCCGCAACGAGGCGCGCTACTGAAGCGTCCACATGCGCATTCGTTACCCGGCGCAGTTCGGCCGCTGAAAGCCTGTCGGACGAAGTGGCTATTAGTTTTGGTTCATCTCTTACCACGGCGCACATCGCAGCGGGTGTATGTCCTGAGGATGCAATGAGGACGCGGCGCCATGCCCCGTTGCTTGCACTGCCTGCGTTCATGGCTCGAACTAAACTGTTGAAACGCTCCCCAATCACCGCTCCTTTGGGGAAGGTCAGTTTACGCGATGCAAGCGGTCGGTGCTGTACGGGAGCGCTGTCGAGATACACTTCGTAATTAATGCTAGCCGCGTCCAACCTGGCGAAGATCGTTTCCACGGCCTGGCGATAGTCCCGATTTCGATCGGTACCGCTGCGACTATGCACAACGAGACCGCGGCCATCCATCTCAACGCGAGCATTGAGAAGCTCTCCAGTCTGAGTGCGGAGTATAACATCGGATGTCATGTGGCTTTCTCACACTGCCAGTAATGGGTAAGACGCTACTTCATCATCCCAGCCTAAGCTACGGCCACCGCTACTCGGAAATCGCCCCCGACTGAGGAGCAGCTAGGCCAATGGGGCAGGGGGTACTGAACCTGCGCCGAGAGCAGCCAAACATAGGGTCTGTAAGCGTCGTGGCGTCAGCTGTCCGCCCTCGGGCCCGGCCAGCTTACTCAATGCGCCGCAAAAGGCTGGGAGGCGTTCCCAGGCCTCGCGATGAAACATCCTTCGGCAGGAGCATGCCACCGGGCTTGTCGCCGTTTGACCGGCGCCCGGGTCGCCCTCCAACCAACGAATGTCATTCCTCGAAATTTCCGTCGTGTTTCGCCGCAAGCCTCTAAACCATCGGCACGTACAACCTCATGGGAGCGTGGCCGGCACGTCAAATACCGCCCAGGCCACGCTCGCATTACGCTATTACCTTAGAGGGGTGCCCAAAAACCTATACCAAACAACACCCAACAATTTTTGCGTATAAATAAAGCAGGCCATTCTAAGGTAATACGGTATTTGCCGACCGATTAGCCCCCATCCTGTATAAATTCGAAGCCCGTGGCGCGGCTAAACAACTCCCGCGCCTCGTTGATCGGCGGAAAAGGGTAGCACTTCACCGCACGAGCACCGTTGATCTCGCCTTGCTTCTTAGCCCGTCCTGCAAATCCCGGCGGCATGAGCCGCGCGAGCTTGTTTTTCAGTCGCTGATCGTCACCGCGATGGCCGTGCCGCTTGGCGAATGCCGCATAGTCCTCGAGCACTGCTGCAATTGGGACCCACACGGTATTGGTCTGGCTCCACGGGTAGACCCCTCTCCCTGCCTCACCCGACAATATGTCGATCCCATCTTCGAGCCGAGAGTGATACCACGCGGTCACTGGATCGTTCGTGAGATTGAGATACTTCTGCCGCCGAAGTGCCTCGGTCTCCGGAATCGCCTCCGGATTCCAGCTAGAAATGTCACGCGCAATAAGCTCGCCGAGCATTGCCTCATATCCGCCGGTCTCCATTTGCTCGACCAACTCGCCGAAATAACGACGGCGCGCATTCGGGTCGTTCTGATGTGGGTTGGTGACCTCGAACACCGCGTAGCGCCGATCAGACCCGTCAGCGCGAACCACCTGATCGTTGTTGGAAGTCATGATGATCCGGAGGTGACTCGGGGCAGGCCAGGCGCTGAAGAACTTGTCCTCCAATCGAAGTTTCTTCGACGTGATAAGGTCTTTCAGCGTCCCATCAGCGGCCCGATTTTGTGGCGCGAACGCCTCCTCGACGCCGAGCAACAAGGTGGTTTCGAGATGCGCGTTGAACCTGCCGACAATGTCTTCACTGATCGCCGTCACCCAGGTATGCGTCCCGAACAGGGCGCCATAGAGAACGATCAGAATGCTCTTGCCCGCCCCTTTCGCGCCCTGCAGCACTAGTGCCGTGCCCGTCGGCACCTCGAGCCGCTGGACGCCGAAAGCAAGCCAATTGAGGATATAATCATACGACTCTCGATCGCCGCCTGCCACGTTGTTTAACAGGTGGCCTTTCAGACGCGACCACCCCTCTGAATCGTCGCGTCGCTCTACGGCGAAGCCGGTCCAGCTATTTAGCTCACGCGGGCCGACCTTTTGGCCGGGCATAAAGTGGATCGCGTCATACTGGAGCCGGAGGCCGGACTCGAACCACAGTTTCCCCAGCGGCATGCTTTTCTTTTTGTGAGCTGGGTCACCCTCTTGCGGCGGAAGTGGTATCTTCCAAATCATCTTTTCCGTGAAGTCCGACTTCTTGAGAAACGTGAGTACATAGCGCTCGAACCGCGGGTCATACTGTTCCCACATGACAACCGTTTTCGTGCCGCGGATCACAACCGCATGGCACTCGTTCACCTCCTCGATGGCCGCACGAACGTATGCTTCCTTGTCCAACTCGAAGTTCTTTCCCTCCTCGCGCGGAAGATCACGAGCCAGACGCATCAACCAGGCGAGCGGTTTGGCTCTGAACGGCCCTTTGGCGGACGTGTACTCGGCCCAAAGGCGCGCGGGCTCGCCGGCTTTGTACTTTTCCTCGCTGCCCGCGGACCACTGGTCGAAGATCGAAAGTCCTTCGTCGCCGAACGCGAGGTAGAGGCACCGCGCGATAGCCAGCCACTCCAGCCGGCTCATGTCAGGGTCGAGCTCGCTCAGCGCGTCGGCAACGGCTGGTTTATCCACTCCCGAATGCCCTGGTCTATGTCCAAGCAGTCGCCTGCTCTCGGCGCGATCCCGCGCGTCCGAGGTAATCCTGGCAAGTTCCGCGGCTGAGAGCGGACGGGCGGTCTCAACAAGCTTGCGAAGCGGATAGTCATCGACCAGGCCCTGCGGAACGTCGTCGGCGAGATCCCACTTGTCGCCAAACTCGCGCGGCACATCGACGAAACCAGCTGAAGCAGCGCCCGCCTGAACCGCCAACGCGGCGAATAATCGGCCAGCTCGCCGCCCCGCCTCGTCATTGTCCGGCCAAATTACAAGCGAGCGCCCTTTGAGGGCATCGAGCTCAGTACGTCTAACGCCCCCCGCGCCGCCCATCCAAGTTATCACGACAAAGTCCGGGAAAATGGTCCTGGCCGCTTCGGCTGTCTTCTCGCCTTCAACGACCAACACTGGTGCGTCGGGCCGCGTAGCAAGTTCATGAAGGCCGTAGAGCGGCCGTTGGCCGTCGATTGATGACATCTCGAATTGAGGCCGTCCTTGATCGACGGGACCGCAGTACCGGACTGGCCTAATCTCTTTTGGCTGTGACTTATGGTCGAACCGGACGACCAACTGAATAATCTCGCCAGTGCACGAGGTGTATTCGTACGCCGTTACGCTGTAGCCGGCCGACTGCAAAAGTTCGCAATTTTTGCGTGCGTTTGGGCCGAGGGCCGTGAGGGCGTGCGCGCCCGGATAACCCCTCGGGAAAGGCACAATAGCGCCTTGAGTGAAACGCTGTGTTTCTTTGCCGAGTTCAATGCGAGCTGCGATGGTGAGCGGTGCGCCCGGGAGCAGCGCATCTGCGGTAGTGCGATTTGAATTGGTCACGTGATTCTCCATCCGCCGAATGACCGGCGTTTCAAATTGATTGGTTTTGGTGGGAAGTTTGGAGGACTCAGGTTGTGGTTTTCGGCGCATCCGAATTTGCGCGCCAGCCGAGCGGGTTGCTGAGCCAATCGCGGAGGTCGCCCTCGCGCCACCCCACACGCCGGCCGCCAGGGGTCAGTGGGATCGGCGCTGGAAATGTACCGGCCGCCACTCCTCGATAAATCGAGGCGCGTGCCAGGCTGCTGAGCCGCTGAACCTCATGGAAGTTGAGGACTGCGCTCAATGTGATGCCGGTCGCAGGCTTACTTTGCGTGTTGCTCATGTCGCTTCTCCGATTGCCGGAATTGGCGACACACCAGCTACAGACGCTTCTCCTCGAAGGCCAAGGAATCAGCGGCGAAAGTTAAACCTGAGCGGGTCAGAAACTCTTGCGAAAGAAGGAGCTTCGCGCCCCGTCGTTTCTCACCCCTTATCGACTGCGCTCCAAGCGCTGGAGAGGTCGTGTAAGCCATGCTCTATGCCGCACAGGCTTATTACGTCAGACACAAAAGCCTCGCATTTGCCTTGCAGGTTCCGCGGGTCATTTTCATCTCTAACATTTTTGTTCTTCAGGGAGGACATCGACCACGAGTGTCCTTCCACGTCTCGCCAATAGGCCCGGCACGCCGCGACGCCCCGCCGGAGTGTTTCATTCCGTACGGGACCGCGGGAGAGGTTCTCCCTGACCGGCAATTTGCTCAAACGATCGAGGGCAGCCGCTGCTTGATCCCAATCCGTTTCTTTGAAAAACGTGAGCAGGACAGCTATTTCCGCAGGAACAGCGAGGTTCCTGGGATCTCCCGTATCGACGTCAAATATGGCCTCGATGAGAGGGGGATGAAACTGAACGGCCGCGTCGAATGCGCCCATAGCGTCATCGATGGCGTCGATGGCTTGCAGCGCGCGCTTAGCACTGTCCCTCATTGCTCTGGCCTGCCGATGACCCTCGGCACGCCGCTGGGCCAGGCTAAGGTCGCCCAACGACGCTAGTTCTTTGATGACGTCTTCATCGTCCTGGTCTCGGCAGGACAGGCCCACGAGATATTCGGTCAGCTCGTGAAAGCCAGGCTCGTCTCGCAGGCTGTAAAAGTCCGCAAGCTTGTCAAAACCATCAACGACGAGAGTGCCAGTTAATGACGGGCGTTCGTCTGTTGGCCGGCGAGGTTCAGCAGCATCTTCTCCCACCGCTCCAACGCCTCCCGCTTTTCGGCCAAGTACTCGTGCCGGTTGTAGATACGATCAACCTTGCCGTCTTCGTGATTTAAGATCTTGCGGGCAACCTCGCGCGGAACGCCAAGCTCGGCAAGCTTACTGCGCACGGTGCGGCGGATGTCGTGGATCGTCCAGCCGGTGACGCCTGACGCCTTATCAAGCTGCCTCTTCACTTTGCAGAAGTTGCTGCTTGGCGTCGAGCCACCCGTGGTGCTGAAAATGTACCCGTCCTCTTCGAATCTGGGCAGATCGTCCAATGATCCAAGGGTTGCCATCGCCGTCGTTGAAAGCGGAACGGAATGTGCCCTGTCCTTCTTCACTTTCTCCCGTGGAATCGTCCAAAGTTGCCCGGACACCTCGCTCCAGCGCATCGTTGCCACTTCGCTGCGGCGTTGGCCCGTCAATACAAACATCCGAAACATTTCACCCCAGGGAGAGGGGAGCTGGAAAGTGGCTCGCCAGACAGCGCTGAGTTCCGTGTCAGACAACACTCGGTCGCGCTCCTTCGTCTTCGCGGGAGGCTTCACGCCCGTAGTCGGGTTGCTGACGATTAGGTCGCGACTCGCCGACCAATTGCAGAGCATCTTGAGATAGCGAAGGTGGTTGACTGCAGCCTGCGGTGAACCTTCAGCAACGATGGAATCGCAAAGGTCGATAATCTCGCGTCGTGTGATCGAAGCCATGGTGCGCTTCATGAATGGCGCCATGCGCTTTCCCAGCAGACCGCTGCGGATGTTGCGCCATGACCGCGCATTCACCTTCAGATGCTTCTCTGTGTATGTCTCGACCAGTTCCTCGTACGTCACAGTGCAGGGCGCCCTTGACCGCCGCTCACGCGCATCGGCGGTGTCCTGCGCTGAACGCATAATGCCCAAGGCTGAGGAGCGAGCGTCGCCCAGTGACACTCGGGGATATCGCCCAATCGTTTTCCGAGTGAGTTTTCCGTTGACTCGAAACATGGCGGAAAAGGTGCGGGTGCCGTGGATCGTCACCCGCAAGTGCAAGCCAGGGCAAAGATTATCGACAAACTCCGCACGTCCTTTGTCGGGCGTTAGCGTGGGCGACTGAAGCCATCGGTCGGTAAAGCGTTGTTTGGACATTTCCTGATGTTCATCATGAGCGAGCGGCCCCCGATAACGTGTTCAGGAAATGCGTTGCAATAGTACAACAAGACCATAGAAAGATCTCATGTCTTTCCATGGTGCTTCACTCTTTATCACGAGGTCCCGAAAGAATATTTTCGAACACAACCTCATGATGATTTGGGGTAACGTGCGGGGTATCACCGGCACGAGATTTGGTGATGTTCAATGAGAACCCATGCGACTCTAGCCATCACTTTTAGCTAGCCAGAACATTTCTATGAGACAAGGTGAGACCACTTACTAAATAGTTGCCAAGGTTGGGGTCGAGGGTTCGAATCCCTTCGCCCGCTCCAATTTACGAATGTCCGGGGGGACATTGGTAAATTGGAGTGCCGGAGCGAAGCGACGGGCGACCTCACGAGAAATCTATTTCTTCTGCGCCCTCAGCGTTGCCACTTCTTGCGGGCTCAGCTTCCTGTTCGACCGTACCGGGCAATAGGTCGATCCAAGCGCATCTGGCACGAAAATCTCTGCATCATTGCCCGAGCAAATGAACCCGCCGCCGCGCGACCTGAGCGCGATCCGATTCTCGAAATCGAGCCGCGCCGCGCAATAGCCGAGCGTTCTCAGCTCATAATAATCGCGGGCGTTGGTGTTGACGTAGATGATATCGCCTGGGCCTTGTCGGAATCCGGTGACGTTGGCTGCGTAAAAGCATTGGTTGCGGCCGCCACCCGCAGTGGCCTGCGCCGGAAGCGGATCGACGGGCTGTGCATAAGCGCTACATCCCGCGAGGGTGAAAGCGGCGGCAAGTGGCAGAAGTGCGCGCATGGTCGAATCCTTATCCTGGCCCCGAGGCAACGCTCGAATTGGTCTCAATATCCGCGAGCCCGTCGTTCGTGTGCCGCGATCAGGGTCGTGGTCGCCGAGCGCATCAGCCCCTGGGCCGATCCGTTCGACTTGTTGGGCACCGTGAAGATCGCCATTGCATAGGTCGTCCCATCGGGCGCGGTGAGCAGGCCGATGTCGTTGATCCCACCGACCCGACCGGCAAGCACCTGGCCGCTGCCGGTCTTGTGGCTCCACGTCCAGCCCGGTTTCAGCGCGGCGCGCACCCGGATCGCGCCGGTCTTGGTCTTGCCCATCGTGCTGAGCAGCCGCTGCGTCGAGGTCGGCGACAGCAACTCGCCGCGCTTCAGTCGAGCGAGCGCGCTGGCCACCGCCCGTGGGCTCGCGCCGTCATAAGGGTCATTGATGTAGCGTTCGAAGGACAACCGCCGGATCGCCATCGGCAATGCCGAGCGCGCCTTGTAAAAGGCATCGCCGATCGAATAGCTCTGGCTCCAGGTCAGTCCGGCGATCTTCGACTGCAACGATCGTTCGCCATCGAAGAATCGAACCGCACCCAGGCCCTTGCGCTGGATCATGGCACGCACCGCATCGGGACCCCCGATCGAGCGCATCAGGCTGTCGTTGGCGGTATTGTCGCTGGCGGTAATGGCGGTGAACAGCAACGCCCCGACCGTGGTGGTGTGGCCGCCGCCGCGGATCTTGGCGGCGATCGGCTGGTGGAACAGGGTCAGGTCATTGCGGCTGACTGTCACCCGGTCATTCAGGCTGACCGCCCCGCGATCGACCGCATCCAGCGCGGTGATCGCGACCCACAATTTGGAACAGCTTTGCTGGGGGAACAGGCTGGCGGCGTTATAATCCACCGCCCAGCCATCCTTCAGGCTGACCACCGAAATTCCCGCCTTGCCGTCGAAGCTCCGTCCCAGGCGATTGATCTCGTCGCGCAGGCCGATCGGGGGCCGGCCGACGACGGGCGACGGCAAGGCCGGTCGGGCACTAAGGCCCGGTTGCTGCTGCGTCGGACCGGCGGGAAGGGGCGCCAGCGGATCGCGCTGCGCCGCACCGCCGCCGCTCACCGCGACCAAGCCCAATGCCACCGCAACTCGACGAATTACCGACGTCATGACCCCACCCTGAAACTCTCGAACTGAGTCATGATGCGCTTGCCCGCCTGAACGAAAGCTTCACGCGACGAGCCGAGTCGCATAAGCGACGAGTTGAATCAGAACGGTTTTAGCGGCGATCGGCCAGCAGCGCCGAGCTTTCGACTTCGTCGAGCGCCCGATGGACTGCAATATAACGGCGCGCCTGGGTGATCCATGGGGCTGCTCGTGGTGCCCCGGGCAGCCTCATCGTCTCGGCCAACGCAACGTCGACCTGCCCCAGCTCCAGCCGCGCCATCGCCCGTTCGTAGCGCGCCTCGGGTTTGGGCGAGGGTGCGGTGGCCCGCCGTACGGCGACAATTGAGCCGAGTTCGCGCCTGATTCCGCGCCACAATCCCTCGTCGGGTGCCCCACGTCGCAAATCGCCCTGCAACCGGCCATAATCGCTGACCAGCGCATCCAGGGTCACTGGCGATCGAGAGGCAGTGATGATGGTCGCTACTGCGACGGGATTCTGACCCCCGAATCGCTCTGACAGCAAGGTTTCCAAATACCCCAGCGGCACCCCACGATCGATCGCCCGGCGGCTTGCGAAGGCGACCAGCAGGGCATCGGCCCGACCGACCGACCCGGCATTGCGCTGGGTCGTGTTCTCGACGTTGCGAAGGCGTGCCTCGAGCATCGCCACACGGTCGGCAGCGGCCGGGTCCGTCGCGAGGGCGGAGCCTGGAAGCGGCTGCGCCACCGGCCGGATCGGCTGCAACGTCATCGCCGACACGGGTTCAGGTGCGATACCTAGGAATCGCGCGCCCGCGTCCCACCGCGACAGGCCCCACACCGCGAGTCCCGCGCCGATCAGGATCAGCAGAACGATCCACGCCAGCATCGCGGCCCAATTGCCTGTCGGTCTTGGCTGGACGTTCATGGCCTTCGTTTCTGCCACAGCCCGGCGGCCAGTTCCAGTAAGGCCGCATCGCTCGGGCCGGCAATCGACTGAACCGCGCGCCAGCCACTCCCGCACGCCGCCGCCGCCGCCGGGCTGATCGCGGCGATGGAAATGGTGCTTCGCTCCTTGACCAGTTCCGCAAGCCGCGCACCCGCTCGCGGGCTGTGGACCATCGCCACCCCGTCCTGCAGCGCGTCAAGCGATGGCGGCGGGTCGATCGCCACGCTGTCATAGACCGCAATCTCCGCGACCGACGGAATGGCGCGGTGGCTCCGGCCGGTCAGGTGCAGGAAGCGCAAATCCTTGGGCAGTCGACCGGCCAGGTCGGCCGCATTGCCCTTGCCCGTCTCGGCGATGCCAAGGCCGGCTTGCTGCGCGGCACCCGCGGTCGCTTCGCCCACGCAATAGGCAGGAAGGCCGTTCAATGACGAAAGCTGGATCCCGCCGTGCCGCACGGCATTGGCGCTGGTCAGCAATAACGCATCATACTCCGTCGCATCGGGCGCGACCCAGTCGATCGGGGTAATCTCAAACAAGGGTATCGCGACCGCTTCGACACCGGCCGCCTCGGCCCGCGCCAGCGTGGCGCTCGCCCCCGGTTCGGGGCGAAGGATCACGACTTTGCTCATCCCGCGCGGCCGTCGAACAAGGCGCGCGTCGCCGGGCAGGCACGGTCGAGCATCGCCGCCGCCAGCGCTTCTGCTTCGGCTTCGTCGACGATCATCCGATTTTCTGCGATCCTTTCCGCACCGTCGCCGCTAAGGATTTCCGCGCGCAGCCTGACCCCGTCTGGCGTCACTTCGGCGAGCGCCGCGACCGGCGAATGACACGATCCGCCCAATGCTCGGGTGAATGCCCGTTCGATCTGCACCGCGCGGCAGGTATCCTCATGATTGATCGCCACCAGCAGGTCGCGCATTTCGGCATCGTCGCTGCGGCATTCGATCCCGATCGCCGCCTGTCCGGGTGCAGGCAGCATCACGTCAACCGGAACCGGCGACCCTTCCTCTATTCCCAAGCGGTCCAATCCCGCCGCGGCAAGCATGGTCGCATCGGCCTCGCCCCGCGCGATCTTGTCGAGCCTCGTCTGAACATTACCGCGGATCGGCTCGATATGCAGGTCGGGACGCAGCGCCAGCAACTGCGCGGCGCGGCGCGGGCTCGACGTCGCCACCAACGCGCCGGGCTTCAGTCCCTCGATCGACCCGACCCCGATCAGCCGGTCGCGCCCGTCAGCCCGCTCCAGCATCGCCGCGATCACCAAGGTGTCGGGCCGATCGCTTTCGACATCCTTCATCGAATGGACCGAAAGGTCGGTCTCGCCGTCCAGCAGGGCGCGGTCCAGTTCCTTGGTCCACAGCGCCTTGCCGCCGACGTCGGCCAGCGGCCGGTCCTGAATCCTGTCGCCGCTGGTGCGGATGGTGCGGATCACTACGCTGCCCGCCGCCCAGCCGTGCGCCGTCTCCAGCGCCGCGGCGACCTTGTTTGCCTGCGCTACCGCCAGGGGCGACCCGCGCGTCCCCAATGTCAAAATTCGTTCCATGCGCACCGCACTAGCCGACCGAGCCCGCAACATGCAAAGGGGCGCCGATGCCCCTGATCCTAGGTCTCGAATCATCCTGCGACGACAGCGCGGTAGCGCTGGTCAGCGGCGACCGGCAGATCCTCGCCCAGGCAGTGATCGGCCAGAATGAGGCGCATCGGCCGTTCGGCGGCGTGGTCCCCGAAATCGCTGCCCGCGCCCATGTCGACATTCTGCCTGGCCTCATCCGCCAAGTGCTGGCCGAAGCCGATGTCGCGATTGGTGAAGTGGATGCCATTGCTGCCACCGCCGGCCCGGGCCTGATCGGCGGGGTGATGGTTGCGCTGCTGGCGGGCAAAGGGCTGGCCATCGCGTGCCGAAAGCCGTTGATCGCGGTCAACCATCTCGAAGGCCACGCCCTGTCGCCGCGCCTCGTCGACCGCAACCTCGACTTCCCCTACCTCCTCCTGCTCGCCAGCGGCGGTCACTGCCAATTGCTCGAAGTGCGCGGCGTGGGCGACTACCGGCGGCTGGCGACGACCATCGACGATGCCGCTGGCGAAGCGTTCGACAAGGCCGCCAAATTGCTCGGCCTAGGCTATCCCGGCGGCCCGGCGATCGAGGCACTGGCGCGCGACGGCGATCCCAAAGCGGTCAAGCTCCCGCGCCCTTTGGTCGGCAGCGGTGAACCGCATTTCTCGTTCGCCGGGCTCAAAGGCGCGGTCCAGCGCGAGGTCGCGACCGGCAATCACAAGCCCGCGGATATGGCGGCCAGTTTCCAGCAGGCAGTGATCGACTGCATGGTCGATCGCACACGGATCGCTCTGGCGGCGAGCGACGCGCCTGCGCTCGTGGTGGCCGGCGGGGTCGCGGCCAACGGCCCGTTGCGCAAAGCGCTCGCCGATCTTGCCGCCACCGAAGGGCGCAAGTTCAGCGTGCCCCCAGCATGGCTGTGCACCGACAATGCGGCGATGATCGCCTGGGCTGGGGCGGAGCGGCTGGCGCTCGGGCTGACCGACGGGCTCGACGCCCCGGCACGGGCGCGCTGGCCACTGGACACAAGTGCCGACAAGGTGCGCGGCGCGGGAGCGAAAGCATGAGCGGGATCGAGAAGCTGGCGGTGATCGGCGGCGGCGCGTGGGGCACCGCGCTGGCGCAGGTCGCAGCGGCGGGCGGGCGCGAGACCTTGCTGTGGGCGATCGAGGATGACGTCGTCGCGGCGATCAACAAGATCCACGAAAATCCCGTCTATCTCAAGGGAATCAAGCTCAACAAGGCGATCCGCGCGACCAGCAATTTCTCGGAATTGAAGGCGGTCGACGCCTGGCTGGTGGTCACGCCCGCCCAGCATATGCGCGCTGTGCTGTCGCGCTCGCCCTGCCCGAAGATGCCGCTGATCCTGTGTTCGAAGGGGATCGAGGATGCTTCGGGCAAGATGCTCCACGAGGTCGCGCGCGATGTCTGCCCGTCCTCGCCGGTCGCGGTACTGTCGGGCCCGACCTTCGCCCATGAGGTCGCCGCCGGAATGCCGACCGCGGTGACGCTGGCGTGCGACGATCAGGCGCTGGCCGAAC
>JAZKHF010000144.1:0-2524 GCA_040385545.1 Pseudomonadota bacterium
TTCGTGTCCCGGTGAGGACGGAAAAGACCCCGGACGCACGGCAAGGTGCGGCGGAGCCGTCAATATTCGGATGAAGCCGATATACGCCTTTCGCGCTGCGCCGCAAGGGGGCGGTAACAAAGTTGTTGTCCCTTGATTGCGCTGATCGCAGCCTCATTTTGCATCCTGGAAGGAAGCGACCGATGACCGAGATCAGCGATTTTCACGCCCATATCTATTTCGATCCAAACCAGATCGACGAGGCGCGAGCGCTGGGCCGCGCACTGGCGGAGCGGTTCGGCGTTCCATTGGGCCATTTCCACGAGCGCCCGGTCGGTCCGCATCCGCGCGGATCATGCCAAGTGACAGTCCCGCCTCGACTGTTCGGGGACGTCGCGATCTGGCTCAGCGTTCACCGCGCCGGTCTCACGGTCTTCGCGCACGCCTCGACCGGCGACGATCGCGCCGACCACAGCCGTAACGTCGTCTGGTTCGGGCCCAGCGAGTCGCTCGACCTCACGATCTTCGGCTGACCTTTAACGGAAAGGGGCCGCTCCTTTACCCAAAGCGGCCCCTCCACCAACGCTGCTGGTTGCACTCAGCGCGCTGGGTTTAACTCGGCATCAAGACCGTATCGACGACGTGGACGACGCCGTTCGACTGGGTCACGTCGGCTTGGGTGACGGTCGACTTGCCGCCCTTCGCATCGGTCAGCGTGATGGTCGCACCGCTAGCAGTGGCAGTGAGCTTGTCGCCCTGGACAGTCGTCAGCTCGGCCTTGCCATTGCCCGCCTTGATCGCCGCGGCAAGCTGTTCGGCAGTCATCGTGCCGGCGACCACGTGATAGGTCAGCACCTTGGCGAGGTCGGCCTTGGCGGCGGGCTTGAGCAGCCCGTCGACGGTCCCGGCGGGAAGCTTGGCGAACGCCGCATTGGTCGGCGCGAACACCGTGAACGGACCGGAGCCCGACAGCGTGTCGACCAGCCCGGCGGCCTTGACCGCCGCGACGAGGGTGGTGTGATCGGCCGACTTCGAGGCGTTTTCGACGATGGTGCTCGTCGGCAGCATCTCTGCGCCACCCACCATCACCGCGGTCGAGCCCGCATTGGCTTCGGCCATGGCGCCGTCGTTGGTCATGCCGTCGTCGAGCACGATCTCGTTGTTCGCGACATTTTCTTCAGCGGCAGGCGTACAGGCGGCAAGCGCGAACGCGGCAGTGGCCGTGAGCAGGACGGCGAAACGACTGTTCATCTTCATCTCCTCATTTGGTTTGATCCAGATACGAGGCGATGCAGGAAAAGATGCGCGGAAATGCGCCGAGGCACACAACCGCTTTAGAAGATGAGCGCGACTATGATCAGGATGATGATCAGCGTACCGATACCAAGCGTGACGTTGCGGCCCATGGCTACTCTCCAGATATTGCCCTCAACCAACCCGCGACCGCCAACCCCGTTCCTTCCGCCGAAAATCCGGCGCTCGGCGCGGACTTTGCAGCGGTCGCCCGATCGTGTTAATTTGCGTCGAACAGGGGAGGGCGCCATGCCGTTTCGTCACGCTCATTGGTGGGTGTTGTCGTTGTTTCCGGTCGCCGCGCTGGCCTTCTGGCCGCAATATCTGTCGGTCTTGCCGTCGAGCCCCATATCCTATCATGTCCACGGCATCACGGCCTCGTTGTGGCTCTTGTTGCTTGCCGTGCAAAGTTGGTCGATCCATGCCGGCCATCGCGCTTTTCATCGTTCCACCGGGCTGGTCAGCCTGGCGTTATTCCCGCTGTTCTTGGCGGGCGGCGCGGCGATCTTCGTTGGCATGGCCGAGCGGTTCGTGGCCGCCGCGACCCCCTTTTACCAGTTGTGGCCACCGCGCTTGGCCTGGCTTGATTTCGTCGCGGTCGGCGGGATGGCCTATTTTTACTACCAGGCGCTCCGGCAGCGCCGCAAGGTCGGTGCGCATTCATCCTATTTGCTGGCCACCGCAATATTCCTCCTCCCGCCGATCCTCGGTCGGCTGGCGCCGCTTCCGATGGGCATCGATTTCACCAGGCCGGGGGCGTTCGAGCAACTTGGCCCGGCCTTCCATCTGGGCAATCTCGCGACCGCGGGGATCGCGTTTGCGATCGCCGCTCGGGCGGGGCGCAACGGACGCCCGTTCGTGATCGCCGGCCTGCTGAGCCTGCTCGCCTCGCTGCTGTTTGAAATTCCGGGCGGCACCTCGGCCTGGCGAGCCCTTTATGTCCAGGCCGCGCTGATCCCGCTCGGACCTATGGCGGCGGCGGCGGCGATGGCCGGGGCCGCGGTCGGTTGGGCGGGCTGGTCGGCTGGCAAGCGAACGTCACCCGGAGCGGGGTCGGTGGCGGCCTGAACGGAAAAAGGGCGACCCCTTGCGGAGCCGCCCTTCCCATCCGCAGGCGCTTCAAGACACCCACGAAATCTCTTTGGAAGCGTCGAAGCTTACTTGAGCTCGACCGTGCCGCCAGCGGCTTCGATCTGGGCCTTGATCTTCTGGGCTTCTTCCTTGTTGACGCCTTCCTTGATCGGCTTCGGAG
>JAZKHF010000145.1:0-5592 GCA_040385545.1 Pseudomonadota bacterium
CCCAAGCGCCCGTAGCTCAGCTGGATAGAGCACGAGACTTCTAATCTTGAGGCCGCTGGTTCGACTCCAGCCGGGCGCGCCATTCTTATCAACGAGACAGCCAATGATTCCCCGCGAACTGCTTGCCACCGCAATCGTCCCCGGCGGAAGCGAGCAGCTTCGGCTGTTCCGGCGCGGCAGCGACCATATGATCGTGCTCGATCGAAACGAGCTGATGAACAGCCGGATGAGCAGATCGGAAGAAGCGCTCGCCAACATGACGATCGAACGCCTTGGAAATCGCGACGCACACGTCCTGATCGGCGGCTATGGCATGGGCTTCACCCTGCGCGCCGCCTGTGCCGCACTGTCCGCGAATTCGAAGATCACCGTCGTCGAGCTGGTGCCCGAAGTCGTCGCCTGGGCGAGGGAATATATGCCCGAGCTCAGCGGAGACGCGCTTGCCGACCCGCGGGTCGAGCTGATCATCGCCGACGTTGCCGACATCATCCGCGAAGGGACGTATGACGCCATCCTGCTCGATGTCGACAATGGGCCAGACGGGCTGACCCGCGACGCCAACAACCGGCTATATTCGGCGCCCGGCCTGCGCGCGGCGATTGCGGCGCTCAAGCGCGGCGGGATCCTGGCGGTTTGGTCCGCCGCCCCCGACCGGCACTTCACCCGACGGCTCGACGAAGCCGGGTTTGCGATCGACGAAGTGACGACTACCGCAAGGGCCAACGGCAAAGGCGCGCGTCACACCATCTGGTTTGCAAAGAAACTTTGAGGGTGCGGGGTCGATCGGCCCGGCGCCGCGTTAGCGTTGGATGATTCACGACATCCGTCGCGGCAGCGGCCGCAATTTACTGCTGATCCACGGGCTTGGGGCGACCCTTCGATCGTGGGATCCAATTCTGGCCCCGCTTGCAGCCAAGAGATCGGTCATTGCGATCGACCTTCCCGGCCACGGTCAGTCACCGGCCGAACGTGATAGCGGCACGTTCGCGGGACTGGCCGATTCGGTCGAGCGTTACATTCAGGACCAGGGACTTGGACGAATCGACGTGGTCGGAAGTTCGCTCGGCGCGCGAATCGCGCTCGAGCTTGCCCGTCGCGGGACGGCCGAATCGGTCGTCGCCCTGGATCCGGGCGGATTCTGGGAAGGCTGGGAACGACCGTTCTTCAAGGCGACGATCAGTGCCTCGGTCGGCTTGCTCAAGGCGCTGCGCCCTGCTTTGCCCAGCATTTGCTCGACCGCTGTCGGCCGGACCGCGTTACTGGCCCAGCTTTCGGCGCGGCCCTGGGCCCTGGACGGAGCGATGGTGTCCGACGAATTGCGCCATTTCGCCACCACGCCGACGGTTCCGTCACTGATCCGCGATCTCGCCGACGGCCCGGGGCAGAAAGGGCCGGCGGCGGATGGCTCCGGGCCGGTTGTGATCGGCTGGGGACGGCACGACCGCTTATGTTTTCCGCAACAGGCTGGGCGCGCCTGTGCCGCCTTTCCTTCGGCCCGGATGCACTGGTTCGAGCATAGTGGCCACTTCCCGATGTGGGATGAGCCGGAAGAAGCGCTCAAGGTGATCTTCGAAACGACCGGCGGCTAGACGAGCTTTCCCGGATTCATCAGGCCGAGCGGGTCGAGCCCGGCCTTCAAGGCGCGGATTGCGGCGGTTCGGGCGGGGCTGAGGCGGGCGAGTTCGTCGCGCTTCATCTGGCCGATCCCATGCTCGGCGCTGATCGAGCCGCCAGCAGCGGTGACGAGGTCATCGACCATGCGAGTGACGGCTGCGCCTTCCCGATCGACCCAGTCCGGACCACCGCGCGACATGGCACGGACGTGAAAGTGGATATTGCCGTCGCCCAGATGACCGAAGCCCGACGCATTGGTGCCGGGAAAGGCCGCCTCGACCGCCGCCGCCGCCTCGCGCAGGAAGCGCGGCATCTGGTCGACCGGCACGCTGATGTCATGCTGGGTGGCGGGGCCGAACGCCTTTTTCTCGGCATCGGACAGGCTGTCGCGGAGGCGCCAGAAGGCATCGGCCTGCGCCTCGCTGGCGGCGATGGTGGCGTCGGCGATCAGGCCGCGCTCCAGCAACGGGGCAAGCAGGCGCGTTAGCAAGGCGTCGGGTGCCTCCTTGTCGGAAGAGGCCGACGTCGCCTCGACCAGGGCATGCCAGTCATGCGTGCCGCCGAGCGGGCTGCGCGTGCCGGAGACATATGCGAGCGCGGCATCGAGGCTGTCGCGGGGCAATATCTCGAACCCCTCGATGCGGACAGTGCCGCCTTCCAGCGCGCGCAGCACGGTCAGCGCGTCGCCGGGGCTGGCGAGGCCGAGCCAGGCGACGGCGCGCTGGTGCACCGCCGGAACCAGCTTGAGCCGTACCGCGGTGACGATGCCGAGCGTCCCCTCAGCGCCGATCAGCAACTGATCGAGGCTCGGGCCGCGATTATCCTTCTTGAGGCCCGACAGGCCGTCGTGGATGCTACCGTCGGGAAGCACCGCCTCCAGCCCCTGAACCAGACCGCGCATCGGGCCGAAGCGCAGCACCTGCGTGCCGCCGGCGTTCGTCGAGGTGAGGCCGCCGATGGTCGCGCTGCCGCGTGATCCAAGGGTCAGCGGAAAGCGTTGGCCGGTGTCGGCTGCGGCGATGTGGAGGGTTTCGAGGATCACGCCGGCTTCGGCGACGGCGTGTCCCGGCTCGATGGCGCGGATGCGGTTCATGCGGCGCAGCGAGACGATCAACGCCGATCCGTCCGCTGGCGGGGTCGCGCCGCCGACCATCGAGCTGTTGCCGCCCTGGGGGACGAGCTTAACCTCGTGCTCAGCCGCGAGTGCGATCAGCGCCGCCACCTCTTCCGTCGATTGCGGCTGGAGGATCGCCGCACTGGCCCCCGTCCAGCGCCCGCGCCAGTCGGTCAGCCACGGCGCGATATCGGCCGGATCGGTCAGCGCGATGCGTGGCCCGAAGCGGGCGGTCAGCGTCTCGATCAATTGGGCCTGGGCCGGGGTCATCGCCCTTCCCTACGCTTGCCGCGCAAGGCCGCACAAGCGTAAGGAACGGGCATGGCCAAACTCGACATCACCATCGTCGTTGCACGCGCGCTTAACGGGACGATCGGCAAGGACGGCACGCTGCCGTGGCACCTGCCGGGCGACCTGAGGCATTTCAAGGCGATGACCATGGGATCCGCCATGATCATGGGACGCAAGACGTTCGACAGCCTGCCCGGCCTGCTGCCCGGCCGCCGCCACATCGTGCTGACGCGCGACACCGATTGGGGTCCGGCGGGGGTAGAAGTGGCGCATGATCGCGATGGCGCGTTGGCGCTGGCCGGAAGCGATCGGGTGACGGTCATCGGGGGGACGTCGATCTTCGCCATGTTCCACGAACTGGCCGACAAGATCGAATTGACCGAAGTGCTGGCCGAGGTCGATGGCGACACCTTCATGGACGACCCGCGCGACACCGGCAAATGGCGGGAAATCGCCTGCGAGGATCACCTGCCAGAGGGCATGCGAGAGGGATATCGGTTTACGACGTTGGTGCGGGCTTAGACGTCCAGGAACGCGTCGATCGCCGCCGCCACCTGTTCGACGGTCGCCATGCCATCGACCCGGCGCACTAAGCCCCTGGCTTCATAGAACGGCAGGATCGGAGCGGTCTTCTCGCGATATTCTGCCATTCGCGTGCGGACCGTCTGCTCATTGTCATCGGGTCGGCGCTTGAACTCGGTGCCGCCGCACACGTCGCACACGCCATCGACCTTCGGCAGGTGCATCTCGTCATGATAGGGCGCGCCGCAACTGGCGCAGGTGAAGCGGCCGGTGATGCGGTTCACCAACTCCTCCTCATCGACCACCAGTTCGATCACATGGTCGATCTTGCGGCCGCGTTCCTCGAGCAGGATTTCGAGTGCCTCGGCCTGGGGTTGAGTGCGGGGATAGCCGTCGAAGATGGCGCCATTGACCCCATCGAGATGCTCACCGATCAGGGCCGACACGATCGCATCGCTGACCAGCTCGCCGCGGTCCATCACAGCGCGGACGCGAAGGCCGACCGGTGTGCCGGCTTCGCGAGCAGAGCGAAGCATATCGCCAGTCGACAACTGGACCATGCCGCGACGCTCTTCGAGGCGCTTGGCCTGCGTGCCTTTGCCAGCCCCGGGGGGTCCAAGCAGGATGATGTCCAACGCTTAACTCCCCTTCAGAGCCGTGGCGAACCGGCTAGCGCCGACGCCCGCCCTTCAATTTCGCCTTCTTGATCAGGTCGCCATATTGATGCGCGATCAAATGGCTCTGGATCTGGCTGACCGTATCCATGGTCACATTGACCACGATCAGCAAGCTCGTGCCGCCGAGTTGCAATGCAATCCCGGTCTGCGACGCCATCACTTCGGGGATCAGGCAGATCAGCACCAGATAGGCCGCGCCGATCACGGTGACGCGGCTGATCAGATAGTCGAAATAGCTTTCGGTGGCCTTGCCCGGACGAATGCCAGGAATGAAGCCGCCATGACGCTTGAGATTCTCCGACGTCTCCTCGGCATTGAACTGCACCGCGGAGTAGAAGAAGCAAAAGAAGATGATGCCCGCCGCATAAAGCGCGAGATAGAGCGGCGCGCCGTGCTGGAGGTAGGTGCTGATGGTTATCAGCAGATCGCTCGAGTCCGGATTGTTCTGCGCGCCCGACATCTGGATCACGGTCAGCGGCATCAGCAGCAGCGAGGAAGCGAAGATCGGCGGGATGACGCCCGCGATGTTGATCTTCATCGGCAAATGGCTGCGTTCCTGCTGCATCGTCCCGCGCGCCGTCTGTCGCTTGGGATATTGCACCAGCACGCGTCGCTGGGCGCGCTCCACGAAGCAGATGAAGAGGGTAAGGACGACGACCAGCGCGACGACGCCCATCACGACCGTGGCGTCCATCGAACCGGTCCGCCCGCCTTCGAGCAGTTGGACGATCCCGCGCGGCATCGCCGCCACGATGCCGGCCATGATGATCAGGCTGATGCCATTACCGATTCCCCGGCTGGTAATCTGCTCACCGATCCACATCAGGAACAGGGTGCCGCCGACGAGGCTGATAGTGGCCGCGACGCGGAACAGCATGCCTGGCTCGACCACCGCGGCAATGCCCTGAGTCGCGCCGAGCTTCTCGAGCCCAACCGCGATGAAATATCCCTGCACGCTGGTCAGCAGGACGGTGAGATAGCGGGTATATTGGTTGAGCTTCTTGCGGCCCGTCTCGCCTTCCTTGCGAAGCGCCTGCCACGACGGATAGAGCGTTGCGCCAAGCTGCACCACGATCGACGCCGTAATGTATGGCATGACCCCGAGTGCGACGATCGACATGCGCTCAAGCGCGCCGCCGGAAAAGGTGTTGAACACGTCGAGGATGCCGCCGCTCTGCGTCTGATAAAGCGAGGCCATCGCCGCCGGGTCGATGCCCGGCATGGGAACGAACGACAGCAAGCGGAAAAGAACCAACGCACCGAGCGTGAACCACAAGCGGGTCTTGAGCTCGGTCGCTTTCGAGAAACTCGAGAGCGAAATGTTGGACGCGAGTTGTTCGGCTGCGGATGCCATTCGATACCCTTAAAAAATCA
>JAZKHF010000146.1:0-5545 GCA_040385545.1 Pseudomonadota bacterium
TCCTGTGCCACCTCGACGATGGCGCGACCTTCAACATGGAACTGACGGTCGACGTGGGCAAAGGCTATGTCCCGAGCCAGGCCAACCGCCCGGCCGACGCCCCGATCGGCCTGATCCCGATCGACGCGCTCTACAGCCCGGTCCGCCAGGTCGCGTACAAGATCGAGAACACCCGCGTCGGGCAGGAGCTGGATTATGACAAGCTCACGCTGACGATCGAGACCGACGGCACGGTCAGCCCGGAAGACGCGCTCGCGTTCGCGGCGCGGATCCTGCAGGACCAGCTGCAATTGTTCGTCCACTTCGACGACTCCATGGTCCGTTCGGCCCCGTCGGGCATGATCGGCGGCGCCGCGGCGGCCCCGATCGGCACCGAGGCGCAGATCGCCGCCGACACCAACCAGCTCAACCGCTATTTGCTCAAGAAGGTCGACGAGCTGGAACTGTCGGTTCGTTCGGCCAACTGCCTGAAGAACGACAATATCATCTACATCGGCGACCTGGTCCAGAAGACCGAGGCCGAAATGCTCCGCACCCCGAACTTCGGTCGCAAGAGCCTCAACGAGATCAAGGAAGTCTTGTCCTCAATGGGTCTGCGCCTGGGCATGGACATCCCCGGCTGGCCGCCGGAGAATATTGAAGAGATGGCCAAGAAGCTCGAGCAAGAGCTTCTGGGCTAAGCCAATCGCAAGACGGGTTTTGGCGGTGCCCGGTATCACCGCCTGGATCGGGGTACCTCGTACGGCCCCCCTACGAACGAAGGATCATCACCATGCGTCATCGCGTCGCCCATCGTAAACTTCAGCGCACCTCCGCCCATCGCACCGCGATGTTCCGCAACATGGCGGCGTCGCTGATCAAGCATGAGCAGATCACCACCACCACCGCCAAGGCGAAGGAGCTTCGCCCCTACGTCGAGAAACTGATCACGCTGGCCAAGAAGGGCGGACTTTCGAACCGCCGCCTGGCCCATGCGCGGCTGCTCGACGATACGCAGCTGGTGAAATTGTTCGACGTGCTGGCGACCCGTTATGCCGACCGCGAGGGTGGCTATTGCCGCGTGGTCAAGGCCGGCATCCGCATGTCCGACTCGGCACAGATCTCGATCATCGAGCTGGTCGACCGCGATGTCTCGGCCAAGGGCCAGGACAGCGGCCCGGTGATGACCGACGAGGACGTCGCGGCCTAAGCGTCGTCAAACCAGCGCAGAGTTTTCGGGCGCGCTGATCCGACATTGGATCGGGCGCCAGCGTTCATCAATCGTGCTTCACATCTTGCGTCGCGGAGGCAGTTGGCCAATGCTGGCGCCGTGACTCGTCTTCGCGATTTGCCGCCACCAAGCTTGACCACCCTCTGGTTTGCGGGGTCGATCGTCCTGACCGGGCTTTACGCTGGAATTTTCCTGTTGGCCGGTTCCGAATGGAATGCGGCATTCCGCGATGCGCTGGCCAACGTCATCCCGTTGGCTGGGCTGGCAGCGGTCGCGCACGCCTTGATCCGTCAGTTCGTTTTCCCGCTCAGTGCGGCGGGGCAAGCCGCGATTCACTTGGTCGCGGCACCCGCATTCGCGCTTGCTTGGTATTCACTTCTGGTAATGCTGCTGGCCGTATTCGCGAGAGCGAGTGGGCAAATGTTCGAGCTTCACGCATTCGCCGGTCCCGCCGTGCAGTGGCAGGCCTTCCAGGGATTGATACTCTACGCGCTGGTCGCGGCCGTAACTTATTCGATCCGCGGCGGGCGAATCGCTTCGGAGGTCACCATCGTCGATCAAACGCCACCACTGGGACGCTATCTCGCTCGCGATGGCGATAGCGCTGCACCCATTGATGTATCCGACATCGTGTCGATCAGCGGCGCGCAAGATTATTCCGAAGTCGCAACGACGAAGGGGCGGCATCTCGTCCGCCTAAGTCTGGGTGAATTTGAGAACCGGTTGGATCGCCATCGTTTCCTGCGTGTCCATCGATCGGCGATCATCAATTTCGACCGCGTCGAACGAGTCGAGCCAGTGGGCGGCGGGCGGATGATCGCCTGGATGTCGAATGGTGAGTCGGTCGCAGTCAGCCGGGCCGGAGCATCGATTCTCCGTTCGCTGATGGTGTGACGCGCTCATTCATCGTCGCCAACGTCGGTTAGCGGCATAATTCCTTGGCAGAAACGGAAGTCGATTAGAGCGATCGAATGACTGCTTAGGAGAACGTCAATGCGCTTTTCGCTGATCCTTGCTCTGACTTTGATGGCTGCCGCACCGGCAAATGGAGGAGTCGCGATCATGCCAGTGGCCGCCGTGCCATCAGGATTCGAACCGGGTATCGCGGCGAGCGGGCTGTCTGCTGGCGCAAGAGTGCGGATTCATGCTTTTGCCAGATTTGGGCGCTGGGTCGATGGCGGGGATGGCCGATACAAGGAAGTCGTCCAAACATTCCATAGTTGGGCCGATGCGCGGGCAGACCGGCACGGGCGGATCACCATGAATCGTGCGCGGATCACTGTGGGCACCTATGGCGGAGTCGACGACTACGGGCTGCTCTGGTCGATGCGAAAGCCCACCGACCCATTGGTGCGAACGGCCTTGCCGGATGGTGTGGCGGAGCCGCTTCCGCCGCGCGGCGAAACGGCGCTGATGCTGACCGCCGGGGGCAAGGTAATCGCAACGGGGAAATTCTCCTACCGGGAGCCGCCAGGTCTGACGATACAGTCGATCGCGCAGGGGCGAATGAATGGCGTATTCGCTGCGCCTGCGGGAGCGTTGCGCCGTCCGTCCATCATCCTGCTTCACGGCAGCGAAGGCGGCGGGGCCGACGAGGCACGAGCACTTGCAACGCGTTATGCCGGCCAAGGCTATGCGGCCTTTGCGCTCAACTATTTCGCGTGGGATTTGAAGGGGCTCAAAGGCCTGCCCAATTATCACGTTAACCAGCCGATCGAACTGATCGCCGAGGTGCGGGACTGGCTGGCGCGGCGGCCCGAGGCGGATGTCTCGCGGCTCGGCCTTTACGGGCACAGCAAGGGGGCTGAATATGCCACGATCGCGGCGACTTACTATCCGTGGGTCAAGGCGGTGGTGGCCTGCGTACCGAGCGACGTAGTATGGGAGGGCTACGGCATCGGCGACGGCCGCAATAGGCCCGACTCAAATCTGCGTTGGCCGACACAGCGATCGTCCTGGAGCTGGCGGGGGGAGGCGCTGCCCTATGTGCCCTTGCGGCCCTACGAGGATAAATCGCGGCGCTGGTTCGACAATAGCGAGCGTTACGACGTATCGCGGGCCGAACATCCGGCCGAGGCCAAAGCGGCGGCGATTCAACTTGAGCGGTCGAACGCACGCTTTCTGCTGCTTGGCGGCGGACGCGACGAAGTGTGGTCGTCCGCCAAGATGGCGGCCTCCCTCAAGGCTCGCTTGGTAAAAGCCGGTAAAGGGCAACGTGCGCAACTGATCAACTATGCCAAGGCAGGCCATCAAATATGCGGCGATGGAACGTATCCGACGCACATTTGGGCCGACTCTTCCGTCGATCCGAGGGTTAAGGACCCCGTTGAGGAAGGGGCATCGGCTGTTGATGCTTGGCGGCGGATCAAGCGCTTCCTGGAGAGCGCATTGTAAGTGTTCAGGCGCATTTCACCTTCCGACCTCACCTGACTAAATATCGCTACCGTAACGATCGCGGAACCTGTTAATGATGCTGAACATTACGGTACCGTCGCATTCAGCCATTATGCAGCCGAATCGACCTAAATGCGTTTCATCGGTGCCCCACACAGGTGGCGCGTGCGTTTAACAGGAGGTCTCTCATGAAGGCTGTTTCGAAACTCATGTTCGGCGGTGCGGCGGTTGCGGCACTGGTGACGGCGGCGGCCCCTGCAGCCGCGCAATATTACCCCAACCAGGGCTATAATCAGGGCTACGGCAACAATAATGTCGTCGGCAATATCCTGAACCAAATCCTGGGTGGCGGAAATTACCAGCAGAACGACCGCTATGCGATCGACATGTGCGTTCGCGCCACCGAAGCTCGTTTGAATGGCTATAGTGGTGCCTATAATTATGGCGGCTACGGCCAGTATGGTGGCTACGGCAACCAAGGCTACAATCAGGGCTATAACGGTGCCCGGGTGACCCGCATCACCAATGTCGAGCGCCGTTCGAGCAACCTGAAAATCTATGGTCTGGCGACCACTGGGCACAATCGCCCGTTCGTTGGCGGATATGGCCAGCCATATGGCGGGGCCTACAACCAATCCTATAATAATCGGGGTATTGGCGCCAACCTGCGGTTCAACTGCAAGGTCAACTTCCGCGGTCAGGTGACCGACGTCGACATCGATCGTCGCCGTTACCGCTAGCAAGATCTGAAGACCGACGGCAGCGCGCGTCCCGCGAGGGGCGCGCGCTTTCGTTTGTGCTGAGTGGTTGCGTTGACGGACGCTGCTCCTTATCGGCCAGCCATGACGGCCACGCCCCCCCACCAATCCATTCTCATCGTCGATTTCGGCAGCCAGGTGACCCAGTTGATCGCGCGCCGCGTGCGCGAAGCCGGTGTCTATTGCGAGATCGCCCCGTTCCAGTCTGCCGAGGCCGCGTATGAGCGGCTTCAGCCGCGCGGCATCATCCTGTCGGGATCGCCCGCCGGCGTGCCGGAAGAAGGCTCCCCGCGCGCGCCGCAAATCCTGTTCGACAGCGGAGTGCCGATCCTCGGCATTTGCTACGGCCAGCAGGTGATGAGCCACCAGCTCGGCGGCACGGTCGAGGCGGGCGACAGTGGCGAGTTCGGACGCGCGTTCCTGACCGTGACCGAGAATTGCTTGCTGTTCGACGGATTGTGGGCGGTCGGCGAGCGGCATCAGGTGTGGATGAGTCACGGCGACAAGGTCACGCAGTTTGCGCCGGGCTTCCGGATCGTGGCGGTGTCGGACGGTGCGCCGTTCGCGGTCATCGCCGATGAAGAGCGCCAATATTACGGCACCCAGTTCCACCCCGAGGTGGTTCACACCCCCGACGGCGCGAAACTGCTGGCCAATTTCGTCACCAAGGTGTGCGGCGTGGTCGGCGACTGGTCGATGGCCGGATATCGCGACAGCAAGATCGCTGAAATCCGCGCCCAAGTCGGGGACGGCAAGGTGATTTGCGGCCTATCCGGCGGGGTCGACAGCAGCGTCGCGGCGATATTGATCCATGAGGCGATCGGGTCGCAACTGACCTGCGTGTTCGTCGATCATGGGCTGCTCCGCATGAACGAGCGCAGCCAGGTCGAGACCCTGTTCTGCGATCATTACAACATTCCGCTGGTGGTGGTGGACGCGGAGGAGCGCTTCATGGCGGGCCTGGCCGGCGTCACCGACCCCGAGGCCAAGCGCAAGTTCATCGGCGGCGAGTTCATCGCCGTGTTCGAGGAAGAAGCGGCGAAGATCGGCGGCGCGGACTTCCTCGCCCAAGGCACGCTCTATCCCGACGTGATCGAGAGCGTCAGCTTCACCGGCGGCCCAAGCGTCACGATCAAGAGCCACCACAATGTCGGCGGCCTGCCCGAGCGGATGAACATGCAGT
>JAZKHF010000147.1:0-2866 GCA_040385545.1 Pseudomonadota bacterium
AGCGCGTAGTTATAGACCGGGTGTTCGGGGTGATCGTCGTAGTAGGCCCCCATGTAATAGCCGCTGTAAGGCGGGTTTCCCGAGCCATACCAGCTATCGCCTACGGTCGCGGAGAGGCTGGTGTTGAGGCCCGCGAAAGGTGCGACCCCTCGGGTGACGCGGAAGCGGGGCATTAGATGGTGCGGCCTTGTTTCGCTCCAAGCCAAGTCTCGACGTTGCCGAGTTCGGTCGGGGTCATCACCGTGCCGATCTTGCCGATTGCGCCGTAGAAGCGGGCGTTGAAGACGTTGCCGCCGCCTTCGTTCGCCATCAGCGTAAAGTCGCCGGTTGTCGTGCTGCTCTCTCCGCTTGCATCGGAAGCCACTTGCGTCTTGTCCACGCGAATAAACGAGCGCGAGTTCGTCACGCTGTTATCGAAGCTGGACACATAATCCACACCCGAGGCTGCGGTTGCGCCGCTGATGCGGTTCGCTCCGCTGAAACCGTTGACATCGAAATAGTGGTTGTCGTCGCTCCAATGCTGAGCGCCCCAACCATTCGACTTCGCCAGTTCAAACATCTTGGCGTTGGAACCCGACAGCTTGCGTGCGGCCATCGCCACGGTGCCTTCGCTGATCGTCCCGAATGGGCCAGCTATGTTGAAGTAATCGACACCTTGGTTCTCAAGCCAATGCAGCCCGCCACTGGTCTTGTATTGCATGAACCCGCCCGAGCCTGCGCCGACGACAAGTTGGTGATGGCCGTTCCCCGACTTGTCGTTGATGCGACGCACGACATCGTTGTGGGTCGTAACAGCCGTGGTTCCTGCCGTGTCCTGAAACAGCGTCGAGAGATCGGAGGGGTCATACCAAAACGACGGCGTGATGGTGGCAGGATCGAACGCGCCGCCCCCACCGCCAAAAGCGGTGCGGCCCAGCCCGGACGCGCCTCGTCGGAACAGGCGCATCAGGTGAAGTCGCCGGTCGCGATCACGCTCACGTTGGCCCCGGTGGTGATCTCCCACCCGCCGCCAACGCTGGCAATCGAGCCGAGTTCGATCCAGAACGGGCGAAGATCGCCGACGCTATCGGTTCCGCCCGCGAACACCGTGATGTTGGTCGAGCCATATTCGATGCTGACCGCGCCAGGTGAGGTGGTCGCGGGAATTACCAGCAGCCCGTCCAGAACATCGCCCGCCGCACCGCTCGCGCCAAGCATCTGATCGGTCTGCGAGGCGGCAACGGTTTCATGCTCGCGCGCGCCGGGTTTAACCGGACTTGCGGTGGTGGTGTCCTCTGCCGCTGCCTCGATGTCGTTGAGGCTGGCGTCGATGGTGGTCAGCAGGGCGTTGCTCGCGGTGATGAGCGTTTCAAGGCCGTCAACGCGCCCGTCGATTGCGGTTAGTGTTGCCTCGATGCCATCAAGGAGCGCCGCGTCTTCGGTGGCGAGGGTGACTGGTTTTGACGCCGCCCTTGCCGCCTGACCGTTCGGGTTGTTCGCATAGGTGAAGTCGGCAGCAGCGCCGTCCTTGAGAGTAACGTTTGCCACTTAAAAATCCTCCAATAAAGCGGCGTATCCGCTGTTGAGTAGGTTGCTGAAATCGAACGAAAATGAGCCGCCACCTTCCGCAACATCGGTGACGGTGACGGTAATCGTCTGATCGGTGGTCAGCCCCTGATCGACATCGGTTGCGCGGACCACGACGACATAAGTGTTGTTCGTGCCGGTATCGTCGGGGGCCTCGAAGTCCTTGGTTCCGTTGCTCGCCCAGCGCAGGGTCGAGCCGGACAGCTCGAACTTGGCGTGATCGACCGAAGCCGCGTTCTGGACCGCCGTGCGGATTGCCCAAGTGACGGGTTCGTTGGCGCTAAGTGCGTGCGCGAGGGTGGTGTTTTCCGGGTTGCTGACTGACGAGGCGCTGGCAAAAATTGGAGCGCCCGCAACGGCCCTAAGTCCCCCACGCGCTGAGAGGCCAAGCCCCATCGCGCCTGAAAGGCTCAGCCCGCCCATCAGATCGCACCATACGGAACGTAGTGGACGATGATCGCGGCCCCCGCCAAGGCCACCGTCCCCGCCGTCGTAACGGTGATGTCCAAAGCCTTGCCTTTCGTCAGGATCGAGTTCGCCCCGGTGAACTGGTCCGCCCCCGCAATGCTCGCAGGCGTCCAAGCCGCGACCGCGAACCCGGTGTTGCTGTCCTTCGTGGTCAGGTTGGCCACCGTGTCCTTGTTATCGACGGTGATCGTGACCTTGTTCGTCCCGTCCGCCACAATCGCGGCCCGGTTGACAAACTCGATCTTGCTGATCCACACCGCCCGTTCAGGCGCGACAAACGAGTGATAGACCGTCGTTGTGGTTGCCACCGTGCCGAGCGTGATTTGCTCGGTTTCGCCCATTACCACGGTCGATTTGCTCGCCGCGTTATCCGAGATGACCCCCCGCGTGTCGGCGGGTGCCGAACTGGACGGAACGCTGTCGATATTGCGGACCCGCAGCTTGGTTTGCGCGTCGATAGCGCCCCGGTCCCCCGCAGCCGCCCCGGTGTGGCAGAAGTTCTTGAACACCGCGCCTTCGATCTGGAACGGCCCGGTCAGTCCCGGCCCGATGGATACCGCGTTGCGACGGCAACCGTTGAGGAAGAAGTCCTTGACCTCAACCCGCCCGATGATGCCTGTCGTGCCACCGCTCCCGGTCTGGTTCTCGATGATGATGCCGTAGTCGATCGGATAGCCCGGCGTCGGTCCCGCGTTCGCCGCGCCGCCGTAAACATCGACCACGTTGATGTTGTTGAGAAAGATGTCCTCGATCGTGCTGGCAGCGGTTCCCCCGGCATAGTCGTATGCCTGGACCTTGATCCCGGCGTTCGCGGTGGCCTGCGAGATAGCCC
>JAZKHF010000148.1:0-1627 GCA_040385545.1 Pseudomonadota bacterium
GCGCATGGCTTTGCCGTCAATGTCTCGCCCGACCTGTCGCATTTTGGCGGGATCGTGCCGTGCGGTATCGCCGAATATCCGGTAACGAGCCTCGCCGATCTCGGCATCGACGCGACGCTCCACGATTTCGACGAGGCGTTGGCGGCGACGCTGCCCGGATTCCTCGACGCACTTGCCAAAGCCGGGCAAGATTGTAGCATCCCGACCGATTAAATGAGGAAATTCCCATGCGCTGCCTGTTGCCATTATCTGCCCTCTCGACTGCGCTGATGCTGTCCGCCTGTGGCGGCAGCGCGGAGGACAACCAGGTTACCGAGACCCGAATGGACGATCTCGACAGCCTCGAAGGCACGATCAGCGACGACATGATCAATACCGACGAATCGACCGATGAAGCACCCGTCGATGCAGCGCCCGCAGAGGGTGCCAAGGACAAGGCAGCGGAGCCAAAGACAAAGCTGGACCCCGCCCAAGCGAAGGAAAGCGGCGGTCCCGATATCGTCAAGATCGAACCGGACGATTCAGCCAACTGATGCTTGCTTCACCGCTGACATTGCCGTGCAGCGCGGTGCTTCGCAACCGCTTGGCCAAGGCTGCCATGACCGAAGGCTTGGCGGATATCCATGGCCGCCCGACGCCGGAGCTGGACCGGTTATATGGTATTTGGTCCGATGGCGGAGCAGGTTTACACATTTCTGGCAATATCCAGATCGATGCCGACCATCTCGAACGCCCGGGCAATGTCATCATCGACGGCCCGCCCGATGAGGAGATGAGCGCCGCGCTGAAACGCTGGACGGCGGCAGCGACGCGAAGCGGCAACCATTTCTGGGCGCAAATCAGCCATGCCGGGCGGCAAACGATGAAGGCGGTCAATCCACACCCCAAGGCGCCCTCAGCGGTCAAGCTCGGCCTGCCGGGCGGGCAGTTCGGAATGCCCGTTGCGCTGTCCGAAGAAGAAATCCTGAGCCTGATAGGGCGTTTCGGCCAAGCTGCGCGTGTCGCCAAGGAAACCGGTTTTACCGGCGTGCAAATCCACGCAGCGCACGGCTATCTAATCTCGCAATTCCTGAGCCCACGATCGAACCAGCGCGACGACCGCTGGGGCGGCAGCCTCGAAAACCGCGCGCGCTTCCTGCTCTTTACCGTCAACACCGTCCGGCAACTGGTCGGCGCGGATTTTCCGGTAGCGGTAAAACTCAACAGCGCCGATTTCCAGCGCGGCGGCTTTGCGTTCGAGGACAGCTTGCAGGTGGCGCGCTGGTTGCAGGACGCTGGCGTCGACCTGATCGAAATCTCGGGCGGCACCTATGAGCAGCCCAAGCTGCTCGGTATCGAAGGGCTGGAACCGGAGGAGCCGCAAGCAGTTGCCGAATCCACGCTGCAGCGCGAAGCCTATTTCGTCGACTTCGCCAAGGCGATGAAGGCCGAACTCAAAGTCCCGCTTATGCTCACCGGTGGTTTCAGGACCAGATCGGCGATGGAGCAGGCGGTGAAATCAGGCGCGGCTGACGTAATCGGGCTGGGACGGCCGATGTGCACCTTGACCGACTCACCGAAGCGTTTGCTAAACGGCATGGCCATATTACCGAAGACGGAACTGCAGTTGAAGCTGTTTCCCGACTGG
>JAZKHF010000149.1:0-3028 GCA_040385545.1 Pseudomonadota bacterium
TGGCTGGGCAAATTATTCCCCGACCTGCTCGCCAAGCGCATCTTCGCCACGCGGCAGGAGATATTCTTCTTCGCAGCGCCCGCTGGCGACCGCCGCTTTACCGGTCCGGCGATGCCTGGATGGGCCGACTTCAACGGGGGAGACCTTTATTACGGCTTCCCCGATCTCGAAGGCCGCGGGGTCAAGGTTGCGCGCGACACCCACGGCGCCCGGATCGATCCCGACACCCAGTCGCGCCGTTACAGCGACGCGGCGCTCGCCGAGGTCATCGCCTTTCGCGACCGCCGCTTCCCGCTGTTGCGCGGCGCCCCGCTGACCGAGAGCCGCGTCTGCCAGTATGAGAATAGCTCGAACGGCGATTTCCTGATCGATCGCCACCCCGAGCATGTCAACGTCGTGCTGGTGGGGGGCGGTTCGGGGCACGGCTTCAAGCACGGGCCCGAAGTCGGCCGCCGCGCCGCCGCGCTCGCGTCAGGCACCGCCCCGCAAAGCGAGCCCCGCTTTACCCTCGCGACAAAGGCGCAAACGCAGCAGCGCGAAGTGCACTGAGGGACGCCCGCGGGGCTCGATCAGCCTGCCGCGGTGAGCGTGAAACTGCCGACGCTCATTGCATTGCCGGGGGCATTGGTGCCGAACGAGACCTGTTTGACGGGCATCGACATCAACTGACGCGCGTCGGGCAGGTGAGTTCCCACGAGCGTGGCACCGTCTTCGTCGGCAAAATAGAGTTCGAAGAAGGCCGCTTCCTCGACCCCGTCGAACGGCCCGGTGCCGTACATGGTGACGAAGTCATAATGGTTGGCGGTGCCGTCGAACACGCTGTCGTAAACCGCGGCCCCTTGCGCGGCGAGGACTTGCCCGCCGACTGCCATCGTCACCAGCGGGCTGGGCCATTGTTCATACATGCAGAAGGAGACATGGCGCTCCGTAGGGGCCGTGGTGGAATCGTAGTGGATGCGGCCCGCGAATGCGGTTCCTTCGTAGCTGCCTTCGGTGAACAGCCCCGAGAAGTCGAGCGCGACCGTGGCGGCGACAGGTTGGAACCCATCCTCGGACAGCGTACTCCACGATCGATGAATTGCCTTGCCCACCCGGTGTCTCCGTTTCCCTGCGCCAAGCACCCCCGCGCCCGCTTCCAGCACCATAGCAAAGCCGATTGGAGGACGGCAGTTATCGAAAGTTAGGGGTCGGCACCGCCGCCGGAATCACCGCGGCGACTGGGGTCCGATGCGCAAGGCAAGTTCGGTGCGGGTCGACACGCCTGTCTTGACGAACAGGTTGTGGAGGTAGGCTTTCACCGTCCCCTCGGTCACCGCCATTCGCTCGGCGATCTCCCGATTGCGAAGGCCCATCCCGACATAGCGCGCGACGAGCAGTTCACGCGGCGCAAGCGCATCCCCAGCGCCGCGCGGGGCGAGCGCCTCGCGCAATTGGCTGTCGGGGTCGTGCCCCGACACCAGCACCAATCCGCGCCCGCCGTCTCTGACCGGTGCGAAGGTAATCTCGAGCCGCTGGCTGCCCGGGCTGGTGATGGTCAGGATGCTCGCCACCGGCGACAGTTGGTCCGCGGCGCGAGCAATGGCGTTCGCCAGGCTGACCTCGTTGCCAAACGCCGCGGCGTGGAGATAACCCGCCGCCTCGCGCAGCGCCGCGCCCTGCTCGATCAGGCGCACTGCCGCGGCATTGGCGTGGACGATCCGCCCGTGCGCCGTGACGGCCAGCATCGGCCCAGGATTGGCGTCGAGCAACGCCACGAGCCCGCGGACCCGCATGTTGTCGGTCGCGAGCCGCGCCCGCACCGTCATCATCCGCCGCAGGTGAACGATATTGCGGTTGAGCCCCTTGATCGCCTCGGCGTCGAAATCTTTCTGCCCGAGGCCGCGGTGAAGCCCGATCATGCCGAACCCGCGGTCGGTCTCCATGACGGTGCCGATGCAATGGAAGGTGTCATCTCCCATCCCCCGAATCCACTCGTTGTAAAAGATGCTGTTTTGATAGTCCGAGGGTGAGACAACTTCCTTGGTATTCCACACGCGATTGATGAACGGACGCTGCTTGCCCCCAATGCTCCATTGGTCATGCTCAACGAATTTTTCGGCATACTCACGCATCTGGTCGGGCGTGAAATAAGGCGAGTGCGCCATGATCTCCGCCTGTTGGCGCGTGTCGCGCCAATGGATAACGCAGGACCGCGCGCCGACCGCCTCTGCCAATATATTGGGCAGTTCGGCGAACGCCTCATCATCGACCATCGCCTGGTAGATCTGTTCGGAATGAAGACGCGTTTTCGACATCCGATTCCCCCGCGGCGCACCATGGAGGGGCGCGGGGAGATTGTCACCTCCCCGCTTAACCAAAAGTTTTTATCCGGCGCGCGCAACCCCGACGAGCGCCGGGCGGAGCAGGCGGTCCTTGAGCATATAGCCCGCCTGCATCTCCTCGATCACCGTTCCCGGCTCCTGGTCGGAGGGCATTTCGACCATCGCCTGGTGCCGGTTCGGGTCGAGCGGCAGGCCCTTCGCAGCGATGCGCTCGATGCCGTTGCGCGCGAAGATCGTGTCGAGCTCGCGCAGCGTCGCCTCGATGCCGTCGAGGAAGCTTTTCTGGCTCTCATCGGCGCGCGCCGATTCGGGGACGTGGCTGAGCGCGCGGTCGAGGTGATCGCGGACCGCGAGCATGTCGCGCGCGAAGCCCGTCACGGCATAGGTCGAGGCCTGCTGCTTGTCCGCCTCGAGCCGGCGGCGAACATTCTGCGCTTCGGCGGCGGCATAGAGCGCCTTCGAGCGCGCTTCCTCCAGCTCTCGCTCGAGCGTGGCGTAGCGGTCGTGCTCGGCCAGTTCGGGCGCATCGGCCGCAGTTTCCGCGCGGATCGCATCGGCTTCTTCGTGCCGGTCTTGTTCGTTGACGTCTTCGGGATCATTCATTGCATATATCTCGTCAAAGCTTGGGCGGTGAAATCCACCATGGGTACGACGCGCGCATAGTTCAATCGCGTCGGGCCGATAACCCCGACAACGCCCACCACCTG